>JAGXLU010000057.1 GCA_018334565.1 Halanaerobiales bacterium | reverse complement strand
GAAGAGTCTGAGACGTGCTGTTAGTCCAAAACATTATGTGAACCAGAGGTGGCATCTGTAAATGGTGATTCGCCCTAAAAACGAAGAAACTCAATGCCGGGGTAGGAACCATGCAATTATGCCGGATTTGCAGATGTGATTAGGGTTGGAATGACAGTAAGATGGAATAATTGACCGGAGGAGTTCTGTATTTGTCTAAAACTAAAACTAGTTTTAGTAAATCGAGGCATAACCTGAACGGGAAAACTGAGATAAAGTAGATACAGAGTTCAGATGGTGTCAATAGTAGCGATAATAACTGGTCCTATGAAAGCAGGGCGACCTGCAGGAGGATAAAACCAGTTTAGCAAAGGACAGCCAGCGCAGTCGAAGTTGAAGATAATACAGGAGTGGTAAACAGATTTTAATGGTTTAAATACTGCTTAAGGCAGTGGGTCAAGCTGGTAGCTGGAGGGAGAAATCTAATCTCAAAGGTGGTAGGCTAGAAATACCATAACCTCAGTAATAATATGTCAGAGGGTGCGATTGGAGAGAACCTAAAACGTGGCTGATAATATTATGAAGACAGGGTCTGTTTAACTGGACTGTAGAGTTAGAGACTGGTAAGTCGTGAAGTAAGGACTGGTGAAAGAGATAACTGAGAAAACGTACTATACTCTTAAAGATAAAGTAACAAAGATTAGAAATATGAAAGTAGCCGCAAAACATGTCCTAGATAAAGGTGGTAGTGCAGGTGTTGATAGAATAGATACAGAAGAATTTAGAGAAAGCTATTCAGTCTACATGAGAGAGTTATACAGAGAATTCTTAGAAGATAGATACCAACCCAAACCAGCACTGAGAGTATTCATTCCCAAAAGTGATGGAAGACAGCGACCACTTGGAATACCTACAGTTAAAGACAGAATAGCTCAAGCGGCAGTCAGAGGAATACTGGAGCCGATATATGAGAAGGAATTCTGTGACTGTTCTTTTGGTTTTAGAAAAGGTAGATCACAGATAGATGCGATAAACCAAATTGAAGAATATAAAGAGCAGGGATACAAATGGGTATTAGATGCAGATATCAAAGGGTTTTTCGATAATATAGAGCATGAGCTTTTAATAGAATTCATAAAGCAGAAAGTAACAGACGGCTGGGTAATTGAAATAATAAAATCGTGGCTGACCATGGGAGTCATGAAAGATGGAGAATATATACCCACAGAAAAAGGAACCCCGCAGGGTGGCGTAATATCACCACTGTTGGCGAATATCTTTCTGCACCAATTTGATAAGGTGATGACAGAAAGAGGATACAAGCTGGTACGATATGCTGATGATTGTGCGCCACGAAGAAATGCTTGTTACACTTAAAAGAGCGGTTCAAGCTTTATAGATGATGATGGAGGGCCCATCGAAATCGCCATACAGGTGGAGATTTCAAACAACCTTAAGATGCTGTAATCAAAAGTTATGGTATTAAGCGTTAAGGAAAAGGCGGTAAGAAAACCGTCATGTGAGTATTAAGAAGATGAATGAACATATGAACCACTTACGAAAACGTCGAAAGCATAGAGATTCCATCAAAACCAGGGGGTTGTCGTTAATCTGGGATAAGTCTAAAGATAACCTGTTTATTGATTAGGTGGTGGGCGGCGTAAAGGTGGCATGATCTTAATATAGGCATCTATAAGGAACGTGGGAACCTATAAACTGTTGCTAAGAGAGAAAATCAAGAGGAAGACCCTCAAGATGAGAGTATCGATACAGTTTGTAGGGGCAGATTGAATTATAGTAGTGAAGAAATTTCTGTAATAGAAATGGAGCGAAGAATTCAAATTATTATTTACTTTATTGTAAGTCAACTAGCAATAGGAGGAACTTATGGAGAAAGTAAAACCATTTAAAATTTCAAAACATACAGTAATGGATGCATTTAAAAGGGTAAAAGCAAATAAAGGAACTTATGGAGTAGACGGAGAGTCCATTGAAGTATTTGAAAAAGATCTAAAGAATAATCTTTACAAATTGTGGAATCGTATGTCCTCCGGAAGTTACTTTCCAAAACCTGTAAAAGCAGTAGAAATACCAAAGAAAAATGGTGGCATAAGAATTTTAGGCATACCAACTGTAGAAGACAGAATAGCTCAGATGGTTGTTAAACTTTACTTTGAACCTAAAGTAGAAGAAATATTTTATGAGGATTCTTATGGGTATAGACCAAATAAGTCAGCAATTCAAGCAATAAGTGCAACACGTAAGAGATGCTGGCGAAAGGACTGGGTATTAGAATTTGATATTAAAGGTTTGTTTGATAATATACGCCATGATTACTTAATTGAAATGGTTAAAAGACATACCAAAAAGAAATGGATAATTCTATATATCAAAAGGTGGCTTGTAGCACCTTTTCAACTACCTGATGGAACAATCAAACAAAGAGTGGCTGGTACGCCACAAGGTGGAGTAATTAGTCCAGTATTGGCAAATTTATTTCTACACTATGCTTTTGATGATTACATGGAAAAAGAATTTCAAGCTATTGATTGGGCAAGATATGCAGATGATGCAGTAACACATTGTGTATCACTTAAACAAGCCAACTATTTGTTAAATCAACTTATGAAACGATTTAAAAGATTTGGTTTAAAAATACACTTAGGGAAAACTAAGATAGTTTATTGTAAAGATGAGGACCGTAAAGGTGATTATCCTAAGACTAGTTTTGATTTTTTAGGTTATACATTTAGACCAAGAGGGTCCAAGAACAAATATGGAAAACTATTTGTAAATTTCCTGCCTGCCATATCAAATAAAGCAAAGAAAGCAATAAGAAAAGAAGTAAGAAGTTGGAAACTGCAATTAAAATCGGATAAATCGATTCAAGATATAGCAAACATGTTTAATCGGCAAATACAGGGATGGATTAATTACTATACCCACTTTTATAGATCAGAAATTTATGGGACGTTAAGATATATTAATGATAAACTGGTTAATTGGGTACGTAGAAAATTCAAAAAGCGCAATTCAACGAAACGAGCTAAACATTGGCTTGGAGAAATTGCGAA
Source organism: Halanaerobiales bacterium (assembly GCA_018334565.1). GTDB lineage: Bacteria > Bacillota > Halanaerobiia > Halanaerobiales > M55B127 > M55B127. The sequence continues at coordinate 6,293 of JAGXLU010000057.1, read as the reverse complement.
AAGGGAAAGAGATTTATTTGCACACTGGAAATTTGGAATTTTACCAATGGGAAAAGTAATGGGAGCCGTATGAGCCGAGAGGTTCACGTCCGGTTCTGAGAGAGACCTACGGGGAGGTTCCTTAGGTCCACTCACTTTGTAGTAATGACAAAATCAAAAAGAAAAGCTAAAAGAGCTTATGAAGTAGTTAAAGAAATTATTAGAGAAGAACTTAAATTAGAACTGCATCCAGAAAAGACAGTAATAACTAACTTTGGTGAGGGATTTGTATTTTTGGGATTTGAATTCATAGCCTGGAGATACAAAAGACCGAAAAAGAATTCGTTAGAAAACTTTAAAGACAAAGTTAGAAAAGTTACTAAAAGAAATCAGCCCTGGAAAGTGGAGTCAATCATAAAGAGGTTAAATCCTAAAATACGTGGCTGGGCTAACTATTTCGGCCATGGAAATGTGAAAACCCTTTTCCGGGACTTAGATAAATGGATAAGAATGCGGTTGAGATCATATATGGAGAAAAAGAAAGCAATTACGCATCAAAACAAAAGAATCCCCAATTCCTTTTTCAGGAAGAAGGGACTCGTTTCACTACTTACTAGATTGTCCTAGAGGACTAAAATATACACCTGTGGTAACACAGTGACGAAGACTTATTCCTTGAGACGGGGCAACGACTGATGGAAAGCTGTATACGGGAGAACCGTACGTGCAGTTTGACGATGGGTCCCAGCCGAAAGGCTGGTCCTACTCTATTTTAAAAAAGTTAAGGATTTCTTAATATTTACTATGCTATACTTCAAATATAAGGAAAACAGGGGTGATCTTAGTGATCTATAAAATTATTAAAAATGATCTTTTAAAGAAAAAAGTGATAATGACAGCAGTTTTTATATTTATTATGCTTTCTGCTCTGCTGATTGCTGGTGGCTCAAGAATGTTAATTGACTTAAATAATTCTATTAATTCTTTATTTGACAAATCTTCTGCAGCTCATTTTATTCAGTCTCATACTGGAGAGCTGAATGAAGAAGAAATACTAAATTGGAGTCGGGAAAAGGAGAGTGTCAAAAAACATCAGATTTCAGAAATGATAAGTATCGACGGTTCTAAGATCTTTATCAATGGTGAAAAATCAGAAAGTGACACTGTAATGGATTTAAATTTTGTTAAACAGAATCAAGATTTTGATTATATGCTTAATTTGAATAACCAGAAAATAAAAGTAAATAAAGGAGAAATTGCAGTACCGATTTACTATCTGCAGAGACTTGATTTAAATCTAGGAGACAGCATGAAAATAGAAGGTGATAAAAAGCAATTCAATTTTAAAATTACCTCCTTTGTCAGAGATGTACAGATGAACCCGTCAATAATAAGTTCTAAACGATTTGTGGTTAATGCAGATGACTTCGAAAAGTTAAGTCCTCTGGGTGAAAGTGAATATCAAATTGCTTTCCAGCTCAATGATTTAAATCAGCTGCAGCAGTTTAGAGATGAGTACAGCCGAACTGAACTGCCGCAAAAAGGTCCGACAATCGACTACCAGCTTTTAAAAATGGCAAATGCAGTTACTGATGGTCTGATTGCAGCAGTAATAATATTGATTAGTTTATTATTGAACTTAATTGCTCTTTTATGTCTGCGCTTTATAATTCTTCTGACACTGGAAGAAGATTACAGAGAAATTGGTGTTATGAAAGCAATTGGCATTAAAAGTAAAAAGATTAAGAAAATCTATTTTTATAAATATCTTTTTATTGCCCTGACAGCTTCTTTGATGGGATATATATTTTCTATAGCTCTTAACAAACTTTTTGCTAAAAATATTGCTCTTTATATAGGAAAAGCACCGGAAAGTTTAATTCAAGTTCTTATACCTTTTCTAGCAGCTCTTATAGTAGCTCTTTTTGTAATTATATTTTCGCTGATTGTTCTCAGGAGATTTAAAAAGATATCAGCAGTCGAAGCAATTAGAATGGGTAGTCGAGGTGACTTAAATATAAACAGCAGCAGCTTTTCACTCTTTAAAAGCAAGTATTTAAACAGCAGCATTTTTTTAGGTTTGAGGGATGTTATTTTAAGATACAAACTTTATGCAGTCTTATTTATTGTTTTCATTTTGAGCACCTTTATAATTATAGTGCCGGTTAATTTTTTGAATACAATTCAGTCAGCAGATTTTATCAGTTATATGGGAGTTGGTAAAAGTGATATTATAATTGATATCAGACAGTCGAAAAATATAGAACAGCGGTTTAAAGAAATTATAAATTATCTGGAAGATGATGCTGAGGTTGAGAAGTTTTCTCCCTATATAACTTCACAGTACGAAATAATAAATCAGGATGGTGAAGCAGAAAACTTAATGGTTGAAACCGGAGATTTTTCAATTTTTCAACTTGATTATCTAGAAGGTGGAGCTCCATTACTTGAAAATGAAATCGCTCTCTCATATCTGCTTGCCGAGCAGTTTAATAAAAAAGTTGGAGAAGAAATGGAAATGATAATCAAGGGCAGGCCTCAACGAATGCTGATTACAGGAATTTATCAGGATATTACTGATGGAGGTAAAACAGCTAAGGCCAATATAGAAGCTGATTTTAGCAGTGCTGCCTGGTATACTATCAATTTAGACATCAGTGGAAATAGAGCAGAAAAAATTGCAGAATATAAGCAGAATTTTGAAGATGTTAAAATAACTGATCCGGATGAATACTTTCAGCAGACCTTTAAAAATACAATTGATCAGCTTGAACTACTTACTTTTAGTTCACTGGTAATTGTAATTTTAATAACAGTCTTAATTACATCTCTTTTTATAAAAACTCTCACTGCCAAAGATAAATCGCAAATAGCAGTCAAAAAAGCAATAGGGATTTCTTTAAAAAACATTAAATTAGAGTATATAACAAAAGCCTTATTTGTTTTAAATTTAGGAATAATATTGGGTACTATAACTGCCAATACTCTGGGAGAGAAAATAGTAAGTGCCGCTTTATCAATTGTTGGTGCAGCTGAAATCAATTTTAAAATTAGTGTATTTCAATCATATATTATAATTCCACTACTTTTAATTTTGTTCGTAAGTCTGACTGTACTCTGGAGTTTAAAATCAATTAATGACTTAAGTATTGCAGATATTAATGTGGAATAAGAGTAGATTTGAATAATTTGGAAAAAAATAGGAGGAATAAAATGGAAAATATATTGGAAGCTAAAAATCTTTCTAAGACCTATCTTCTTAATCGCAGACAGCATCATATATTGAAAAATCTTAATCTTAAAGTAAAAAAGGGAGAATTTCTGGCTGTTATGGGGCCTTCTGGTTCCGGCAAAAGCACTCTGCTTTATAATATAAGTGGAATGGATAAAATGACAGCGGGTGAGGTTGTTTTTGCAAATGAAAAATTGAGTCAGCTAAATGAAGATCAGCTGTCTGCAATCAGACTAAAAAAAATGGGCTTTGTCTTTCAACAGATAAATCTGCTTAAAAACTTAGGAATAATGGATAATATAATTATCTCCGCTTTTATGGCAGGAGATGAAAAAAGAGATGAGATCAGTAAAAGAGCACATGAACTGATGAAAAAGACGGGGATTATTGAACTGACAGAAAATGAGATTACTCAGGTATCTGGTGGACAGCTGCAGAGGGCAGCAATCTGCAGGGCTTTAATTAACCAGCCTCAGATTCTTTTTGCAGATGAACCAACTGGCGCTCTAAACTCAAGTGCTGCAGAAGATGTAATGTCAGTTTTACAAAAAATTAATCAGGAAGGAACCACGATCATGATGGTTACTCATGATGTTAAGGTAGCAGCTCATAGTGAAAGAATTCTATATATGATTGACGGAAATATTGAAGGAGAGTATAATTTAGATAAGTTCAAAGAAAATTCTGAGTTAAAAGAAAGAGAAAGTAGTTTATCAAGGTGGCTTCTAAACATGGGATTTTAGAGGGGTGATTTTTCGTGGAGCAGATATTGATGGTTGAAGATGAAAAAGAGCTGGCCCAGGTGACTAAAGATTACTTTGGCAGCCGTGGTTATTTACTAAAGATTATTAATGATGGTCAGGAAGCACTAGAATATTTGAGTGTAAATTTTGATTCAGTTAAACTGCTGATCCTTGACATTCTGCTGCCGGGTGTTGATGGTTTGACTATTTGTGAAAAAGTCAGGCAGCAGTCTAATATACCAATTATAATTCTCAGTGCCCGTACAGGAGAAGAGGTAAGAATTACCGGAATTGAACTTGGAGCTGATGATTATCTGGAAAAGCCCTATTCTGTTAAAGAATTATTTGTAAGGGTTAAGTCACAGCTGCGAAGAGCTTATGAACTGCAGCTTGAGTTAAATAAAATCACAGCAGCTAATATTGTACTTGATATTGGGGGCAGACAGCTATATATTGATGATCAGGCTATAAATTTGGCAGTTAAAGAGTTTGAGTTATTAAAAATTCTTATTCAAAACAAAGATCGGGTAGTAAATAAGGAAAAACTTTTTAATCAAGTCTGGGGTATAGATAGTGAAAGCGATTATTCAACTTTAACAGTTCACATTAACAAACTAAGAGAAAAGATAGAAAAAAACCCTAAAAAACCAAAACTGATCAAAACAGTCTGGGGTATAGGCTACAGATTTGAGGAAGAGTCATGAAAAAGATAACTATTATAATCCTTATTTTATGGATTTTTACTCTGTCTTTTACTTATTTAATAGTAAAAAATCAGGGGCTTCAGAGTCATGAATATCTGGTAAATATCAATAGAATTCAGAGTTGGCTTAAAAATAATGGAATAAATGAGCTTAAAAAAGAGCTGGAAATTGAAAATGATCTACAGGGGAATAATAAAGACAGTTCAGCAGCTGTTATAGAGTTAGATCTATCAGACTTTAATCCGGATGAGCTTGGAAATATAGCAGCAGTAAAAATTTTAAATTTAAAGAATATGAATCAGAATACAGCTGAAGTGTTTTTAACAGCATTTGAACCAGTAAATTATCGTTATTTGTACAGATATTTAGCAGCCGCAGAATACTTAGTCAGATATCAGATTAAGCTAAGTGAACATTTTCTTTACAGAAATTTTGTTTATCTTGCATTATTGCTGACTCTAATTTTTATTTTTTTTCTAAGTCTTTATTATAAAACCGAAAGAGAAATACTGACTCCACTTAAAAATGCCTCAGAACTACCGCAAAAGCTGGCTTTAGGACAGTTTAAGTCAATTAAGATAAAAACTAAAAATAAATATTTAAAAAAGCTGTGCTGGGGACTTGATATGCTGCAGGAAAAGTTAAAAGTAGAAAAAGAAAAAAATTATCAGCTTGAAAAAGACCACAAAACAATGGTAGCCGGTCTTTCGCATGATATTAGAACTCCGCTCAACACTATAAAAAACTATGCCATAGCTCTGGAAGAAAAAGTTTATACTAAGCCAGAAGAGATTAAAAGAGCCTTAAAGATTATAATTTCCAGAACTGATGAGATAGAAAAATTGAGCCGGAAACTGATAAAATCTTCTGAAAAAGATTTAGAATTAGACAGTTTAGATTCAGAAAACAATGAGCTTTACTTAAATGAAATTCACTCCAGACTAATAAATATTATTTCTGAAAAAACAGAGAGACTGCCTATTAAACTTGAAGCAGAAAAACCGCATGATAATTTACTTTTGCAGGCAGATATAAACTTACTTGATCAGCTTTTTAATAATATTGTTGATAATGCCATTAAATATGGTGACTTAAAAAAATTAAATCTGAATTATCGTTCTGAAGATTACTATCAGCTTATAGAGTTAAAAAATACAGGTCCTCAAATTCCTGCCAAAGAACTAAAACATATTTTCAACAGCTATTACCGGGGTTCAAATGCTCAGGATGAGGAAGGTTTTGGACTGGGACTTTATATTTCTAAAAAGATTATGACTTCTTTAGCAGGAGATATTTATGCTCAAAATACTGACCAGGGTGTTAAAATCGTACTTGTCTTTAAAATGGCTTAGCTGCTAAGTGAAGTTAAAAATTTTAAGGATATTAAGTTTAATAAATAAATTTAATAAGGCTCTTCGCTAATTTGTATGGGTAAACCTTTTGGTATAATTTAACAATAATGGTAATTGAATTTCATTATTTTAGTCATTCATTCTCTTTTCTAACAGTATAAATCCCGTCAGTCAACTTTTCCAGGTGGTCGGCGGGATTTTTGTGTATAAAAGAACGAAAAGAAGAATTGTGATGTTTAATGCTGAAATTATTGGTAAGGTTTATCTTTAAAATACAGATAAA
>JAGXLU010000003.1 GCA_018334565.1 Halanaerobiales bacterium | reverse complement strand
CAAATGGTCCTGTTATTTACAGCGCTAAAAAGATTGATCGTCTTAAAGGTGCATTTAAAAAAGGTTCTTAGGTAAGACTGACACCCAATGGAAAAACCATCAATTCTAACGTTGAAGACGTAGTTTTGTACAACTACGACAAAGGATATTGTTTTTTATAGGTTAAGGCCTGTCGCATTCATCTCCCACCAAATCAAAAACAAGACTTAATAGGGCGTTTTCTATGCCAATTTTTAGATAAATAATCTATTTAGTTTTGTTCTTAAAAAATTTTGGCTTAAAAAACCCGCTTTAAAGCGGGGTCGAAACAATTAAAAAGGTTGAAAGTTTTGTTCTGCCCACCAGTCTTCTCTTATCATATCATATTGTTCTTGGAAAAAATTTAAATGTTGATATTCCCAGTTAATAATTTTTTTATAAAGTTTTTTAGCCACTTCTGAGTTTGTACTGCTAGCAGCATTTTTATAATATTCAATTGATTCTTTTTCCATTTTAACTCCAATACCAAATACCGACAGAGCAAAAGATAAATTCTCTTCATCAATCTTTTCCCATTTAAAAATCTTAGGTTTGGCAGGTAGAGTTATTTCATCAACAGAAAATTTCAATTCTCCCTCTTCTTCGAAACTTTTATATAAATCTTTTAACCATTCAATATGTTTCAATTCCTCCGCAGCTAATTTTTTAAAAGACTTCTTCATTTCCTCTCTATCCATCTTTTGTGCAGCTATAGAATATACCTGATAACCTTCATTTTCATTTAATATAGCTTCTTTAATAACCTCCAACTCTTTGTTATTGGACATCTTTTTCACCCTTTCTTTTTTTATAATTATTTTTTGCCTAAGACTAATAATTCGCTACTTCCTAATTTTAATATTGTTTATAATATATTTCCAATATTATATTTTTAAACAAATTTATCGATAAGAAAATATTTTGTTATCTAATTCTTAGCTTGAATATATCAGATAAAGATATTAATTTCAAGAATTATTTACCACCCTATAATTGACATACATATATAAATAAAATATAATTATAGTAAATTACAATTAGGAGGCTTAAATAATGGAAAAGAGCCTTGTCGTTGCTAAAGCTGCACTGAGGCTTGCAATTTCAGACCGCAAAAAAGAAAACAAACTAAAAGAAGAATATCTAAAAGAAAAGAGTATTAAAACTGCAGCTGTTGATTTTGGTGGTGAGTATAATAAATCCGTAAAAAAGATTATAGAAAATGCTGTGATAGCTGCCAGAAGGGAAAACCTAATTAATGAAACCCACACTAATCAAGGTGCTGTTGCAGGTGCTACTCATGAAGCCTTAAAACAAATCATGAGTAGTGCTGTCGGATTAAATATTGGTGGTAAAATTGGCATAGCTCGTAAAGGAGATCATTTAGTTGTCGCAATCTTTTTTGGTGTAGGCATGCTAAATTTAAATGAAGTCGCAGTTGGATTAAGTCATCGCACTATAAATTAAATTAATAATTAAAACAATATTTCTCACAATTTCTTGACAATTATTATTATTATGTGTATAATGATTAAAATAAAAAAATGGTAATATGGTAATATGGTAGGGGATAATTTATAAGACTGTTTATGATATTTCTATGTCTATTAACACTCCTTGCCGGAGTGTTTTTCTATTTTCCTTCCATATCAAAAATCCAAAAATAAGGAGAGATGTAAAATGGTTATTAATGGTAAGAAATCTCTAATCTTAGGTACAATTTTTATTTCATTAGCTTTACTCTTTTCATTAAGCTTCAATTTTTCAGTACAGGCTCAAGAGAAAGTTTTTCAAGTTGGTATATCACAATTTGTGGAACATCCAGCTTTAGACTCAGCCCGGGAAGGATTTATAGAGGGACTTAAAGAATCTGGTTTTGTTATAGGTGAAAACTTAGAAATTAATCTCGAAAATGCCCAGGCTGACATGGCAACAACACAGACAATTGCTCAAAAATTTGAGAATCAAAATCTGGATTTAGTTTTAGCTATAGCAACCCCAAATGCACAATCAGCTGCTGGTGTACTAACAAATACACCACTTATCATTACAGCTGTTACAGATCCTGTTGCTGCCGGCCTAGTAGAAGATCTTGTCGATAAAACAAAAGCGATTTCCGGCACCACTGATCTAAACCCTGTTGATAAACAATTAGCACTAATTAAAGAATTTATTCCTGATGTTAAAAACATCGGTATCTTATATAATAGTGGGGAGGTTAATTCTGTTGTTCAGGTAGATTTAGCGAAAGAAGTTGCATCTGAGATGGGCTTTAATATAGTTGAAGGTACTGCTACAAATACCAGTGAAGTATCACTTGCTGCCTCTTCTCTAATGGGTAAGGTTGATGCTATTTACTTACCAACAGATAACACCATCGCTTCCGCAGTTCCATCTATTATGAAAATCGCTCTTGAAAATAATATACCTGTATTCGCAGCTGAAAAAGGTGAAATAAAAAATGGTGCAATTGCAACGAGAGGTTTGGATTACTTTAATTTGGGCAAAGAAACAGGCCATATAGCTGCTAGAGTATTAAATGGTGAAGATGCCGCATCAATACCTATAGTAGGTTCACAGAACTTACAATTTATAGTTAATAAACAATCTCTTGAGGATTTCAACTTAGAAATACCTGAAGATTTAAAGGATGAAGTAGATCTTTTAATAGAATAATTTTGTCGAAGTAATGGAGGTCTTATTATTATGTACTTGGGCTTTTTAGTAACTTCTTTAGAACAGGGATTAATATACGGTATTATGGCAATCGGGGTTTATATAACCTTTAGAATACTTGATTTTGCAGATTTAACTGTAGATGGCAGCATCACCTTAGGTGCTGCTGTCTCAGCAAAAATGATCATAATAGGTTATAATCCTTTTTTAACATTAATTGTTGCAACATTTGCGGGCGGTATTGCAGGTACAATTACTGGTTTTTTAAATACAAAGTTAAATATTGCCCCCCTTTTATCAGGCATTTTGACCATGACCTCCCTTTATTCAATTAATCTAAGAATCATGGGAAGACCCAATATACCGCTTATTTCCAATGAGACCATTTTTGACCTTTTTTATATTCCTTATAATCTTTCATCATATAATGAGTTAATTTTAATCTTGTTGGTTGTTCTGGTTGTATTAATAACTTTAATTTTATTTCTTAAGACAAAATTGGGTTTTGCTCTTAGGGCTACAGGCGATAATCCAGTTATGGTAAGAAGCATGGCCATCAATACCAAAAATATCAAAATGATTGGTTTGATAATAGCTAATAGTTTTGTTGCTCTATCCGGCTCTTTAATCGGTCAATATCAGGGGTTTGCTGACATCAGTATGGGTATTGGAACTATTATTGCAGGCTTGGCCTCAGTTATTATAGGGGAAGTTATTATTGGAAGAGATAGTTTTTATTTTATAATACCAGGCATAATAATCGGATCAGTTTTATACAGAGGTAGTATATCATTTGCTTTGATGAGCGGTTTTGCAGCTTCTGATTTAAAATTATTGACTGCTTTAATTGTAATCTTGTTTCTTTCAACACCTCGAATAAAAAAATATTTGGGAGGAAAAATAAATGTTAAAACTGATTAACGTAACAAAAACATTTAATACTAACACATTCAATGCAACTAAAGCATTAAAAAATATTGAGCTTGAAGTCAAAAATAATGATTTTATTACTATTATAGGAGGAAATGGAGCTGGCAAATCAACTCTTTTAAATAGTATTGCTGGTGTCTTCGACTTAACATGTGGCGATATAATTTTATCAGATAAAGATATCACTGATATGCCTGAACATAAAAGAGCTAACTTCATCGGTCGAGTCTTCCAGGATCCTCTTATGGGTACTTCTCCTGAAATGACAATAGAAGAAAATCTTTCTATGGCTCTAAACAAAGATACTAATCTTTCTTTGAAATGGGCTGTTAATAAGAAAAAAAGAGGAAGAATCAAAGAACATTTATCTGAAATCAACTTAGGTTTAGAAAACAGATTAGATACAAAAGTTAAGTTTTTATCGGGTGGACAAAGACAAGCCTTAACACTATTGATGGCTACTATTATTGAACCTGAAATATTATTATTGGATGAACATACCGCAGCCCTCGATCCTGCCACAGCAATTAAAATAAATGAATTAACCCAAAAAATTATTTCTAATCATAAAATAACTACTTTAATGATAACCCATAATATGAAAGACGCCCTTAACTTCGGTAATCGGCTGCTGATGATGAACCATGGAAAAATTATCTTTGATGTTCAAGGACAAACCAAAAAAAATATGACAATTAACCATCTTCTAGAAATCTTTCAAAAAAAACACAAACAAGGTTTTTATAATGATAGGGCTATTTTAAGTTTAGCCTAAGGTAAATATTAAACTTTCATATGGCCTGAGTTTTATTAAATTGTTACTATAAGAATTATTACCATAATTAGAAATAAGCAGCGAGTATTCATTTAAATTTATCTCATCAGATAAGCTGAAATTTATTGTATCAGCGAAAAAATTAATAATTATTAGTTTCTGCTTATTTTTATATTCTCTTTTATAGGAAAAAACACCTTCGTTAATTTCTGAAATAGTTTTATACCTACCATAGATCAAAGCTAAATTATTTTTTCTGATTTCAATTAATTTTTGATAATAATAAAATATAGAATCATCTTCTTTTAAGGCTTTTTCAACATTAATCTCTTCATAATTCGGATTTAGATCTATCCAGGGAGTACTCTGACTAAATCCTGCATTTAGCTGATCATTCCACTGCATTGGTGTCCTTGCGTTATCCCTACTCATCCTATGAATCTCTCTCATGACTTCATCTTTAGGCCTTCCCTTTTTAGTCTGTAATCTGTAATAGTTAATAGTTTCAACATCCCTATATTTACCAATATCCTGAAAAGCTACATTTGTCATTCCAATTTCCTCTCCTTGAAAAATAAAAGGAGTACCAGGCATTGTCATCATCATTGTGGCAAGCATTTTAGCTGATTTTTTCCTGTATTTTTGATCATCTCCAAAACGAGATACGATTCTAGGTTGATCATGATTGCCCAAATATATTGAATTCCAGGCTTTATTGTATAGTTTATTATTCCACTTTTTATAAATCTCTTTGATTTCCATTAAGTTGATTTCTTTTTTTACCCACTTGTTGTCTTTTTGACTATCAACAGACATCAGTTCAAAATGGAATACCATGTTTAATAAATCTTGATCATCAACTTTAGCAAACTTTACAGCATTCTCGCAACCAAATTTATAGGTCTCACCCACTGTCATAATATCATAATCAAATAGGACTTCTTCACCCATTTCTTTTAAATATTCATAAAGATGAGGGCCATTTAAAAAATAAGGAGTCCCGTCGCCAAAATTATCATTAATATCCTTATCACCATCTGGAAAATCTTTATCTTTAGAAATCATATTAATTACATCCATCCTAAAACCATCTATCCCCTTGTTTAACCACCATCTCATCATTTTATATATTTTGTTTCTCATTTCCGAATTTTCCCAATTCAAATCAGGTTGTTTTTTTGTAAAAAGATGCAAATAATATTCATCAGTACTTTTATCATAAGTCCAGGTGGAACCCCCAAAAAATGACTCCCAGTTAGAAGGTGGTTTATTTTCATTTTTCCCTTTTTCCCATATATAATAATCTCTATAGGGATTGCCTTTAGATTCTTTTGAATTAATAAACCAATCATGTTCATCTGAAGTATGGTTTACAACTAAATCCATAATTATTTTCATATTTTTATTGTGTATTTCAAAAATCAGTTTTTCTAAATCTTGCAGATCACCAAATTCATCCATAATTTTTCTATAGTCACTAATATCATAACCATTATCAGCATTAGGGGATTTATATATAGGGCAAAGCCAGATTACATCTATACCCAGTTTTTTAATATAATCCAACTTTTCTATTATCCCTTGTATATCTCCAATTCCGTCCTTATTGCTGTCATTAAAACTCCTTGGATAAATTTGATATACTACTGCTTCTTTCCACCATCTGCGTTCGACCATTCCTTTACCTGCCTTTCATCTTTTCTATAATCTATAATTTTTGAACTGCCAGTGTTAACTTTATATCTCTGGTCACTGATTGTAAAATATACAAAATGATCATTATTTTTTAAAGAATTAATTATAATATTTTTATGGTTGATCTGCACTCTAAATTTTTGATCCATATATTTTATTTTAAATGTGAAACTTTCCCATCTTTTAGGAATATGGGGTTTAAATAATATACCACCAGATAATATCTCCATACCAGCAAATCCTTTAACTACAATCTGCCATGCAGCTCCACAAGCTGCAGTATGAATACCTCCAATAAATGTACCTCCACTAATAGATTTATTTTTATTATCTAAGTCAATAAATAAAGAGTCTTTAAAAAAATCAAACGCCTCCCCTTTCAATCCTACTTTTGCTGCGATAATTGCATAAGCAGAAGGACTTAATGAGGAACCATGTTGTGTTCTCGCCTCATAATATTCATAATTTTTTTCCATAACAGACCTATCAAAAGCATTATTAATACAGAATAGTTGTATAACATCTGCCTGTTTTATAACCTGAGTTTCCACAGCAACACCATTCGGCCATCCCCAATATTCATCTGGGTCTAGTAATCTTTTTTTAAGGATATGAGGGGTTGTATCCTCATAATCAAAATAACCATCAAATTGTTCTATGAGTTTATTCTTGTTGTTAATTTCAGGTAAATACAAATTTTCTTTCATTTTTTCCCAATCTATAATCTCTTTTTCTTTTAAATCTATCCTATCCATTATTCTTTCTAATTTTTTCTTGTTTTCTCTATTCATCTTGTAATAAATTTTTATGGCAATTTCTAAAACACTTTTACTAAGATAATTTGTATAGGCATTATTGTCAATATTTTCATGATATTCATCAGGACCCAACAGTCTTATAAATTCAAATCTGCCTTTATCCATTTTATAATAACTATGAGAATACAGAAATCGGGCTACTTCAAATATTATCTCAGCCCCATAATCAATTATAAACTTAAAATCACCTGTCACTTTATAATAATACCAAACAGTATAAGCAATATCTGGGGAAACATGAATCTGCCAATCATTAAAATGATTATGTATTTCTCTACCGCTTAAAACATCCTTAAAAAAATAAGAGGGGCATAATTCTTGGCCTGTTTTACCACTTATCCAGGCATAAAAAGCACCCTCATAACCCAATTTGATTGCTTTGTCTTTTGCCCCTCCAAGAGTATTAAATCTATAAATCAATAAATTTTTAGCAATTTCAGGCCTGGTAAATAAATACATTGGCAAATTAAATATCTCTTGATCCCAAAAAGCTGCTCCCTGATAAGCTTGGCAGGACAACCCTCTTGCCCCAATAGGAAGTTTTTGAGAATGCATAGGTGTGGCAATAATATTCTGATACAAGTTAAATCTTAAAGCTGTCTGATTTATAGGGTCATTTTGTATTTTTATATCTATATCCTTCCATAACTCATCCCATAATTTATTGTTTTCTTTTTTTAAATTAATATAGCTAGTTACATATGATTCTTCACAGTTCACTCTTGCATTTTTAAGCGGTTTTTCTACATCATTACTACTATATATAGATGCAATATTATAAAATGTAAATTTTTCTCCCTTTTTAATATTAAATTCTAAGACCTCATAAATAGAGTTGTGCGTTTTATTTAAAGTATAATTAAATTTAATATCTTCGGGGAATATTCTTTTAGTTACCACATCTAATTCGATACCTTTTTCTTTAGTAAAGGTTTGTACAGATAATAAACCATCTTCTTCAAAAGTCTTATATTTTTCTAGATGTTTTCCATGTAAATCCCAAACTCTTCCGTCAATACCTGTTTTAATTTTGACATTACATGCTTTATCTGCAAATATAGAATACTTCATAGGCAAAAGGTGTAGATTAGCCAGGCTGGCAAATCTTTCGCTCTCTATTTGAACCTCAATATTATCTTTAGTCTTTAAGACAGTGCTTCTTTTAAAAACACCATGCCTTAGATCTAACTGCACATTATGTTCTCTTATCTCATTGTTAAATACAGATAAAGATTCTCCCCCAATCTTAAGTTTTGTATATAAGGGATTAGGAGCATTACACAACTCTTTCCACTTATTATCTGCCTTATCATAAGTATCAGTAATAAAACATCCCACATATTGATCAAAATTCCATTCTGCTAAAGTTCCTCTATACCCCATATACCCATTTCCGATCAGAAATATACTGCCATTATTTATTATCTGATCCTTATCCACTTTTTTATTTTTTATATTCCAACTATTTGTAGTATAAATACTGTCAGTTAATTGATACATTTAGAAAGATTCCTCCTTATCCTATTTCATTTATAAATTATTAACCTTTAACAGCTCCAGCTGTCAGACCAGCTACTATTCTTTTTTGAAAGATCAATACTAAAATTACAATAGGTATTGTCACAACAACTGCTGCTGCCATGATTTCTCCAAATGGTTCCTGTCTAGCAAATTCACCTGAAAAGTATTGGATCGCTACAGGTACAGTTCTTGCATCTGGATCTATAGATGTAAATGTTAAGGCAAACAAATATTCGTTCCAGGCTGCAATAAAAGATAATAATCCTGTTGTTACCAAGGCTGGTGCAGTTAAAGGCAGAAGTATCATTCTGAAGGTTTGGAATGGTGTAGCACCATCAACTTGAGCAGACTGCATTATTTCAATTGGTAATTCCCTAAAAAAAGAGGTTAAAACCCAAGTTGTGAATGGTAAAGTAAATAACATATATGTCAAAACCATACTAAATAAAGCTCCTAGATTTAATAAGTTGATTATAGCATAAAGACCTGATAAAACTGTTACCTGTGGAAACATAGTCATTGCTAATATTATATACAAAGAAGGTTTCTTCCCTTTAAACCTCAGTTTTCCTAAAGCAAAGGCCGCAAAAGAACCGGCTGTTAAAGCAAGTAAAGTAGTGCTAGTTGCGACAATTAAACTGTTAAATAAGCCTCTAACAAATGATCCATTTGCAAATACTCCCTTATAATTTTTCCAATAGATATTTACATTATTAGTTACAGGGTCTTTGGGGATAAATGTTGCTGGAGTCATTGAAAGTTGACTTTCAGATTTGAGTGATGAATTAACAGCCCAATAAAAAGGAAAAAGTAAATAAACTATAATGATCGAGAGAATTATATAAAACAGTGCTCTCTGAACTGGATTTTCTCTAAATTTATTCATTCGGTCTCAACTCCTAATACCTTAATATATAGTAAGGCAAAAACAAATATCAATATGAATATAATAACCCCAATCGCTGATGCCATACCCATATTACGCCCACTAATTAACTGAAAATAATTATAACTAGCCATGGAGTAACGTTTTTGTGCCAACATAACCTGAAAAACATCAAAAACTCTTAGGGCGTCCAATGTTCTAAAAATTAAAGCAACAGCCAATGACGGTTTCAAGAGTGGTAATGTTATATTAAAAAATTGCTTAATCTTATTCGCACCATCAACCTCAGCAGCCTCATATAGTTCATTTGGTATCAATTGTAAACCAGCTAATATCAATAGTGCCATAAAAGGTGTTGTCTTCCAAACATCAACAGCAATTAGAGAAGGCAGTTGGTATTCGGACATAGATAAAAATGCTGTATTACCATCTGTTAAGCCTATTTTTTCGAATAACATATTGAAAAGACCAATTCTGCTTGGTTCAAACATCCATTCCCACATTCGAGCTGATACTACTGTTATTACAGCCCAAGGAACAAGCATCACTGCTCTCATCATTCCTCTTCCTTTAAACTCACTATTAACTACCAGGGCAATTCCTAAACCCAAAATAGTCTCCAATAAAACCGACACAATTGTAAATACTAAAGTATTATAAAGAGATTTAATAAAATCTGTATCAGCTGAACCTATTACATATCTATTTCCAAATAGATTAAATTCCTGTAAAGGTCTATATAAATATGGCTTCCTAGGCAATACCCGAATAGGGTTTTCATACTCCACCTTGCCTGTATCAGGGTTAATAATCTTTTGCCCGGTTTCTTCATCTATTTCAGCAGGTAATTTTTTTATAGTAAAACTTAATAATTTATCATAATTTTGTAATCCAATAAAAGATGTTTTTTTTGCACTGGCAAATTCTCTATCAGTAAAACTAGAATAAAAAACCTGACCAAGGGGATAGATAGCAATTATTATTAAAATGAGAAAAGCTGGTATCAGCAATTTATATGCCAATCTTTGTTCCTCTTTGGCCAAATCACTAGAATTGTTCCTTGCCATTATTGTCTTACCTCCTCAATTATTTAATAATCGAGGACCTCCTAATAAAAGAAGGCCCTCCAATACAAACCAAATAAGTACTATTTTAAATCAAACTATTTAGTCTGCAATAGGATAATCTAAAAGATCCTGTAGATCTAATTCTAAATAAGCAAGAGCGCTGTCTGCGTCTTCTTCACCAGTCAATACTTTGTGTACTGCCTGGAAGAATAATTCTGATGTTTGATTATATTGAGGAGCTGTTTGGGTTGAAGGACGTGCTACAGCATTTGTAAAAACATCATATAATTTTCCAAAGAAAGGATTGGCTTCCAGTACATCTTCATCTTTATATAAATTTTTAATAGTTGGATTGAAAGACCCTTCTGTTGCACGTAATTTTTGCACTTCATCACCAGCCATAAATAAAGCCAGTTTTGCAGCCCATTCAGGGTTATTACTATATTTACTTGCAGCTAAGTTCCATCCACCCAATGTTGCTGATCCACTACCACTATCTCCAGCCGGTAAAGGAGCAACATCATATTTACCAGCAATTACTTTACCTTCTTGATTTCCTAATGAATATGCATACGGCCAATTACGCATGAATGCAGCATTTCCAGCTTCCCAAGCTTTACGGGCATCTTCTTCAGCCATACCAGTAACTCCTGGAGGAGAAATATAGCCTACCCAGTTTCCAGCCATTTCTACAGCTTCCACAGCTTTTTCATTATAAATAGTAATTTCTTTGTCACTATTTACAATTGCACCGCCACCATTAGAGTGAATCCATTCTAATGCATCACAAGTAAGTCCTTCATAAGCATTACCCTGCCAGACAAATCCCCAGAAATCCTGATTACCAGCAGCCCTTTCACCAGTTTGAATTGTTTTTGCAGCTCTTTCGAGTTCTTCCCAGGTTTTAGGTAATTCAAGATCATACTTATCTAAGAGATCTTGTCTGTAATAAAGCAATCCTGCATCTGTAAACCAAGGCATAGCCACCAATTCACCATCAACAGTATTATTTTCAATTATAGCCTGGAAGTGTTCACCAGCTACTTCTTCAGCACCATATTCATTTAAATCAAGGAAATGTTGAGCTAAATCTCCCGGCCAGATAACATCAATTTGATAAACGTCTACATTGGGGCTTTCTGCTTCTAAAAACTGTAAATAGAGACCGAGACGATCATTAGCTAAATCTGGTGTACTTAAAACTTCAACAGACACACCAGGGTATTTCTCTTCAAATATTTTTGCTGCCTTCTGAGTAAGTTGTAATTCCTCTCCAACTGCTCCACCTGCAATTGTTAATTCAATATCATCTTGAGCAAAAATATTAAGATTCATAGTAAACAAAAGACCCACAACCAATAAAATAGTTAAACTCCTTTTCATTAATTTTGCCTCCCTCTTGTTATTTAAAAATATTTTAATTACATTTTTTAATAAAGTTTCTTTTTCCCACCACCTCCTTATTTTTTTAAAAGATCCCAGCAAAAATACATTCCATTTTGTTTTTAAAAAATAGCCCTAGACATTTTCTAATAACCACTAACAATATTTGATTCTATTAATTTCTCAAAATAAATACCAAGATTCTCTGCTCTTCTTATTGAGTATTTAAAAATTTTAGGTTTTGAATAAAGTCATTTTTTTACAATATACTTAAGATTTAATGGTATTTATTGATTTACTACTCTCTCTAATAACCAGTTTATGTGAAACAAATTCTTTATAGTTTGTAATACTTTCATTATTCATTAACTTTAATAAAAGCTTCATACTTTTAACTCCTAATTCAGCCCCTGATTGTGATATAGTACTTAAAGAAGGTTTCGTAAATCTAGCTACTTCAATATCATCAAATCCGACAATCGATACTTCCTCTGGTATTTGAATATTGTTGTCATAACAATATCTAATTGCTCCGATAGCCATTTGATCACTAAAGGAGAAAATGGACTTTAAGTCATTATTGTTTTTAAAGAGTTTTTGAGCAGCCTTGTAGCCACTTTCATAAGAAAAATCACCTTCTGAAATATATTTTTTCTTTAATTTAACATTTTTTTCTCTATATTTGTTACTAACTCCAATCATTCTCTCTTCACTCGCCACAGAATCCTTGTATGGTCCACGAATAATTCCAAAATGATCACTAAAATTAAATAAATAATCGCTCACATCCTCAGCCGCTTTTACATTATTTACAGTTACTGCAGCTAAATCTGGATTTTTAATATAACCAGATGCAAATATAGTTGGTATTTGAATAGACCTAACCATTTCAATTAGTTCTTCAGAAAATTTTGCGGTTATTATAATCAAACCATCAACCTTTTTTTGTTTTAACATATTTATATAATATAATTCCTGTTCCAATTCACCATCAGAATCTCCATATATAATATTATAATTCTCTTTTATAGCTTCTGCTTCCATACTTTTTAAGGTTTTCGTTAAAAATGGATTATCCATACCAGCTCCAATTATTCCAACAAGATTAGTTATATTAGTTCTTAAAGCCCTTGCTGATTCATTTATTTGATAATCTAATTCTTTAATTGCCTTTTTTACTTTATAAGCAGTATCATTACTCACTAGATTACTATCATTTATAACCCTAGAAACAGTAGATAGTGAAACTCCTGCTAATTCTGCTACATCCTTCATATTTACACTCATATAAATTCTCCTTTCATTTAAACTAATAAATGAAAACCTTTTCTGAAAACCATTTCATTATTTTTTTATTTCAACATCAGAATAAAATGTCCTGCAAGAAAATGAAAATTTATTTGATTAGTCTTAATTTTCAAAAAATATAAAAGTTTATTTTTGCAGGTGTTTTATTTTTTTTAAAGAAATACATAAATATAATTATAAAGGAAAGGGGTTAAAAATTATGACTGGAAAGATTTCTACTGGTTTAACATTATTTCTATTGATTAGTCTTCTGCTCTTTTCTCTGCAAGTTGCTGCTCAAGATGGTAAAGTTACTGTGATGGGAGTTTGGGGTGGAGGAGAACTCGATGCATTCAATAAGATGGTAGAACCTTTCGAAGCTGCCTCAGGTATTGAAGTTCAGTATGAAGGGACCAGAGATCTTCCTACCCTCCTTACAACAAGACTAGAAGCAGGCAATCCTCCCGACATTGTAGCTGTATCCGGACCTGGAATGATGAAGGATTTAGCTGAGGATGGGGACTTAGTTGATCTTAAAAATGTATTTAATATGAATTACATCAAAGAAGATTTCGATCAAAAATGGATAGATTTAGCAACCTATGAAGATGGAATGTATGCAATATATATAGCAGCTGATGCTAAAAGTCTGGTTTGGTATAATCCAAATCTATTTGAAGAAAATGGTTATGAAATTCCAGAAACTTGGGATGAATTGGATAAACTAGCCAAACAGATGCAGGAAGATGGTATTTCACCCTGGTCAATCGGTCTAGAATCTGGTGCAGCCAGTGGCTGGCCAGGAACGGATTGGATTGAAGATATTATGTTGAGAACTGCCTCACCTGAAACATATGATAAATGGGTGGCTCACGATATCCCTTGGACAGATGAAAAAATTAAAAATGCTTTTGAAATATTTGGCAAATATGCAAAAGATCCAGATATGGTATGGGGCGGTGCAACTGCTGTGTTATCTACCAACTTTGGTGATGCACCTAATCCTCTATTTGATTCTCCACCAAAAGCGGGATTACATCGCCAAGCCAGCTTTATTACAAGCTTCATTCAAGACAATAATCCAGAATTAGAGGCTGGTGAAGATTTCAACTTCTTCCCACTACCTCTTGTTGATGAAGAATATGGCACTCCTGCACTTGGAGCAGCTGATATGCTAAGTATGATCAATGATAATCAAGAAGCAAGACAATTTATAAAATATCTTGCTACTCCTGGAGCACAATCAATCTGGTTGAGTGAACTGGGTAAATTAGGTACACATAATAGGATTAACCCAAATGTATATCCCAATGATATTACAAAACAAATGGCTGAATTTTTAAATAATGCGGAGACATTTAGATTCGATGCTTCAGATTCGATGCCAGCTGCAGTCGGCTCTGGTTCATTCTGGCAGGGTATATTGGACTATGTAAGTGGCCAAGATCTAGATTCAGTATTAGAACAAATCGAAAGAACTGCTGACGATTCATATAGTACCGGAGAAGCTACCAACTAAAGTTAACCGGGAGGTAAATATATGGAAGAAAGAAGTAAGAAAAAATGGGTGGCCCTCTTTGTAGGGCCTGCCATTTTTATGGTGAGTTTAATGTTACTGTATCCATCTATACACACTATTGTTATTAGTTTTTTTGGTCCTGATTCTAATGCTTTTGTCGGTATAAAAAACTACATATATGCTTTCACAAACCAAACAATGCTCATCGCATTTAGAAACAACCTCCTATGGCTAGTTTTTATGACCTCATTTACTGTTGGACTAGGCCTTCTTTTTGCAATACTTTCAGACAAAGTTAAATATGAAAAAATTGCCAAATCCATTATATTCATGCCAATGGCAATTTCATTTGTAGGAGCAGGTGTTGTTTGGAAATTTGTATATACTTATCGTCCACCTGGCTCTAATCAAATCGGCCTATTAAATCAAGTTCTAGTATCACTAGGACTCGAACCAAAAGGGTGGCTGCTACGGGGACCCTGGACAAATAATCTTGCTTTAATTTTTGTTGGTATTTGGATGTGGACAGGGTTTTGTATGGTTATATTATCTGCTTCTTATAAAGGAATACCAAAAGATCGAATTGAAGCAGCCAAAGTTGATGGAGCAAATGAGTGGCAGACATTTAAATTCGTAATTTTTCCATATATGAAATCAACAATAGCTGTTGTTGCCACTACAATGGTCGTAAATGTATTAAAAATATTTGATATTGTCTATGTAATGACTAACGGTAATTTTCGCACAGAAGTTATTGCCAATAGAATGTATAAAGAAATGTTTCAATTCAGAAATTACGGCAGGGCCAGTGCCATAGCTGTTGTCTTATTTTTACTAATTATCCCGGTAATATTTATTAATATAAAAAGAATGAGGGGGGAAGAATAATGAACAACAATAAATTAGCTAAAGTTATAATAAATACCGTATTATTGATAATAATGCTGATCTGGATTCTACCTACCCTTGGTCTTTTAATAACATCTGTAAGACCTGCTTCTGAGGTAAGTAGTAGTGGCTGGTGGACAATTTTTAATAGTCCTTTAAAAATTACACAGTTTACACTTAATAATTATGACAAAGTTTTCTCTGTAAATAATATGGATATCGCATTTAGAAATAGCTTTATAATTGCCATAATGGGTACTATACTTCCAGTAGGTATCGCTTCATTTGCGGCTTTTGGATTGGCGAAATTAAGATTTAAAGGAAGAATGGTTATTTATGGAATTATTGTTGGTTTATTAGTTATCCCTTTACAGATGACCTTTATTCCGATTTTAAGAATATTCAATACCTTAAATATTTCAGGAACATTTTTTGGTTTATGGATCGCACATACAGGATATGGAATGCCTTTTGCTGTATTTATGTTATACAACTTCTTTTCTAACCTCCCAGATGATCTTTTTGAAGCTGCCTATATCGATGGTGCTTCGATGTGGACTGTCTATTATCGTTTGGCATTACCTCTTTCAGTCCCCGCTTTAGCTTCTCTGGTCATATTTCAATTCTTATGGACCTGGAATGATCTATTAGTAGCACTAATTTACCTGGGAGGAACACAGGATGTTGCTCCTGTAACTGTTAGACTGGCAAATATGGTGGGTTCATATGGACAAAACTGGCATGTACTGACTGCCGGGGCATTTATTTCAATTATTGTACCCCTTATTATATTCTTTTCACTCCAAAGGTACTTTATTCGTGGAATTCTGGCAGGATCAGTCAAAGGCTAAAAAAGGAGTATTTCAATATGTTACCAGATAGAATTGATCTACAGATCAGGGATATTAGAAAAAAAATGTATCAAAATATTGTCCATTTAAAAAAATGGACCATAGAAGAAGTAAAAAAGGAAGAAGATACAAATAAATATAAATCTATAAGTGAAGAAAAAACTTTTCTTACTGGTAATCAAAGTTTTTGGGATAATACTGGTAAGATTTTTTTCTTCCATAATAGAACAAAATTGCCAGCCAAACTCAATTCTGATCATTTGTATTTACACCTTGATATTGATGGAGAAAACACCTTATTTATTAACAATAAGATCTATAGAGGTGTTAATGAAAAAGACATTCTTTTACCTGCTGTTCAAGATCAATTTTATCATTTTAAATTACTTGCAGCTCCAGATGTTCACCTGGCTGTAAGACATCAGAGACTTTTTGACAGCCCCTATCCTCCCCATCTGTTTCGCAAGGCCTTTTTATTTAATAAAAATAAAAAGATTGAAAAATATTTTTTTCTCCTTAAAAATATAAAAGAAACAATTGAAGTTACTGACAATGAAAAAGCCAAATTTCGTTTAAAAAATATTTTAGAAAATAGCCTAAATATAATAGATTATTATACAACCAACAAAAAAAGTTTTATTATGTCTATCAATAATTCATATAATTATACTATTGAGAAATTAAAAAATATGGACATTGATGACCAAGGAACTGTTTTTTTACTTGGACATTCACATCTTGATATAGCTTTTAAATGGACAATTGAAGACACTTTAAGAAAACTCGAAAGAACAATAAGCTCGACCTTGAATTTGATGGAAACACATAAAAATTATTATTATATTCAAGATCAGGCAATATTATTCCACTATTTAAAAAAATACTATCCGACTTTATATAACAACGCCCTAGACAAATATGATGAGGGTAAGTTTATATTGGAAGGTTCTTTTTGGGTTGAAGCAGATCTCAATATTCCCAGTGGCGAATCTTTGATCAGACAAATTTTTTATGGAAAAAAATTTTATAAAGATAACCTTGAGTTGGATACCAAAATAGCATGGCTTCCTGATAGTTTTGGCTTTAGTGCAATACTTCCCCAAATTCTGAGAAAGTCAAATGTAGATTATTTTATTACAACTAAATTACAATGGAATGATACTAATAAATTTCCTTATAATATCTTTATGTGGAAGGGCATTGATGGCAGTGAAATTAAATCTTATCTTTTAACTGATACATATGGAGGAAATATCGACCCTAAAAAAATATATAATGCTTGGGCTAATAGAAATCAACCACATGTCGATGAAGTATTAGCCCTTTATGGTTACGGTGATGGAGGGGGAGGTAACAGCGAATTCCAATTAAACAATTATCCCGCAATTGATAAAATTACCGCACTGCCGAATATAAAAACAGGTGATATATATACTCATCTTAAGAACATTTTTAGTCAAAATGACATGCCAAAATGGGAAGATGAGTTATATCTCGAAAAACACAGAGGCACCTATACAAGCCAAGCTAAATTAAAAAAATACAACAGAAAATCAGAATTCTTATTGAGAAATATAGAAATCTTATTCTCCTTAGCTAAAATTGAAGGCCATCATAAAAATTATGATTTCGAAACTCTCTGGAAACTGCTGCTTAAAAACCAATTTCATGATATTATAACAGGTTCCTGCATAGCAGAAGTGGTTAAAAAAGCAATAAAAGACTATCAATGTTTACATAAAGAATTAAATCAGATTAAAAATAATTTATTTCAATTCTTTGCAAACCGTTTTGAACTTGATAATGATGAAATTTTAGTTTTTAATCATTTTTCATTTAATAAAAAAATGACTTTATCTATAAATAAAAAAAATATAAATAAAGAAATATTTTTTGAAGATTTTAATGCTGTTCAGATAAATAATGAGAATTTACCTTTACAAAAGGAAAAAAATAAAATCTACTTTCAAACCAATGATATTAGTCCACTTGATTTTGAGAAGTTCAAACTAACAAAATCAAATTCATTTAAGTACAAATCTCAAATTAGCTCAAATAAATACAACTTGCAAAATAAGTATTTAAAAATAGAACTTGACAAAAAAGGTCAAATCAAATCAATATACGATAAGATAAAAAAAATTGAATATATAAAAAATAATAAACGGGCCAATCAATTACATCTATATAATGATAAATCTACTTACTTTGATGCTTGGGATATCTCAATATCAGAAAAAAATAAAAAGATAATAGATTCTGTAAAATCAATAAAAATAAAAAGTAAAGGACCTTGCTTTCATTCTCTTTATATTAAAAGAGATTTCTATAATTCACATATAGAACAAATTATAAAACTTTATGCTCAAAAAAGAAGAATTGATTTTGAAACAAAGATTGATTGGCATGAGAAACAAAAACTATTAAAAACCAGCTTTCCTATTAATATAAAAAATAGTCAGGCTTTCTTTGATTTATCTATGGGACATATAGAAAGAAAAAATTATAAAAACACACCCTGGGAAAAAGCAAAATCAGAAGTACCTGCTCACAAATGGATTAATTTAAATAACAATATAATGAGTGTTAGTTTGTTAAATAATTGTAAATACGGACATAGAATTGAAAAAAATATTATGGATATCACTTTATTAAAAAGTGGAATTTTTCCAGACCCTCAAGCCGATCTTGGTAAGCACAACTTCACTTATTCTCTATTATTAAGCCCGAAAAAAATTAAAATAAAAAATATTGAACAACAAGCATTACTTTTGAATAATCCACCAATCTGTTATACCTCATCTGATTGTAATATAGTTACAAGCAAGCCAAATAAATATAATAGCATCATAGAAATTCCCAATGAAAATATATTTTTAGACAGCTTTAAAAAAGCAGAAATTGGCCAAGGCTATATTATTAGATTACATGAATCTGCCTCTAAAAAGACAAAACTTATCTTAAAATTCAAAAGAAAGATTAATAAAATATTTGAAACCGATCTATTAGAAAATAATATCAAGAAGCATAATTTAAATAAGGACCAACTAACTATAAATATTGCTGCCTTTGAAATTAAAAGCTTCAGGATCATTATCTGAATTAAATTTACTAAATACTTTCTTTTAAGATTAAATAAAAGTAAGCCTTAATACCTGGTACTTCATTTTTAACAAACTAATAAAGAAAATTTTTTTATTAACGCTCAGTTATTTTTTACATTCCATGTATAATATTAAAATAGCTATCGGAAGCTTCCAATAGCTATTTTTTATATCTATATATTACCGACCTCTATACATACTTATAGATACCGGACTTATTAAGGGTATTTAGATCTATTTTGGTCTCATTTAAAGTTTTTTTATACAAATCATAGTTTTAGCCCATTCAGTTTTGTTGTCCACAGTATGATTTTCAAAATTTAAAAATTAGTATTAGGACATTTGTCCTCCCCTAATCATTTTAATAATTAATATATGCCCGCAAACATTATTAAAGGCTCCCTTTATAAGGAAGCCTTTATTCTTTTAAATTATATTTTTTTATTTACTCTTAATTTTATCGTTAATGCTGTATGTTTTTCTGTCTTTAAATTCTTCCTGTTTTCCATCATTCCATTCTGAAACGGGAGAAAGATAACCAACTACTCTTGAATAAATTTCACATTTCTGTTTTTTTGCCATTTTATTTCCTCCTCATGTAATAATAAACTTCTGTGAACCTATCCACCTAAATCAAAAACAAGATTTAGATGAAGTTTTCTTGAAACATTTAAAATAAAAATCAAACAAGTATTTAGTATCATATTTACTAAATTATATAGTCCTTCTGTCTGGATATCATATCTTATTTTCTAAGCCCTAATCTTTGCTTCTATATTATAATCCTCAAATATTTTGATGAATGTTTTAATCTCACTTTCTGAAAAACTTCTTTTTTCTGTATACTCAGGATCATTTACTTTACCTGAGCGAAAGTTCTGAAGATAGTAATTTGTGCAACCCATTATTTGATCTGCTATTTTTCTTAAAACATCTTTTGTATGCATATCTGGAACAATTGTGGTGCGCAGCTCATAATCAATATTTGTATTTAATATCAAATCCCTGCTTTTTTTTATGCTTTCTTTAGTTACATTATTTAACTTTATTCCACAAAAGTTCCCATAATCCTCTATTGGTCCTTTAATATCCATTGCAACATAATCAATCAAATCATCACCAATAATTCTTTTTAAAAGTTCATAATTAGTCCCGTTCGTATCTAATTTCACCAATAAATCATGTTCTTTTATATTCTTTATAAAATCATATAATGAGGAGTGTATTAATGGCTCTCCTCCAGTGATTACAACCCCATCAATGAGATCAGCTCGTTTCTCTAAATATTCCCAAAAATATGGTAGTTTTAAATATTCATTGTTGTTTTCTTTTGCAATCAATTCAGGGTTATGACAGTAAGGACAGTTCATATTGCACCCCTGTGTAAAAAGAACAGTAGAAATGTAATCAGGATAATCAATCAAAGAGGTCTTTTGAATACCGGATATTTTTATTTTATTATTCAACTTCTCTCGCCCTCTCTTCTGCTTCACATTTGGGACAATAGCGATGTTCGCCTGGTAAATAGCCATGTATAGGACATATACTAAAGGTTGGGGTTATAGTATAATAAGGTAGTTTAAATTTGCTGGAAATTCTTTTAACAAGTTTTTTAGTGCTCTCTATTCCGTTCAACCTCTCTCCTAAAAAACCATGGAAAACTGTCCCGCCTGTGTATTCGGTTTGCAGTTCATCCTGAATTTCTAGTGCATCAAAAATATCTTCGGTGTAGCCTACAGGTAAATGGGTTGAATTGGTATAATATGGTTCTGCACCATTTTCAGCAATTCTCTTTTCATTAGCCGCCTTAATATTAACTCCATATTTTTCTTTATCTAATCTTGCCAATCTATATGAAGTTGATTCGGCTGGAGTAGCTTCCAGATTATATAAATTACCGGTTTCTTCTTGATAATTTTTCATTCTTGTTTTCATAGACTCCATAACTTCAACAGCAAAATCTTTGGCCGCCTTATCACTGAGATTTTTCCCCATAAAATTGATAAGAGATTCATTCATCCCATTAATTCCAATTGTATTAAAGTGATTTTTCCAGTACTCATCAAATCTCTTTTTTATATTTCTTAGATAAAATCTTGAGTAGGGGTAAAGACCTTGCTCTGTTAAGCTTTCTAAAATAGTTCTTTTTATTTCCAAACTTTCTTTAGCTAAATCCATTAATTGAAAAACGCGCTCTAAATAATCATTTTTGTTTTTTGATATGTACCCAATGCGGGGCATATTTAAAGTAACAACCCCAATTGAGCCTGTCATGGGATTTGCACCAAATAAACCTCCCCCTCTTTTTCTCAACTCCCTATTATCTAGCCTTAACCTGCAGCAATTGTGGCTGATATTATTATCTGAGTGTACAAAGTAATGGTTTTCTTTAAGCTCAATATCATAAAATTCTTGCTCATGATTTAAACTTTCTACATTTATTTCATCTAATTTAACCACATCATAATCAGGTCTATTTAAAAAATCAACCTTGTGATTTGATAATTCCAACTTATCTATAGTAGATAAGCCAATTGTTTTATATTCATTTACTTGATTTGGTTTATTACCTTTTTCATTTAAAGAATCCTCCTCCACTAAAAATTGAGGGGACATATTATAGAGTTTATCTTTAATTACCTGCTTTTGCATATTACCTGTTTTGAAGTCATGTTGTGTTTTAATAACCCTGGTATCTTCTTTATCTGAATCTTTATTTAAAATTTCACTGTCACTTCTCATAACTAATAAAAGATCTTTTTCATCTATATCCATTGCTTTTTTAGTAGTTATCCCATTTTTTTCATAAACAGCTACTAAATGATCTTTTGATATTTTCATAGTCTTCCCGTCTTTTGTAGTAATTGTGATAAGTTTATCACCAGTAACTTTTAAAAACTTATTTACATCAGCCCATTCTAATTTACCCGTATCCGGATTTAATGAAATCACTTCTACCTTTTTATTTGTTTGATACCATTCATCATCAATATTCTCACCTTTAAACTGATCAAATAATTTTCCAATTGTATATTTTTTTATCTCATTTTGATATCTTATAAGGATTGTCTCATCAGGATATAAGCACATACTTCTTGCATCTTCTGGATCCATATCTGAGTTAACAAAATTAGAGTTGTGAGTTAATATTTCATTTGCTAATAAAAATAAATGGCTTTTATTATCAACAGTAATATCAACCGTATTAATTTCTTTTTCTACTCTTTTTAAACTACTTATAGAAACATAATTATTATTTTCTATTATTTTTTTGATAAATAAATATATACAATCTTTACTTTTTTTATCTTTAAAAGAATTATTATTTCTATGGCCTCCATGGTCTTTCTCAAATTCTGATAAGGATTGTTTATCTTTATCTATTTTATCTTTTGGATTAGGTTGTAAACAGTAAAATTGGTCTTTACTGTTTTTATCTACATCTTTAATATTTATTTCTTTTCCCTTTTGATTAAATAAATTAAAGTAAGACTGATTTTTATAAGACAATTCAAATCCATTTTTAAAAATTATTTTTTTATTATATTCTTTTAATTGATCATTTATAGATAAATTAACAGCTTTTTTTATACCATTTTGAGTAGGAAACCTATGATTTTTAGAACATCTTATTATTTTCTCATTTTCTGTAGTAATTTCTATATATTCAGAATGTGTATTTTTTATATAGTTATTAACTGAATAAAATTTTCCATTTTCTCCTAAAACTTTATCTTCATTTATTCTTAAATTTTTTATTTGTTTAATTCCCTTATCGGTTATTAGTTCAGTATCTTCATCCAGACAGAAATAAGGAATTCCATATTTTGCTGTCATTTCCCAAACTGGATTTAATAAAGGCTTGTTCCAATCAAAATCGGGAGTAATATTATAGGTTGGTATTGGAAATGAAAATACTCTTCCTTTTGAATCTCCGGACATCATTACTTCAGCAAAGGCCTTATTTATTAAATCCATCTCTTTTTGAAACTCATCATAAGTTCTATCCTTCATTTCCCCACCTATAAAAACAGGACTATCTTTATAATGATTAGGCACTGTTAAGTCCATAGTTATATTAGTAAAGGGAGTTTGAAAGCCTACCCTTGTAGGAACATTCATATTAAATAAAAATTCCTGCATGGCTTGTTTAACCTCTTTATATTCTAAGTCATCATAAGCTATATAGGGGGCTAACAAAGTATCAAAGTTTGAAAAAGCCATAGCGCCGGCTGCTTCTCCTTGTAGAGTAAAAAAGAAGTTGACCATTTGTCCTAAAGCAGTTTTTAAGTGTTTTGGAGGTTTGCTTTCAATTTTTGTGGATACACCCCTAAAACCTGTTTTTAAGAAATCTTCAAGATCCCACCCACAGCAATAAACACTCAGATTACCAAGATCATGAATGTGAAAATCACCATCAAGATGTCTTTCACCTGCTTCTGGAGGATAAACCTCCTGTAACCAGTATTGAGAGGTTACTTCTGATGATATAAAATTATTTAAACCCTGTAGAGAATATCCCATATTACTATTTTCTTTAACTTTCCAATCTTCTAAATCTAAATAATCATTCATGGCATCAATTGCGTCATTAAATAATTTCTTTGTATCTCTTATTTTTTTATGTTGTTCTCTATATAAAATATACGCTTTAGCAACCTCGGCATAGCCTTTTTCAATTAATACTTTTTCTACCAAATCTTGAATTTGTTCAACTTCAGGAATTCCTTTTTCTCCAAAAAATATTTTTAAATAAGATATTACTTCCTGTGTTATTATCTCTCCGATATTTTCATCATCTAAATCTACAGCTGAAGCTGCTTTTAAAACAGCGTTTTTTATCTTATCTGTATTAAATTTAACAGTTGTACCATCACGTTTTTTGACATATTTTAAACCCATTAATAAGCCTCCTTTAAAATATAAAAACCTAACTTAAAAAAGTTAGGGTATTGCTAAACAAAACTACCCCTTATAAAATGAAACTTTGCATAGTAATTTTTGTATATTTCATATAAATACTCTTATCTTAATTAAAAAGATAATATCAACCAATGCCACTTATACCAGCAATTTTAATCTCATAATAATTAAGAAATTAAGTTGTAGAGTAACAAAATTTATTTTTAAAAAATTTACACTTAGGACATTTGTCCTATCATATAATTTTTAGAAATGAAATTGTTTATATAAAAATTATTATTAATTCTTTACTTTTATTTATTCTTTAATTTAATTAAATATCCTGCATGCTAATTACAATATCATATTAATTCCAAATATTATCAATATAAATCCAGCAATAAAGTCCGCAAACTTTTCTACTAATATAATCTTTTTTAAATAACTAATGACATAAAGAGAAATAGATGTAAAGATAGCTGTTATAATACCTATAATTATTGACATTTGGAACATATTAAATAATACTTCTTTATGTAAGACAGAAAAACCAACTCCTAATGCATCGATACTTACACTTATACCCAAAATAGCAACATATATAAGGGTTAGTTTTCTATATATACAAGCTTCTTTTTTCTTAAAACCCTCATAAAAAAAGATCAAACCTATGGTTAAAATTATAAAACCACCGGCAAGGTCACTAATAATAATAATTTTATTATTAATATAACTACCAAATAAACCACCCATAAAGGCTAAGAGAAATTGGAAAAAACCAAAAGAAAATATTAAAGAAAGAATCTTTTTAAAATTTAATTTTGTACCACAGCCTATCGCCATAGATACTCCAGAAGCATCTAATGACAATGCCACTGCTATTAATATGATATTCATAAAAAATCCCCTAATAAAAATATTAACTTACTTAAATATATTAACAAATAAAAAAACTTAAATCCAGTAATTTATTAAATTATATCTAATTAAAATAACTTTAGCAATCATTAAAATCACTGGAAAGTTTAATTAAAAAAACAACAATTGGAATCACATTTATCTTCGTAGTCTTTATAAATTTTTATGAGTTCACTTTGTATTTCAGTAGGCTTTTTACACAGTCTAATCCCATTAGCCATAGATTCAAAATAAGGAAACGCATAATTAAAAAACCCTTTATAGGCCTCACATAAATAATTAATTTTTTTACCACTTGATTTATACTCTTTTAACCTGTTTTTTGGACAACCTCCATGGCAGACAAAAAAATATTTGCATTCACGACAGACTTCTGGTAACTCACTTATCTTTAATTCAGCAAATTTAAACTGTTTAGATGAATGAATCAAATCAACTATTTTTTTGTCCTGGATATTGCCAAGCTTATTTTTAAGATAAACATAGTGATCACATGAATATAGATCACCATTATGCTCCAATGCAAAATTGTTAGCACAGTATTCTGAAACAGTACATAAATTTGTTTTGATACCCAGCCAGGCTTTAACACACTCTTCAAAAAACTGGATATATATATTGCCATAATCATTTAAAATCCACTCATTAAATAATTCTATGAGAAATTTTTTATAATTTTCCGGTTGAACAGTCCTTTTACTTATCTTTCCTTTTTGATCTGTCTCTACAAGCGGTATGAATTGTAGATACCTTATTTTCTTTTTTTTAAAAAAATTATAAATTTGAGTTGGTTTTTTTACATTTAAATTATTAACAACACATAATACATTGTATTTAATATTATATGTTTTTAATACTTTTAAGCTCTTCATCACTCGCTTATGAGTTGGGTTGCCTTGTTTGTCTCTGCGATATTGATCATGTATATAATCTGGACCATCTATACTTAATCCCACCAAAAAATCTTCCCTTAAAAAAAAATTAGCCCACTGTTGATCTATAAGTATACCATTTGTTTGGAAATTATTATGAATTGATAAATGTTTTGGCACATATTTTTTTTCAAGTTCAACTGCTTTTTTAAAAAATTTAAGTCCTCGTAAAGTAGGTTCACCCCCCTGCCATATGAAATTTATATCAGAGCCTGAATAGGCTTCTACATACTGTTTTATATACATTTTTAATATTTGATAACTCATCATAAAGTTATTGGTATTAGGATATAATTTAATCTTATCTAAATAATAACAATATTCACAATTCAAATTGCATTTAGGCCCTGCTGGAAAAGCCATAATGTTAAAAGTGTGCCCTAACATAAGACATATACTCCTTCTAATTAGCAACTCTATATTTTATTTACTACTACCAATTTTAATGATATTCCTCAGGCTGATCTGTATAATTCCAAATATCTTCAGCTTTTTGATCTTCATCATCACTCACTACTGCTTTTTCTGGCTTGGGAACTTGACCTTTGCAAAGAGGATCATTAGTTTTTTTCATCCAGTTATCCAGTTTATCTCTCATTACCTTTAAAATGTCTTTTTTACTATGATCTGAAATTAAATTATTTGCTTCATTGGGATCTAATATCAAATCATAAAGTTCTTCTGATGAAATAAATGAATTTTGCCAACCACTATTTACCCATAATTCTTTGCTGGGACTTTCATCTGTATTGCTTAAAAACGGTTTTGTGCGATTGCGAAACCTTCTAATATATTTCCATCGTTTAGTTCTCACTGAACGCATTGGTTCATAGGAAGTATGGTAATTTACTTCAGCAAATATTTCGTCATTTACTTCCTTTTTACCATCTACTATCAAAGGTAAAAGTGATTTACCCTGTAGCCACATAGGTTTATCAACCTCAATCAAATCACATATTGTAGGATAAACATCTATATGTGAAACTAAAGCATCCATAACTTGACCACCCTTGAAATACTTTGGAGCCCTGATGATTAAGGCAACTCCTGTTCCATGATCTGTTAAAGTACATTTCATACCGGGAAAGGCTATACCATGATCTGTTGTGTAAATTATTATTGTTTTCTCATAAAAACCTTGGTTCTTTAAAGCTGCTATAACACTCCCTATGCCCTGATCAAGAATTCCCGCACTTGCTTTAAAAGCAGCCATATCCTGTCTGGTTTCTTTGGTATCAGGAATAGGTTTTGGTGTATCGATATATTTGGGATCGTCTTCATCATTTATGGAATGAAAGGGCCTATGTGTCTCTTCATAACCAACACTTAAAAAAAAGGGTGCCCTAATTTTATCTTTTATATAATTCACTGCTGCAGGAGTAACATTTTTTTCATAATTATCTTTAACATCTACAACCTGATTATATCCTATACTATCAGAATTCTTTCTAATATGCTGCATTCCAATAAGAATATTATGATATTTTTCTTCTTTTAATAAATTGACTATGTGTTTATCTGTATCAGGTAATTCAAAGCCTCTATTAACAAGGCCATATTGACCATTATTGTGAGGATACTGACCGGTCAGAAAACTTGCTCTGCTGGGTGAACAGGTGGGTGCAGTACTAAATGATTTTCTAAAAATCACACCTTCTTTAGCCAACCTTTTCAAATTAGGAGTTGGAATAAGATGTCCGTAAGGCTCTATGTAACGACCTGTATCATGTGAATGAATGTATAATATGTTATACTTCATAAAAATACCTCCTTGAAAACAATATAATTATTTTTAAAAAAATATTAGCTGTTATTAATTTCATCTTTTATCTTCTGATATTCACTTTCATTGATTTCTTTATTATTTAATTTTTCTTTTGCTTTTTTTAATATATATTTTTTCGTGTCTTCACTTTTTTTATATTTTTTAATTATATAACCTTTTTTATAAAAAAAATAGAATACCAAACCTAATATAATTAATAGCCAAGTTGTCATTTTAAACAGCTCACTTTCTATTATAATTTTTCAGTTGAGATTTTTAATCAATTTAGACTTGTTAACTTGTTTGAACTTGCCATTATTTAAATAATAGAAATTCTTATTGTCAATAATTTTATTCAGATATTCAATTTGTTCAGGATGACAAGTTAAATAGAATATTTGATTGCGATTTTTAAGATTATTTATAATCTCAAATATATTTTTTAGATGCTTTGGATCATAATTAACTAGTGAATCATCAATAATAACCGGTAAACAAGGTTTGATTTCCATAATTCTATTTATTCTAATGGCCATATATAGTTGCTCCCTCGTCCCCCTACTTAAATAATCTGTATTATTTATTGTACGCCCATTTTTTTCCTGTACTTTGAAATTGATATTCTTAAAATTATCCAGCGGTTCTATTTTATTATATTTATCAGACGTAATTTTTGAAATTATTTTACCTGCTTTATTTAAAAGTCTTTCTTTTTTCTTATTAATAAAATCCACCCAATATTTGTTCAGTAAGTTTGCTGCAAGTTTATTTGCTGCATATTTCTCTGCAAGTGGTTTTAAATTTTGCCTGGCCTTATTAATTTTATTTTCTGCCTTAATAAGCTTTTCTTCTGTTGAGAGATCATCCATTTTAAATTTTATTTTTTCTTTTTTATTCTTTTTCTTTTCTAAGTCGTCAGCTAATTTACTCATTTCTTTTGTTATGGACTCATATTCTTCTGAAATATTTTCATATGAGAAATATTTATTGTATTCTTTTATATATTTTAAAACTATTTCTTCATCGCTAAGTCTACTATTAATTTCAAAGGCATTTTTCATTTGTTCAGTGATGTTTGTCAAATTACTTTCAATATCTTTTAATTTTTCTTTTTTATTTCTATATTCATTGACTATTTGAGCAGTGTCTTTATAATCTTTGACAATTGTATATAGACCTCTTTCTTTCTTTTCAATATAATCCATACCATCCAATTTTATTATCTCATCTTTCAATGCTTTTTTCTCATTGGCTTTGTTTTTAATATCCTGTACCAAATCCTTATATTCTAAGATATCTTCAATAAACTTTATTAAATCTTCAATATGCTCATATAAATTATTCTCAGTAATCTTTTTAAGATAAAGTACAGCTTTGAAATTACTTAAAAAATTATAGATTTTATTTATTTCTGTTTCAAATTTATTTTCTTTAACCATGAATTTTTTCTTGTAGTCTTTATATTCTATATATTTAGCCTTGAGGTCCAACAAATCTTCATAATATTCTTTGAGTAGACTTGGCTGTATATCTCCCTCAAGTTTCAACTGTTTTGTTAACTCATTAAATACTTTCTCCACTTCATTTTTGTTTTTTAGATCATTTTTTAGTTCTTCTTTTAATATTTTTTTTTCACTTTTGTAACTTTCTAATTCATTTTCATAAATATTATTTTCTTTTAAAAACTCTTCTTTTCTCTGATGGTTAATATAGCTTTTATAAATAAATATAGCATCTAAAATAAATAACCAGGCAAACCGAACATCGATAAATACAAGTGAAGATATCACTATCGTAAACAAGATCGATAAAAATAACATATATTGATGATTTTTGCTTGTAGAACTATCTTTTTTCAATTTATTTATTTGATCTTTTTTTAATTCAATATTTCTATTTATTTGCTCTATTTTATCTTTCTTAGCCTTAATTTTAATTTCTAACTCTTCAAAATTAGAAAAATGTTTTCTTAAGTAATTTTTATATTCTATATTTGCATCTAAATTTTCTAAAATTTTTAAATTTCCAGCTATCTCTTCACTTAACTGAAATGCTTCGTTTTTTAGGCTTTCTAATTTTTGATTTAAGTCGGTTCTTTTTTCATTAATATTTTTAAATCTTTCTCTCAATCCAGATATATCATTATAATATAAATCAATTTTATTTTTTGCATTTAATAATTGTATCTGGATTACTTCATTAAAATTATTACCTGACTTATACTGAAAATCTTCACTAAGCTCTTTAATTTCATTATTTATTTTTTTATATTCATCATGAAGTTCTGTAGCTTTTTGGGGATAAAATTTGCTTTGACTGGATATGTTCATCGAATATTTTTCTTTTTTAAATTCTTCTTTAATATTTATCATCTCATTGATTTTTTCATAATTACTTTTAATTAAGTCCAGGCGGTTCTTTTTTTGCTGTTTATCTTTTATTCTATTTTGAAAAACATCAATTTTATTTTGGATTTTTTTATATTCACTCTTTAAATCATAATATTCTTTTACCTGAGTTTTAGCTTCTTTTTTTAATTCTATTCCCTCTTGAATATTTTGATTATATTCTTTAAATCGAGACACATTTATTTTACCATATTCTCCTCCAATACTTTTGGCCTCAGATGCAAAATATTCCTGCAACTTGGGCAGAAGAATATATTCTTTTAAACCAGCTCCCATTAAAACAGCTTGCAATTTTTCTTTATCAGAAACCCCTTTTGGTAGCCTTTTTAATTCCTCTAATGTTATGGTGAAAATCTGTTTATATGTAAAACGATCTACTTCTGAAAAAATATTCTGACCTGTAAATTTTACGTCATTTATAATATTAACTTTAGGATTAGCATAACCTTCTATTAAAAGATTATATCTATTTTTTTTATCAGCTAATATAGCCTCAATTCCATATCTACTCCGGGCAGGAGGTAATTCATTGCTTTGGGGAATACCATAACCTATATACCGCAGAACATTTAATAAGGTGGTTTTACCTGCCCTATTACCCCCTCCGATGATATTAAAATTGGGATTCAAATTATTTAGCTCTGAATTATTTAAGATACCAAAATCCCTTATAAAAATATTTTCATAGCGCATCATAAATCCCTTCTTTCAATAAACTCTTTCATAATAAGGAATTTTGATTGCTCAAATAGTTCTTTAAAAACCTGTTCACCAAGTTGAAATTCCTGCGGATCTTTATTTTCTATATCTACTTTGGAATTCCATATTCTGCCAAGATCATTTTTTAATTTTTTAATTTCTTTATCATCACTTTTTAATTCTTTAAGAAAGTTAAAAAAATCTTTAAAGAACGGATCTTTTTTAATTAATTCTTCCATATTCTCAATATATTTAGAACTTCGATTGACAATACCATTAATAAATAGTAAAGGAGCTTTGTTCAGATATAATGGCCTTAAATTGCTTAATATATCTTCGTTAATTTCTTCTTCCTTTTCCTGTAACAATTCATAGATTCTAATATTTCCTTTTAGTATTATTCTTATAATATAACCTTTTATATTTTTATTTAATGTTTGATAAAACTCATTTAATTCTTTTTCTAATAATTCATGTAAATCCGAAATGTTATTTATTTCCATTTTACCAAGATCAACTTCGAATCTTCTATAAACATAATCTGAAGTTTTTTTAAAGTCATAATAACAGTTGTTTGGCTCAAGATGCACCATGAAATAACCTCCAGGCTCCATTTCCCCCATATCTCGACCTTGAGGTATACCTGGATATATTATGTAGGGGTTTTCGCCATTTATAATCTGCTTTTTATGAATATGACCAAGTGCCCAATAATCAATACTATTTTTTTTCAGTAAATCATCTTTTGAAACCGGAACATAACTTTTATTGTTTAAATCAAGTTGAGTGTGTAATAATGCTATATTATATACTCTTTGATCATTAACAGTATAATAATTACTCATTTTTCTATTTTCAGAACTGCTTCGATAAGATTGCCCTAATATGCGGGCAATTAACCTATTATTTCTATGTACTGTAAAACAACTTGGCTGTTCAGAATCACAGACATGCACATTCTTAGGTAGATTTAATAACTCACCTTCATTACGATAAGGATCATGATTACCATTAATCATATAAATAGCAATATCTTTACAATCTAACCTTTGACTCTGTTCAATAAAAAAACGGGTAGCCCTAACTGAACGAGAATCACTGTCAAAAATATCCCCAGATATTAGAACAAAATCAACATCTGTTTTTATAGCATTATCTACAATTTTTTTAAAAGAGTTGTATACAGCCTCATTATAATCTTTTGTCTGTAAATTCTTGTAGCTTTCATTTATTTGA
The DNA here is from genome assembly GCA_018334565.1 of Halanaerobiales bacterium. Classification (GTDB taxonomy): domain Bacteria; phylum Bacillota; class Halanaerobiia; order Halanaerobiales; family M55B127; genus M55B127. The sequence continues at coordinate 66,755 of JAGXLU010000003.1, read as the reverse complement.
ATCCGACTTCCTAAGTGCAAATCTGCTGTGTGTATAAAATCTACTGCCGGCTTCATATACTATTCTCCCCTTTTTTTTATTACAATTACTTCTGGCGGATTTTTCTTTTGATTAATGAAATTATAATGTAATACATTATAATTTTTATAATTTAGATTAGCAGCAAAATCTAAGACAGCCTCCTTTTCTTCTTGTCCACCTGGATGTTCAGAATAAATCACAAGGACAATAAGGCCCTTATCAGCCAAAACATCCAATGCTTCATTTAATGAATTAAGAGTTGTTTCTTTTTCTGTCTTTATGTTTTTATCAGACCCCGGTAAAAATCCTAAATTATAGATGATTCCATCTGCTTTTTTATTAACATACTCTGCAATCTTTTGATGATCATCCTGTATAAATTCAATCTCAATTCTTTTATCTAGTGATGCAAATTTGTCTTTTGTAATTTGAATTGCTTCTTTTTGAATATCAAATGCATAAATTTTACCATCAGCATCTAAATGTTTAGATAAAAACAAAGTATCTTTACCTCTGCCACAGGTTGCATCAACCAAAACTTTATTTTGTTCTAAAAAGTTACTGATAATCCAATGCGAAAACTCTACACCCTGCATTAACTCCATAATATCATCTCCATAAATTCTAATTATATATTATTATTTCTAGAAAGATAACAAAACACCTGTTTGTTTTACAACAAATTATCAAGGTTTCTAATAGTTTTATATTAATAATAGATCATGTTATTATTTTTTAATTTAGTAAATACAAATTATATTTTATCTGATTTTAAATATAATATATATAATACCTTATACCTATCAGTTATATATAAAATTATAGAATATAAAAATCCAATAATAATTATTTATAGAAAATCTTACCAGTTTGCATTTTTTATATATATTATAAGTCGGAAAGTAATTCTACTTACTTTATGATTGTATCTTTCAGAATTCCTACTCCCATTATTTTTTAGCTTTTTGATAAAACAAACTAAATTTCTTTCTAATACTATAAATATTATGACTTTTATAGTTTCAGTTTTTCCCATAAATTAAAAACCTTCAGATATATTACTATTATGATAAAAAAACTGCCAGGATAATGCCCCTGACAGCTTCGTAGTCTTCTTTTAATATCCAATTGTTAGAAGAAAAATCCATTAGTTATTAAAAGGTTGTTAATTATCTCTTCCCTATAATTATTACTATCGAATCGGTAATTATTTCTGTTCTTTTTAGTCTTTTTCTTATAAATTTTAAACATCTCAAATGCCCCCTTTTGTTTATATATTAGGAAACATCCTCGCTACAAATCTACTTTGTCAATTTATATTAATTATCTGCTACTCTATATATCTCTAATTCTCGGCTATAGTATAACGCACAAATTATTATAATGCAACATTTATTTTAAATTTATTTTTTATTTGAGATTTTTAAAAAAAGATATTAGTAATTACATAAAAAAATGGTACCCCTAGCAGGAATCGAACCTGCGCACTCGGCTCCGGAGGCCGACGCTCTATCCACTGAGCTACAGGGGTATATAAATTTAATATTAAAGGTATTTTTCCCATTGTTTATACAGTTTATCAAGATCAGCTTTAATCGTCTGGTGTTCGTTTTTTAAAGAATTTAATTTTTTGAAATTATCTATATTTGCCTTCTTTGTCATCTTTTTTTCTAATTTAATAATCTTATTTTCTTTTACACTTATTTCTTTTTCTAATTTTTTTAGGCTTCTTTGTCTTTTTCTTTCTTTTCTCTCTATTTCTTTCTGCCTATAGTAATAATTATCCTTCTCTTTAACTTCTTTTTTTGACTTATCTTTCCAATTTTTATTCTGTTGATTTAATTCTTTTTTCTTTGTTTTATAATAATCATAATTCCCATAATATTTTATGAGTTTTTTATCTTTCAGTTCATAAGTATAATCAATAATTTTATTTATAAAATAACGATCATGGGAAACAACCAGAATGGTTCCTGGATAATCTTTAAGCACATCTTCTAAAACTTCTCTGGATGGTAAATCAAGATGATTAGTAGGCTCATCCAAAATTAAAAAGTTATTGTCTTGAATCATTAATTGTAATAGTCTCAAACGACTTTTTTCTCCACCACTTAAGTTTTTTACTTTTTTATATACCTCTTGATCACTAAATAAAAAAGCCCCCAAAGCATTACGTGCTTCACTGATCTTTAATGAACATTTATCTATTAAAACATCTATTAAATTATTTTCTGGATCAAAGTTTTTAAACTCCTGTCGATAATAACCCATCTTTACACTAGCTCCCAATTTTACATTGCCTTCATCTGCTTGAGCATCTCCATTTATGATATTCAGTAAAGTACTTTTACCAGATCCATTTGGACCAATTATTACGGCCTTATCCTGCCAGTATAAATTTAAACTGAGATCTTTCAAGAGGGGCTGTTTATCAAAAGATTTCTTTAGTATTTCAATCTTTAATACTTCATCACCACTTCTTTTATTAAAATTAAGTTCTAAATTCATTCTTTTACCATAAAGGGTGGGCTTTTCTTTTTCATTAATTCTGCCTAATCTTTTCTCCATTGCTTTTGCTCTTTTAAACATCTTATCGCTATCTCTAGATCTACCCCAAACTCTTAATTGATGAATAGCTTCTTCCAATTTTTTTATTTTTTTCTGTTGATCTTCATACTCTTTTAACTTTATTTCATATCTTCTTTTTCTTTCTTTTAAATAATAACTATAATTCCCATTATATCTATCTGCTTTCCCATTATTTATCTCGATAATTCTTTCTATAACTTGATCTAAAAAATATCTATCATGAGATATAATAATAACAGCACCGGAATATTTTATTAAAAACTCTTCCAACCACTGAATAGAATCTATATCAAGATGATTAGTAGGCTCATCTAATAATAAGAGATCTGGTTCTTTTAAAAGTAATTTTATTAAACCCACTCTAGATTTTTCTCCACCACTTAAATATGATATCTTCTTTTTAAAATCTTTTTTATTAAAGCCCAGTCCACAGGCAACCTGGGTAATCTTATTTTTATATTCATACCCGCCATTTATTTCATACTGATGGCTTAACGAACTATACTTCTCCATTAATTCATCAAGTTCTTGATGACCTTTGTCATTCTTATTAAATGTGCTTATTTGTTTTTCTAGTGTTTTTAATCGTTCTTTTGTTTTTTCTAAATCAGCAAATACGGTAATCAATTCTTCATAAACTGTATTATCAGGAGTAAACTCCGGTATTTGATCTAATAATCCTATATTTAAATTATTTTTTAAAGAAATATTACCAGATTGAAAATCTTCTTGTTTTTTTATTATCTTAAATAAGGTTGTCTTACCTGAACCATTTTCTCCTATTAAGGCAACCTTCTCACCCTCATTTATTGAGATTGAAAAATCATCTAAAACTTGATGTGTCCCGTAAGATTTTGATATCGAATTTATATTAACTACAACCATAATTATCCTCCACTACCAGTGTTTTTTAGTATCAAATTCCAATCTTTTAAAAAATTCCTCAAATAAATCTTGATATTTTTCTTCTAGCAAAATATGATGATTACCAATCGGATTATTTAGAAAATAATCAATATCATTATCATTAAAGTCAACCAATATTTGGGTTCTGCAGGCGAATTCACTGTTTAAATTGTTTATTAAATCTGCATTTTTATATACCACATGCTGCAGTTTCGAACCTCCTATTTTAAATAATGTTAATCCGCCTTTCTTAAGTTCACCTTGTACTCCAACTCCTATACCAGATTCAAAGTGAGATCTAATTATATAGTTCTCAACAGCTTCAGTAGCTATAGTACAGTGGGCAAATTTTACTTTATTTTGATGAATATTTAAAGAAACTGGGTTTGCCATAAAAGGAAGTCTACCTGTTAAATAATAAGCAATCATCATAGATATTGTAGCAGGTATATCTCCCTCACAGCCTGCAATTATACCTTCATTATTTAGTAAAGAAAGAGCCAGACAACCTGTAGTTTTTAACTCAGTAACCAGATCAAAACACCTGATGGTAAGTGAGTTCAGATTATATTTCTCGACTATATTTTTCAAAACAATATATACCTTAGCAGCCTGAATTATATCATATTGGGAAGGCTCTTCAGTAGAAAGTGCTTTTTGAGTAAATTTATCTGTTAATTCAATAACCTGTTCATCATTTATAATCTTGAAATTTTCTATTACCTCTTCGATAGGTATATCTATTACTTTTAAACCCCATTTTTCCTCAACCATATTTTTATCTATATGACTATCAATTAACCAATCAGAAGGCCTACCGATTAAACCCAATCTGCTATTTTTTATTTTTTCTTTTGTCTCTTCTATTTTTATGATAGTCTTTAAACTATCAACAATATCATCAGGTTGACCATGCAGTATTTTACCTTTATCACCCTGTGATTTTACCCAGCTTAAAATTTCCATAGAAGCAGCCAAGGAGTTGTGCAGAGCAGATGCGATCAAAATAACAGGTTTTTTAAATTCTTCATAGATTTCTTTAAATAAATTTTCAGTGCCACCAGTTTTTATAAATACAACAATCAAATCATACTCCTCTTTTTTCTCTGAAAGAAGGGTCTCTTTGTCAATTTTTTCAATATTGATATCATGAGTGATTTCTTTAATGAAGTTATCAAGGGTTTGAGTTATCCTTTTTTCGTCATGGATTACTGACAAAAGAGAATACATACCTATCTTCATTTTATATCATCCTTTTTGTTTTTATTTAGGAAGTTTATAAATAGGTTCTTCTATATTCTTCCTATAAATTATAAATACATTACCAATGACCTGAACATATTCTGCTCCCATTCTATCACACACTTCTTCTACAATCTCATTATTTTCTAGTAGAGAATTATCTAAAACTCTAATTTTAACTAACTCATGGTCATCTAAAACTTCATCTATTTTTTCATAAACAGCCTCACTTAGTCCTTCTTTTCCAATATGAATATAAGGCTCTAATTTATTTGCTTCAGCTCTTAAATAACTTCTTTGTTTGCCTGTTAACATTATTATTTACCGGTTTTATCTCAAAAAAATAAACCGATAAACTTTCACCTCCTACAATTTAGTAATTAATCTTTAATCCCAACAATTTAGCATTCATCAATTTGAGAAACATACGGTTTAATATCTATTATGGGAGTTTTATCGATAGCATCCAGTCCTTCAACAATAAGGCGGTTCTTATCCCTTCTAATAAGTTTAACGGTGGTAACTGCAATTGAATTTGGTCTATGAGGACTTCTGCAGGCAAAGACACCCAGCTCTTTTCCACGTCTTTTACCTTTTAATTTAAAGCCATTAGATTTATTCAGATAAAAAACAACCTGCAGACAATCATTTTCTTCAATTTTATATAAGCCTTCTGAAAATTCTTCATGAATAATTATTTGACTGTTTTTTTCTCTAATTTTAGCCGGCTTGACCGGTTCTTTAAAATCATTTTTTACAATACCTACAGCTTTAAGCTGAAACATATAAACCCCCTATTTGCTATTGTATGTATTCAAATTCTATGGGACCTATTAAAACAATATCCCCATCTTTTATTCCCTTTTTTCTCATCTTCTTATCCAGCTGATGATGCCTAACAATTCTTAATAATCTCTGTACAGAGGCATCATTGTTAAAATCTGTCTTTTCTAATAATTCCTCTATTAATTTCCCTTTTATTTCATATTTATTTTCAGTTAGCTGTTTAATAAACATTTCATTATCCTTTTCAAATTCAGGTTTGATTAATACATTATCTTTAGCTTTTATCTCTCTATCTTTTTTGGGCAGCTCTTCTAATTTCTGACCAATTCTATATTTTAAGTAATCTACACCCTGCCCGGTTACTGCTGATATAGGATAAACTTCATAACCTCTATTTTCTAATTCATTTTTGACTTCATCTAAATTATCTCTGGCTTCTTTTAGATCAATCTTATTTAAAACAACAATTTGTGGTAAGTTAAATAACTCAGTTTTATACTCTTTTAATTCCATATTTATCTTTTCAAAATCTTTAATAGGATCTCTACCTTCTATTCCAGAAACATCAATAATATGAACTAATAGTCTTGTACGTTCTAGATGTTTTAAAAATTCATAACCTAAGCCAACTCCCAGGTGAGCACCTTCGATGATTCCCGGTATATCTGCCATTACGTATGACTTATATTCACCATATGAGACAACACCAAGATTGGGTTTTAATGTAGTAAAGTGATAAGAAGCAATTTCAGGCTTTGCCGCTGATACTTTAGAAATTAATGTTGACTTTCCCACATTAGGATAACCAACCAATCCAACATCTGCAAGTAGTTGTAGTTCGAGTCTGATTTTAAGTTCTTCACCTTTTTCACCGTTTTCTGCAAATTTAGGAGCCTTGCGAGTAGATTTTTTAAATCTTGCATTTCCTCTTCCTCCCTTACCTCCTTTTGCTACTACATACTGTTGCTCATCTTTTTTTAAATCAGCCAATAGCTGATTATTATCATCATTATAGACCAATGTACCGGGAGGAACAGCTAAGTACAAATCTTTTCCATCTCTTCCTCTCTGATCTTTACCGCGTCCATGACTGCCATTTTCTGCTTTATAAATATTTTTATACTTAAAGTCAGCTAAGGTATTTAAGCCTTCATCCACTTCTAATATTATATCTCCGCCGTTTCCACCATCTCCTCCATCAGGCCCACCCATAGCTTCGAATTTTTCTCTTCTAAAACTTACAACACCATTACCTCCATTACCACTTTTTACTTTAAATACTGCTTCGTCTACAAAAATCTGTATCACCTGCCCTGCTCTTAATACAATAAAACCCCCAGCACAATAAGCACTGAGGGGTAATTTAAAAAAATATAATTAACTAACTAAAACTTCAACTTGATCCTCTGTATAAACACTAATTTGACGAGATTTTTTCCCTTTTCTTTCAAAATTAACATAACCATCTACCTTTGCAAAAAGGGTATCATCTTTACCTCTTCCCACATTTAATCCAGGTTTGAATTTAGTTCCCCTCTGACGAACTAAAATACTACCTGCAGGAACAAATTCACCATCAAATTCTTTTACACCAAGCCGCTTCGATATGCTATCGCGACCATTCTTAGAACTTCCAACACCTTTCTTTTGAGACATCAAACTCCCCCCTTTCGAAATCTAGAGTTTTATCTTTATATATTTAGACATTAATATTCTCAATTAATACTTTTGTATATGGTTGTCGGTGACCTGTCTTCTTATAATAACGACTCTTAGGCTTATATTTTAACACAACAACTTTTTTGTGTTTATCTTGTTCAATAACTTTAGCCGAAACTACAGCATCTTTTAAGTATGGTTTGCCAAATTGATGACCATTTTGATCAGAATACTGTAAAACTCTCTCAAATTTAACTTTATCTTCAGGTTCTGCATCAAGTTTTTCGACTTTAATCATTTGTCCTTCTTTCACTTTATACTGTTTCCCACCTGTTTTTATTATTGCATACACTAGTATATTACACCTCCCTTTACCTCAGACTCGCCAAAAATTAGGTAGTCCAATTCAAGACATTTCAAACCCATTTTGTGCGGTTTTGGTAAATTACCTCATCTAAAGGTACACATTTTACCGACAGTTTATTTTAGCACAGTTTAAACTGATAGTCAAGCCGATCCGGGCATTTGACCAAGTATTACAATTAAATATCTTTATTAACATCTAGAAATTATCAGCTCAATTAAGTGAACTACTATATAACTAATTATTTGTTACATATGGCAATGTAAAAATCAAAATCTAACAAATTCATCACCCTTTTGAAAAAAATGGGATCTTTGTTCTTTTTAATAAAAAATATAAAGTGTATTTATCAAAGTCTAGTCTTTTAAAGCAAGTTCTGCCTTAGCAAAAGTACGGTGTACTTCTTTGATAATAACTTCCTCTTTGTTCTCTTTTAAATAGCCTCCATCTTTAATTATTATTATATATCCTTTAATTCTGGCAATCCCATCGTCTTCATTATGCAAATGGGTATCTTCTATATAGACTTCATATTTTTCCCCTTTATTCACAGGTAAAGCCATTCTCTTTAAATCTCGTTTACTTCCCTTGCTGATAATTTCATACTTTTCTATGTGGTAATCATTATTACCCCTTATATAAATATCCATATCCAGCTCTTGTTCTAACTCATCTAATTTGTCACCACCTGCTCCGATTAAAACTGCTGCCACATCAGGATGTAGTTCAATTAAAATTGCGTTAACCTGATCATCATTTGAGATAGCTTTTAATCTCCTGATAATATTCATAGCCATTGTTGTTTCTGACATAACAAGGCCTGTGCCATTACAATATGGGCAATCTTTTTGAAATAATTCTCCTATTTCTTCTCTTACTTTTTTTCTGGTGATTTCAACTAAACCAAGTTCAGTTAAACCAAGAATAGCTGTTTTTGTTTTGTCTTTGGCCAATTCCTTTTCCAAGGTATCAAGTACATCCTCTTGATTTTGCTGAATCAACATATCAATGAAATCAATGATAATTATTCCACCAATATCTCTCAACCTTAACTGCCTAGCAATCTCTACAGCAGCTTCCAGATTGGTCTTGAAAACTGTATCCTGGAGATTCTTTTTTCCTGTGTACTTACCTGTGTTCACATCTATAGATACGAGAGCTTCAGTATTATCTAATATTATATATCCGCCTGACTCCAGCCATACTTTTCGCTGCCAAAGCTTCTCAATTTCGTTTTCAATTTGATAGATCTCAAAAATTGGGGTCTCCCTTTCATAAAGATATATTTTGTGTTTAGAACCGGGAACACTTGTTTCCGCCAATTTATTAAGTTTTTCATATCCTTTTTCATCATCAATGATGATTTTATTTACTTCTGAAGTTAAATGGTCTCTCACAATTTGTTTAATAAGTTCTGCATCTTTATAAATAAGACCAGGGGTTTTAGAATTTTTATAGTCTCTCGAAATATTTTTCCACAAATGAAGTAAAAAATTAAAATCATTTTCTATAATCTCTTTATCTTTTCCCTCTGTGTTTGTTCTTACAATTAAACCATAATCATCTCCAATTAAATCCTCTGCTATTTTTTTAAGTCTATTTCTTTCCTGCGTATCATCTATTCTCCGCGAAATTCCTGTTCTATTTTCAAAGGGCATCAAAACCAAGTATCTGCCAGGTAAAGTAACCTTACAGGTCACTTTTGCACCTTTAGTACCTATTGGTTCTTTAACAACCTGTACCATAATTTTTTGCCCAGGTTGAATCACCTCTTTAATGGATAATTCATTATTCCGCCAACTTTTTTCCTGATTTTTATTTAACAAGGGATATATGTCACTAATATGGAGAAAAGCGTTTTTCTCTAAACCTATATCAACAAACCCTGCCTGCATACCGGGTAAAACATCTTTAACTCTACCTTTATAAACATTATATACTATTTGATCATAAGTGTCTCTTTCAAACATGATATCTATTAAACTGTTATTTTCTTTTATTGCTGCTCTCTTTTCCCTTATACAAGAATTTATTATTATCTGTCTTCTCAACTCTTACTCACCTCTTTTTTTAACACCTCTTTGTTGGTAGGTTTATATAACCTGCCACCTTTTTTAATATACATACCAAGTCTCTTTATATTCACCAATGGAATTTCTCGAATTAGTCCTTTTGTGTTTGATTTTAATGCTCTTATAACTTCTTGTGGTCTTACATTACCGCTACTGCCCGTGCTTATAGTAAATTCCCAAATATTATCATTTAGCACTCTTCCATTATAAATCATGGGAGCCAAATCTATCATTCTATTCTCTTTGTTTCTGCGAAAACGAGTAATCTCTATTTTCTTTTCATTTAAAAAATCATTTAATAATGATTCCTGTTTTATAGTTTCACTATTAAAAGACATCTCATAGCTATAGATAGCTGTATTAACAACTGCTTGTAAGGATTTTTCCTTCTCATCAATAATGACTACATCAATTACTTTTAACCCGAATGGTAGACTTTTGTTAATTTTATCTTTGATCAAACCAAGTGAATTTTTTTCTTTTAATTCTAAATCAAAATACTCATGAAAACCAATCATTCCTACCGGCAAGGGCTGTGACATTGAAAATATTATATGTGGATTATACCCCTGTGAATACTTAACAGGTATTTCGGCTCTTCTAAAAGTCTTGCGAAAAGTATTCATTAATTCAAGATGTGAGATGTATTTGAGCTGTTCTCTTTTTTCATATTCAGCCCTTATATACATTATAATCATTCCCCACTACATCTAAATCAATATCCAGATTAAAACAAATGTTACAACTTTTACATTTATTAAATCTGCAATCAGGAGTTAGTTTGCTTTTTAGTGCTTTATCGTACTCTTTTTTTAAAAATTCAGGATTTAAACCCATCTCAATGTGATTCCAGGGAAGTATTTCATTCATGTTTCTTTCTCTTAAATAAAACTTCCAATCTAGGTCATTATCAGTAAAAGCATCCAACCAAATACCATAATCAAAAAAGTCGCCCCATCCATCAAAACGAGCACCCCTTTCCCAGGCACTGACTATCACATCTGTGAGTTTCCTATCTCCTCTAGAGAAAATGCTTTCCAGTCTAGAAAGATCTTCATCATTCCAGCTGAAATTTATACCTTTTCTATTTAATTTGGACCTTAAAAAATCAATCTTTTCTTTTAACTTATCTTTATCAATCATCGCTTCCCATTGAAACGGGGTAGCAGCTTTTGGTATAAAAGTAGAAATACTGACATTGATTCTAATTGGCTTCATACTTTTATTTGATGTTTTCCTTATCTCTTTACCTCTCTTTAAAACTGTTTGCACCATATTTACAATACCAATCAAGTCATCTCTATTTTCAGTAGGAAGGCCTACCATAAAATACAACTTTATTGTAGACCACCCTTCTTTAAATGCTGCTTCTACTGCTTTATATAAATCCTCTTCAGAAACTCCTTTATTAATAACATTTCTCAAGCGATCTGTGCCTGCTTCTGGAGCAAAAGTCAAGCCTGTTTTTCTTACCTTTTGAACTTCTTTAGCCAGCTGTACAGAAAATCTATCCACCCGTAAAGAAGAAAGACTAACACTAATTTTTTTATCTTCGTATTTAGCAGTCAAGTCTCTGATTAATTCTTTAATTTGAGTATGGTCAACTGTACTGAGAGATGTTAGAGATACTTCATCATAACCGGTATTTTTCAAAATATTATCTATCAACTTTAATAATGTTTTCTTTTTTCTCTCTCGTGTCGGTCTGTATGTCATACCAGCCAAACAAAACCTACAGCCTCTTGTACAACCTCTAGATATCTCCACAACGGCTCTATCATGCACTATATCCATATATGGTACTAAAAACTTTTCAGGATAAAAAGCCTGATCTAGATCAGATACTACCTGTCTTTTTATATTATCTTTAATATTATTGTCAACTGGTACAATATTTTTTATAACACCCTGATTGTTATAATCTACATTATAAAGAGAAGGGACGTATATACCGGGTATTTTGGCCATCTTCTTTAAAATATCCTTCTTTTCAAGCCCCTCATTTTTCAAACTATTATATCTATTTATGATATCAATCAGACAATCTTCAACTTCTCCAATAAAAACAAAATCAAAGAATAAGGCAACCGGTTCAATATTGCTTACTATAGACCCGCCCGCAATTATTAAGGGGTCATCCTCTTTTCTTTGTGAACTATAAAAATTAAGTCCAGCGAGATTGAGGATAGTTAAAATATTTGTATAACTCATTTCATACTGGAGGGTAAAAGCCAAAATATCAAACTCATCAACACTGCGATTGGTTTCCAGTGAAAAAATAGGAAGGTTTTCTTTTCTTAATAATTCTTCAAGATCGGGCCATGGAGAAAATACCCTTTCACAAATAATATTATCTTCCTTGTTAAGCAGATGGTAAATGATTTTCAAACCAAGATGAGACATGCCTATTTCATATACATCAGGAAAAGCTGTTAAAACCTTAATGGAATCTTTTTGCCAGTTCTTTTTTATAATATTATACTCATTACCTATATATCTTTCTGGCTTGGAAACATTAATTAATTTGTTATATATTTCATCTCTTACCTTCATTTAATACACCTCAAAACAAAACTTGTTAAAAATGCAGTTTCTTTTTTCTTATATTAATATTTAGAACAATTCCTATTGCTATCAAAGATACTACCATTGAAGTACCCCCATAACTAATAAAGGGAAGCGGAATACCTGTTATAGGCATAACGCCCATCGTCATTCCTATATTTTCAACTACATGGAAAAAGAACATGGCTATTATGCCGCTGACTACCAATTTTCCGAAATTATCCTTTGCCTCTAATACAACTTTAAATAACTGCCAAAACAAAAAAACATAAAGAGCAATTATGATAAAAATACCAATAAAACCAAACTCTTCCCCAATTACTGAAAAAATAAAATCTGTATGTTTTTCTGGTAAGAAATTGAGCTGGTTCTGAGTTCCATTAAATAAACCCTTACCAAATAATTTACCTGACCCGAGGGCAATTTTTGATTGAATAATATTGTAACCTATACCCCGGGGATCAATTCCTGGGTTGATAAAAGCAACCAATCTGTTCAATTGATATTCTTTTAAGAAAGGCAGGGGTGTATTAAAATATAAATGGGACGCAATTACAGCAATTATAGTTAAAAATCCTCCCCCAAAAAAAACATATAAGAAATTTTTGTTGACGCCTGCAACATATAACATAATAATTAAAATTGCCAATAATACAAGGGCTGTGCCTAAATCGTTTTCGACAACAATTAAAGAAAAAGGAATTAAAAAATACAAAAATGGCAAAATTAAATCTATTATAGAATCAAATTCACTTTTTTTATCCAATACTGAGGCTAAAACTAAGATTAAAGCAATTTTGGATAATTCAGATGGTTGAAAGTTGATAAAACCTAAATCTAACCACCTACGACCTCCACTTATGTTAACCCCATACATCCGGGTCATAAATAGAATAATAATCATCGTCCAAAATATTAATTTGTAGTATTCTTTAAAAACCCTGTAATCAAAAAATTGGATGAAAATCAATATAAATATACCTGTTAGTGATGCAATTACCTGTTTTTGTAAATAGATTATCCCGTTAGAACCAATTCTATTTATTTCCACAGCACTACTAATTGCAAAAAACCCAATTATTATTAAAACAATCACTGTTAAAGGTATATAAATATTTATATTTCTATACAATTTCTTATTTAAAAGCATATTTTAATTCCTTTTTTTATTTGCGTCTGCTAAGTGGGAAATTAGCAACCATCGCCATCATTTCATCTTCACGATTGATTTCCATCTCAACTTCTCTATCATCCACATCTACATATTTTTTCATTACCTTTAATAAGTCTTTTTTTAAAGATTCCATTTCACTTGGTGATAATTTAATTCTATCTTGTACTAATATAAACTGCAACCTTTCCTTTGCAACATTTTTACTGGCTTTATTTTTTTTCTTTTTAAATCCTAAAAATTCTAATAAACCGATTGTAATTACCCCCTTTGTTTAGGAAAAATTGAATATTTTTTTGATCTTTGAGAAAAAGGAACTATCTTCTAATGAAATAAAATTAACCTCTTCACCTGTTATTCTGCGAGCAATATTTTTAAAGGCCCGCCCTGCTTTAGGATTATCTTTTAATACAACTGGTTCACCCCTATTAGAGGAAACAATAATGATATCGTCTTCTGGGACAATACCTTTAAGTTTTACAGCTAAGATTTCAATAATATCCTCAATGGTCATCATGTCTCCCCTTTTAACCATATCAGGGTTTATTCTGTTTATAATAACCTCTGGATCTTTTATCCCTTCTGCCTCCAATAAACCAATAATCCTATCTGCATCTCTTACAGCTGATACTTCAGGGGTAGTAACAATTAGCGCAAAATCTGCTCCCGCAATTGCATTTTTAAATCCCTGTTCTATTCCTGCTGGGGAATCGATAATTATATAATCTACCTCTTTTTTTAAGTCTTTAACCAGGTTTTCCATTTGTTTGGGTTGTACAGCTGTTTTATCTCTTGTTTGTGCTGCGGGCAATAAAAACAAATTTTTGTGACGCTTATCTCTAATCAAAGCCTGTTCAAGTCTGCAGTTCTCTTCTACTACATCTACAATATCATATACTATTCTGTTTTCTAAACCCATAATCACATCAAGATTTCGCAACCCAATATCAGCATCAATCAAACACACTTTGTGTTGCATCATAGCTAATGCAGTTCCTATATTAGCCACTGTTGTCGTCTTTCCAACTCCACCTTTACCTGAAGTTATTACTAATGATTTTCCTGCCAATTTATTCCCTCCATTTTAATATTATTATATTTCAAAATCCTCTACCACGATTTTGCCGTCCTGAATAAAAGCCCTTTCCGGATTAAGTCTCTTGATATTAGAATCTTCCTCAGGCGGCCTAGCAATTTTTTTTGATATTCTCAACTGAGTTGGTTCCAGTTTAAGTGCAATTACTGAAGCTTCAGAGGAACCTCCTGCACCAGCATGAACTACCCCTCTGATCTTACCAAAAACTATAATGTCTCCTCCTGCAACAACTTCAGCACCAGGATTAATATCACCTATTATTATTACATTTCCGGATTTCTTTATTTTTTGGCCTGAACGTAATGTCCTTTTTATCAAATTATTTTCACCTTCATCTATTACCTCAATGATATTTTCTTCAACAACATCACTAGTAAAGATTATATTGTTAACATCCTTATATCCTCTTGCTATATTAACTATCTCGTTTAATTGATCTATCTTGAAACTGCTGTTAGCAATATTGATATAAAGGTCTGAACCGGCATAAAAATTTGTTGCTGTATCTACATGATCTTTTAATGCCTCTTTTATATTATTAAACTTAGCATCTGCATCTAATGACAATACTATTCCATTTTTAGCTACTTGAAAAGTTATAGGTGATTTCATAATATCTTGATCCTTTCCTTAAAATTATTATATAATAGACATCTTAATTAGATTCTTCCTTTTTGGAAGAAAATACATCCCTGATATATTCAAATAAATTGCTATTACTGCTCTCCTTTTTTTCATTTGTTTTTTCAGCACTCTGTCCATCTTCCTTTGTATTATTAGCATTTTCATCTCTTTTTTTCTCTTCATCTTGATCAATATTTACATTGAAATATTCTTTAATGATATCTCCAGCAATAGGCAGGGTATAAGTGCTAGAACCACCATTTTCCAAAAATACTAATACCACTATTTCAGGATCATCACTTGGGGCAAAACCTCCAAACCATCCATGGCTGAAGTCCTCAATACTGGTCTGAGCAGTACCTGTTTTGCCAGAAACCTCAATAGGAAAATCCCTGAAAGTGCTTCGGGCTGTGCCATATGAAGACATCGTAACTTCTTCCATTCCTTGTTGTAAAATATTATATAATCTGTTATCATAATCTAGTTCATGTAAGATTTCTGACTTTTGATTAAAAATAACTTTGCCCTCAAAATCCACAATTTCATCCAATATATAAGGCCTATATAAAGTCCCTTTATTAGCTATTGCTGAAATATAATTGGCCATCTGAATAGGGGTAGTCAATAGATCTCCTTGTCCAATTGACAAATTAACAGAATCTCCCGGATACCAACTATTAGAATCAGAATTTAAGGCTTCTTCAGGAACCTTGCCTTTTTTTTCACCTGGTAGGTCAATGTTTGTTTTCTGGCCTAATCCATAATTTATTGCAGTTTCAACCAACTTTTCACCCCTGTGTTCCTGATAAAGGTTATAACCTAGTTTATAGAATATAATATTATTGGAGCGAGCCAAAGCCTTAGTAAAATCCATGCTTCCTTCCCCACCCCCGTGCCAATTTCTAAAAGGTCTGGACCAGCCAGGTATATAAAAAAGACCATTAGGATCATTAAATTCTGATTCAGCCTTGACATCAAGGTATTTAATAGCAGCAGTTCCTGTAACTAACTTAAACAAAGATCCAGGAGGTACTGAAACCATAATATTTCTATCCAGCATTGGTCGTCTGGGGTCACTGGATAATTTGAAATAATCTTCTTCCGATAAACCAGTTGTAAATGTATTTAGATTAAAATTAGGATAACTGCTCATCGCAAGAACCTTGCCATTATTAGGATTTAGAATTATAGCTGATCCTCCGATTGGTTCACTTCTCTCATCATCTTCTTGAGCTTCTATAATTAATTTCTCAATATGGCTCTCTAATATTCTTTCTACCTTTTGCTGAAACTTTAAATCAATGTTAAGTATTATATTATGCCCAGGCACAGGATCTTTAACACCTAGTTCTTGGACAAATGCACCGAGGTTATTAACCTCAACTTGTCGTATCCCATCAATTCCCTTTAAATATTCTTCATATTCTTTTTCTAAGCCTGATTTGCCTAACATATCCTGCACATGATAACTATATATGCCCTGTTTAGAATAATAACGAAGTTCTTCTTTATTTATTTCACCTACATAACCAATCAGATGTGCAGCTAGATCACCATATACATAGTCTCTAATTGAAGATTCTTTAACTAAAACTCCCGGTAATTCATTATTATTTTCTAATAGTATGACCATGTCCTCTTTTTTTATATTTCGCTTTAAAATGAAAGCCCCCTGGTTATTTATATTATCCTTACTCAAATTATAATTCTCAAGCAAGTTATCATATGTCAGTGATGTGTAATTAGCTATATTTTTTAATAAGGCATCTATAGAAACTTGAGGGGGAATCTCATTAGGCAATAAATATAAATTGTGAGACAACTTGTTATTGACCAAAATTTCTCCATTACGATCTATAATTTTACCACGTGGAGCACTGATAGGACGAAAAGAAGTCCTATTGCCCTCCGATAAATTATAATAATAATTACCATCTAAAACTTGTAATTGAAAAGCCTTAAAAACTAATAAAACAAATACTATTAATAAAACAATCTTAAAAATTCTTATTTTATCTTCCATAATTTCCACCATAATTAAATAATTTGTAAAACACAAAGTATAATACAGCACCTAAAAATGCATTATATAATGAACTGGGCAAAATTACAGTTTTAAAACTTGCCCAATAATCAATATTAAATATGAGTTCTTCAGATAGAATAATAATTAATAAATAATGTAAAATAGAAGCAAAAAAAGTGATCACAGGTGCCAAAAAGTAATTATCTTTATAAAGATGTTCTTCTAAAAACCCCAGCAAAAATGCCATAGGGGCCTTTATTATTACATTTATTGAAATGATTTCTCCCAGAAAAATATCCTGCAACATACCTCCTAAAATACCAATCAATAAACCTGTTTTAGGACCTTCAAGAATAGATATAACTATTATAATAACTAAAACCAAATCAGGCCTAACACCCCAGGGAGTAGATAGGGAGAAAAATGTAACTTGTAGAACTAATCCAATTATTAAGAAAAGGACAAAGATAAGATTGCGATTCAAAGAGATTCCCCCTAAAAATTAGTAATAATTAATACCTCTTCGATTGTATTAATTGAACTAAATAACTTTATTTCTGCACCCTGTGATAATCCATAATTATCTGAAAATACGCTTTCAACTCTCCCAATTGGTAATCCTTTAGGATAGTTATTGGAAAAACCTGAAGTTACAATTATATCACCTTTTTTAATATCTGCACTCCAAGAAATTTTATCCATAATATTGACTTCTTCATTATTTAATTTTCCGTTAACCATACCTATAGCCCGTGATTCACTTCTTTGCACAATTCCACCGACAATAAATTCAGGATCATAAATTAATGAAACATGAGAACTATTAGAACCCACATAATCAACTCTACCTGCCAGAGATCCATTGTAACTTATAACAGGCATCTTTTTCCTAACACCATCATTTGAACCCCGATTTATAATTAGCTTGTTTTCCCATATAGAAGGTGCAAAACCTATTACAGAAGCCCCTAAGGTTTTAAAAGTTACATGTTCTTTAAATGATAACAGCTTTCTAAGCCTCTCATTCTCTTTTTTATAACTTTCAAGCATAATATTTTCCAATTTTAGATCAGCAAGATTATGTTCTAATTCCTTATTTTTTTGAATCATTTCATCTAAATTTAATAACCCCTGCCAATATGATATGAAAAAATTATATAACCCACTAAAAAATTCAACTACAGGGCTGATTAGATTATATATACCCCTCTCTAAATACTGAAAGTAAGGAATGTTGATATTAAAAAAATAAAGACCAGCTGCTAATGCTAGTAATATTATTATAATTGTAATGACAATCATTTTTTCTCTTCTGTACAATTTATACTCTCCCTATGATAATTTTTTTGGAGTAATTAAAAGATCCTTTATTTTATCCAACTCTTCTAATGCATTGCCAGTACCATTAACCACACAATCTAAAGGCTGATCAGCCAAATAAACGGGCATCTGAGTTATATCTATCAACAGTTTGTCAATGCCATGTAATAATGCTCCTCCACCTGTTAATATTATTCCTCTACCCATAACATCTGAGGCTAATTCAGGTGGGGTTTTTTCCAGAGTTCTTTTTACAGCGTCCAGTATGCTGTTAACAGTTTCTTTTAAGGCATCTTTTATTTCCTGAGAGTTTATAGTAATCGTCTTAGGTAAACCATTTACTAAATCTCTGCCTTTAATCTCCTTAGTTAAATCTTCATTATCAGCAGTAGCAGTCCCTATATCAATTTTAATTTGTTCGGCTGTTCTTTCCCCAATCATTAACTTATACTTCTTTTTAATATACTGTGCTATGGCTGTATCCATTTCATCACCACCAATTCTAATAGAACTACTGGTAACGATACCTCCCAGAGAAATCACAGCTACCTCTGTAGTTCCGCCTCCAATATCAACTATCATATTCCCCGTTGGCTCATGAATAGGCAAGCCGGCCCCAATTGCAGCTGCCATCGGCTCTTCAATTAAAAATGCACTTCTGGCCCCCGCCTGTAAAGCAGCATCAATAACCGCTCTTTTTTCAACCTCTGTTACTCCAGAGGGCACACAAATTATAATCCTCGGTCTGACCAATCTGTTTCTCTTGTGAGCCTTTCTAATAAAATGCCTTAACATGGTTTCTGTCACGTCAAAATCTGCAATTACTCCATCTTTCATAGGCCTGACCGCCTTAATATTTCCAGGTGTTCTACCAATCATATTTTTCGCTTCATTGCCAACTGCCAGTATTTTTCTGTCTTTTTCTTTTAAAGCCACTACAGATGGTTCTCTAATAATAATACCTTTGCCTTTCATATATACCAGGGTATTAGCTGTTCCTAAATCTATTCCCATATCCCGGGAAAAAGGTGCGCTTAAAAAATTAAACAACTTTTATTCCTCCTTAATATTTTAAAATAATTTTTTTTCTTTCATACTCACATATCTTCCATCACCAATGATAACATGATCCAATACTTTTATTTTTAAAACCTCTCCTGCAGAAAACAAATTGTTTGTTACCTCTATATCATTCTGACTGGGAGTTGGATCTCCACTGGGATGATTATGCACTACTATAACTGAAGCACTGCTCTTTTTAATGGCAGGTTTGAATACCTCACGCGGATGAACTAACGAACTGGCTAAACCACCTTTGCTTATAAGCAATTTGGCGATTAATTTATTCTTAACATCCAATAACAATGCATAAAGGTGTTCTTGCTTGAAATGCCGCATTTCAGACATCAAAAGGGAGGCGACATCTTCAGGGCCATTTATACTTATTTCTCCTTGAAAATTACACCTATTAATTCTTTTACTCAATTCAATAACAGCACATAGTTGAGTGCTTTTAGCCTTGCCTATACCCTTATATTGCATAAACTCTTCCGGTGTAAAGGCTATCATTCCTTTTAAACCAGCAGTTTTATTCATTAAATTATTGGCAAGGCTTATTGCAGTATCAGTTTTACTACCTGTCCTTATTATCAATGCGATTAATTCCTCTGTGTTAAGGCTTTTACTTCCATACTTAATCATCTTTTCTCTTGGCCTTTTATCAATAGGCATTTCTTTTATTGTATATTTGTCCTTTGTTAAAATCTTTGAATTTATCCCCTTTCTAATTTATAAGAGTTCTATATTGAAATTTTTCAATACAGTTGAAAGTTGGTGAATAGGAAGCCCCATTACTGTAAAGAAAGATCCTATTATTTTTTCTACAAATATACCACCTTTCCCCTGTATACCATAAGAACCTGCTTTGTCCATAGGTTCTCCTGTATTAATATAGCTTTCAATTTCTTTATCATCAATTTCCCGCATAAAAACCTCGGTCATATCATGACCTACATAGTGCTTTTGATCATCAGTTAATATTACTGCTAATCCGGTATATACTTGATGTTTATTATTACTTAACTTCTTCAGCATTTGAAAGGCATCCTCTTTATCCTTCGGTTTACCAAGCATCTTATCATCAAATACTATAATGGTATCTGCAGAAATAATTAAGGCATCCTCCACAAAATCTGCTACCTCCGAAGCCTTAGCAAAAGCCAATCCTTCAACTAATTCAATCGGATTATCAAAATTGTAATTATTTTCATTTAATTTACTAGGCATTGCTGTATATTTTATACCTATTCTATTTAAAAGTTTTTTCCTCCTATCAGAAGACGAAGCTAAAATAACTTTCCCATTTTTCATTATATTTCAACCCCTTTTAATTCATGGGGGAGATATTTTAAGGTTAATAACACCACAAGACCTATACCTATACCTGTTGGTAAAGCAAGCAACATTAAATATGGCAAGTAATAAAAAATTGCAGCATTAGATATGATTAAAAAAGCAGTCAAAACCTGACCAACGTTGTGAAAAACAGATCCACCTATACTTACTCCAATTATACTAAATTTATCTTTAAAATAATAAAATAGGAGAGCCATTATTATATAACCCAATATCCCACCACTTAAACTTAAATAAAAATTCACAGTCATAAAAGTACCCGCCAAAATAGATCCTAAAAATATTCTTAATAATAAAATCTCTAAACCTGCTAAAAATCCAAATAACAACAAACCAAGCAAATTGGAAATATTCGCTAACCCCAGCTTGGCTCCAGGAATAACAAAAGAAAGAGCTAGCATATTTTCTACAATATGAAGCACAATTCCCAAGCCAACTAATAGAGCAACTATTACTATTTTTTTTGTATTCATCAAGTCAAACCTCGTTTCTAAATTACAACTTAAATATTTAAGGCGGTATGTTAAATATTTCAATAAAAATTACAAATCACCTTTAAAGCAAACGAATTTAAACTTCACCAGGAAACAGCATCAATTTCGCTATCACTATTTTCGATCCAGATAGATATTCTGTTTGGTACACAGATGATAGACGGACCACTTTTTGATATCCAGCCTGTTTTCTCACATATCTTGGCTGGATCTTTAACAGGAGCTTCTTTTAATCTTACCCTACCCTGGTGAGCTTCTATTATTGAAATTCCAATTGGACCTTCGACTTCAATAATTATAGGTTCTGGTTGGTAAGTGTCTGAAATTTTAATCTTGGTTATCTTATTAGAACTATCCTGTATATAAATCTGTGCCCGCTGATTAATATCATTTTTAAAGTAAGCATCAATAAAAGGATAAACAATCATAATCATTGATAAAATAACGATTATTAGGATTAACAATTTATCATATCTACTTAAATAACCATTAATTATTTCCAAATAAATCCCTCTCCTAATCGTTATTATTTTAACATTTTTTAGGGCAAATGTCTATTCTATAATCAAATTAAAAAAACCGAGCATAAAAGCCCGGTTTTGATTACGTGTATGTAATTTATAAAAAATTACTACCTTAGTTGTTTTTATTTTTTATATGTAACTTCAATAGCACCCTCAACTTTACAAACATCATAACAGAGACCACACTTCACACATTTGTTTTGATCAATTTCATGCACCTTTTTTAATTCACCCTCAATTGCATTAACCGGACAGGCTTTAGCACACCTTGTGCAGCCCACACATTGATCTGTGATTACGACCTTTTCAATTAATCTACCATTAAACTCAATCGTTCCGGTTGGACACTTCTCAGAACAAAGACCACAATTGATACATTTATCATAATCTATTACAGCTAAGTTATCTTCCATTTTGATTGCATCGATAGGACAGGTCTTTACACAAAGTGAACAACCTATACAGCCTACTTCACAAATTTTTGAAACAACCTTACCAGGTTCATGTGATGAACACCTTATGTGGTTTAACTTATCTTCAGGTGCTAAAACTATTATGTTCTGCGGACATGCTTGAACACATTTACCACAGCCGGTACACTTCTCTTTATCAATAATTGGTAACCCATTTTCACTCATCTCTATAGCATCAAAAGGACATACCTCTTCACAATCACCATAACCCAAACAGGCATATTGACAGCTTTTGCTACCTCCATTTATAGAACTAACCGCTTTACAGGTTTCAATGCCATGATACTCTGAAATTTTTTTTGTCTCTTTAATTCCCCCACTACATAAAAGCTGAGCCTTGACAGTTTCATTTGTTTCTTCTTGTACACCAAGAATTTCCGCTATTTTTTCAGCTACTTCATTACCGCCAACAGGACATCCATTTATTTCAGCATCTCCTTTAATAACTGCTTCCGCAAAACTGCTGCAACCAGCATAACCACAAGCACCACAGTTGGCTCCCGGTAGTACCTTTTCTACTTCTTTAATCCTTTCATCTACTTCAACATGAAACTTTTTTGCAGCAAGCCCTAAACCGAGAGCAAGTATTGCTCCAATGCCTCCCATGCTTAAAATGGAATATATATAAATAGAATCCACATTGTCACCTCCAATATTATATCCTAGCCTAAATTGATATTAAACCTGAGAAACCCATAAAAGCCATCGCCATTATTCCTGCCAATATTAAAGTTATGGGTACTCCCTTCAAAGACTCTGGAACATCACCAAATTCTAAAGATTCTCTTAAACCAGCCATTAATACAATGGCAAGTGTAAAACCTATACCTGCCCCTAACCCAAAAACAACACTTGTTATAAAATTATATCCATTAAGGGGAATCAAGAGAGCAAGGCCTAAAATAGCACAGTTAGTTGTTATAAGGGGTAAATAAATACCTAATGCCTTATATAATACTGGACTGGATTTTTTGATAAACATCTCAACAAATTGAACTAAAGATGCTATCACAATTATAAAAGACACATATCTTAAAAACGGCAAATTGAAATATTCAAGTATATATGTATTTATTAACCAAGTAGCAGCTGCAGTTAGAGTCATTACAAAAGTTGTAGCCATTCCCATACTAAAAGCAGTTTCTACCTGTTTTGAAACTCCCAAAAAGGGGCAAATACCTAAAAATTTAACCAATATAAAATTATTAATTAATACTGTACTAATAAAAACAAGAATTACAACTCTCAATTCTTCCATTAGTTACCCCTCCTTTTTAATACATTCATAAAGCCTACTAATACTCCTAAACTGATAAATGCACCTGCAGGTAAAATCATAATTACCATTGGTTGATACCAGCTGCCCAGGATTGTCAGGCCAAAAATAGAACCCATACCGAGCAATTCTCTCACAGCACTCAACAAAACTAAAACCCAAGTGAAACCAATCCCCATCCCAAGAGCATCTGCAATAGCCCTCCTGGTAGGATTCTTAGAAGCAAAAGCTTCTTGCCTTCCTAGGATTAAACAGTTTACAACTATCAGAGGTATGAACAAACTAAGCGAAGTGGCAATGTCTGGGAAAAAAGCCTTCAAAAAAAAGTCGGTAAATGTAACAAATGTGGCTATAATTAATATAAAACTGGGAATTCTCACATTATTGGGAATAAACTTTTTGAAAAGGGAAATTACTATTTCAGATGATAATAATACAAAAGAAGTAGCTATACCCATAGCTAAACCATTTTGCACGGTATTGGTAACAGCTAAAGTAGGACACATACCAATAACTAATACTATAATAGGATTCTCTCTCCAGAGTCCATTCTTAAAATCATACAGAATTCTTTTTAACATTATGCCCCACCTCCATAAGCACTTTGTATTTGTTTAATTGCTTTTTCAACAATACTTGTTACACTTTTCGAAGATATTGTAGCACCTGCAATAGCTTCTACTTCCATTTCAGTTTTTGCCTGTCTTTTTACAACATCATAATCACCAAATTCTTTATCAACAAAATTACTCTTAAATTCATCTCCATTTATTCTTGCTCCCAGACCGGGTGTTTCTTCATGACTTAAAATTTTAATGGCATAAATCTTATCTACATTTATATTTACACCGATCATCAACTCTATGACATTTTGATAACCTGGTCCTGAAGCATTTATCGCAACACCTATTCTGTTTCCATTTGAATCATAACCTTCATAAAAGGTTTGCCCGGCTTTTTCTACTTCTTTAACTTCCTCTGCCTGCGGTAAAACGGCATTAATTGCTTTTTTTTGTGCTTCAGCTTGATGTTCCTCTATATAGGGGGTTGTCCATTGATATACAAATGATAAAGCAATAGCAGAAATAATACCAATCACTGTCAAAGTAATAACTAATTTACTTATTTTTTTCTCCATTACTCAACCACCCCCAAGGTTTTCGGTTTTAGATATCTGTCTAAAAGAGGTACGGTTGTATTCATCAATAGGATCGAATACATAACACCCTCTGGATAACCGCCCCAAAATCTTATAATAGCCACTAACAAACCTGCACCTATTCCAAAAACCCACCTGGCTTTTTTAGTAACTGGGGATGTAACCATATCAGTAGCCATATAGAAAGCACCAATAATAAGGCTGCCTGCAAAAATATGTAAGATTGGATTTTCACCTGCTAAAAAAGAAATTACAATTACAGAGGATATCATTCCGGTTGGTATTCTCCAATTGATATATCCCTTGTAAATTAAATAGGCTGCTCCTAACAAAAGAGCTAAAGCTGAAGTTTCCCCCAATGAACCTCCAATATTACCAATAAATAAATCCCATGTCTCTATTAATTCTCCATTATTGATGTAGCTGAGCGGGGTAGCAGTTGAAGTACCATCTAAAACCCAGGTAGTCATCAACACAGGATAAGATGCTGTCAAAAATGCCCTTCCAACCAGGGCTGGGTTAAAGGGATTAAATCCCAATCCACCAAATACCTGTTTCCCTAATCCTATAGCAACTATACTGCCCAAAAAAGCTGTCCATAAAGGAATAGATGGAGGTAGGGTCAAGGCAAGTAATAAGCCTGTCAATACAGCACTTCCATCATCTATCACAATCTCTTTTTTCCTTATTTTTAAAAATATGTATTCCGTTATTACTGCTCCAATAATACTTACAGCAATAACAAGTAAAGCCCTCAACCCAAAAAAATATGTGGAAGCTAATACAGCAGGTACAAGAGCAAATACGACTGTCCACATAATATCCTCTACAGAGGTCGAATCCTTGATATGTGGATTTGATGTAAAGATCAGCTGTTCTTTATTCATAAACTATCCTCCTTACTATAGTTATTTTTTCATCTTCATATCTTCCATTTTGCCAATTCTAATATAATCTAATAGAGGTCTGTCAGCTGGACAAATATAAGAACATGTACCACATTCTATACAGCTCTGCACATCATATTTTTCAAGTTCATCATACCTCTCAAATTGAGATAGATCAGATAACTTTAGCGGTAATAGATACATCGGACAACAATCAACGCATCTGGCACATCTAATACAGGGTTTAGCATCAAATTTGGCCACACTTTTCTCATGTAAAACAATTATACCTGAAGTCCCTTTTACTGTCGGTACTTCAATGGATTGTTGTGCAGAACCTGTCATGGGCCCTCCCAAAATTATTTTGGCCGGTTCTCCCTGAAATCCACCCGCTTTTTCAATTAAGTCTTTGATTGGGGTTCCAATTTTATAATAAAGATTTGTCGGATTCATAATACCTTCTCCGGTGACAGTAATCGGCCTTTCAGTTAACGGCTTGCCTTCATTAACTGCTTCAAAAACTGCCACGGCAGTAGATATATTATTGACTATAACACCAATATCAAGAGGCAACCCTCCTTTAGGGACCTCTCTACCCAAAGCAGCTTTAATTAGCATTTTCTCTCCACCCTGGGGATATTTGGTTTCGAAAACCTTGATTTCAATATTATCTTCATTTTTTACAGCTGATTTCATATTTGAAATGGCCCGGGGTTTATTATTCTCAATACCTATAAATCCTTTCTTAACACCAGCTGCTTTCATCATCAGCTTCATCCCGGCAATAATATCTGATGATCGCTCAATCATCATTCTATTATCAACATTTAAAAAAGGCTCGCATTCAATACCATTTAATATAAAATAATCAATTTTTTTATCTTCTGGTACAGACAGCTTCACATGGGTAGGAAACATAGCTCCTCCCAGTCCAACTATACCTGCTTCTCGAATTATTTTAATAATTTCTTTGGGACTCAAATCCTTCGCCTCTTTATTTGTTTTTAAAGAATAATCAACTTCTTCATCTTCTTCATCTGCCTTTATGATAAAAGAAAGAATCTTCTGTCCGGAAGGAGTCCTGATTTTTTCAATTGATTTAATAGTCCCAGATACAGAAGTATGTACAGGTGCAGCTACAAAACTTTCTGTATCCGCCAATTTTTGATATTTTTTAACATGGTCACCTTTTTTGACTAAGGGATCTAAAGGCGCTCCAATATGTTGTTGGAGTGGAATAATTACTTCTTTAGGTCTGTTAGCTTTTTTTAATGGTTTCTCCTTTGTAAGGTCTTTATGATACTCTGGATGAATACCCTGTTTGAATGTGAGTATACTCATTATCTCACCTCTGATTTTAGTAAATATTTTTATTAAAAAATTAACTACATTAATTCTATAATAGGTTATAAGAAACTGCAAGTTATTTTACAATAAATGTTTCATAACCTATTTCTTGCAATTCATTTTGGATTTTTTCAGTTTCCTCCCTTGATTCTGTTCCAATTACCCTTACTTTAAAAGTGGCCACCTCTTTAATTATAACACTATAGCCATTATCTTCAAGTTCATTTTTTAAACTTTCGGCATTTGCCCGATTCGAAAATGCTCCAACCTGTATTTTGTAGAAATTTGCATAGTCAACTTTCATTTCGTCCGTATCAATGTTTATATTATCTTCATTTCGATCACTTTCAATGCCTGTGGCTTTTTGTTGTTGCTCATTATCCTCTTCAATGACCCTATTTTCATCTTCTTGTTGACTTTCTTCTACTATGTAATTATCTGTTTGTGTTCGAGGAGTACTGCCGTTTTTCATCCACTTAAATAGGTTTATCCCCACCAGATAACCGATAAAAACACAAATAATTGCCATAATAATAATAACTAATGTTAAAGACCTGTTAGCTTTATTTTTTTTGGCCATATTATAGACCTCCTTCAATAAGAAGTTTAACATAAAACCTTGCTTCTGCCACTGTATACAAAGACCCTGTAATACATACTAAATCTTCAACAGCTGCTATCTTTTTGAGCTTTTTAACTGCTGAATAGATATTATCATGAGTATGACTTTTTAATCCTAAATCAGCTACATACTTTTGGATCAATTCTGGTTTTAAAGATCTTTCATTCTGATTGGCAGTAATAATAAATTCTATATTATTTAACTTGTATATTAAATTAATCATCTCTTTATAATCTTTGTCCTTCAATATGCTTATTAAAAATATAGTTTTCTGTCCGGTTTCTTTATTTTCTTTCAGAAATTCAACAAGCATTTCCATTCCAGCCACATTGTGGGCCCCATCCAATATTATATATGGATCTCTGCCCATCACTTCCAACCGACCAGGCCAACGACATTTTCTTAATCCTCTATAGATATTTCCTTTTTTTATATCATACTTTTCTGTTAAAATCTCAACCGCTTTCAAAGCAAGAGACGTGTTTTTAAATTGATGATCACCTAAGATTTTTAATTTGAGATCTTGCAATACCTCATTTTTATATTCAAGATCAAATAATTGATATTTCATATTCTTTTTTGATATCATAAAATTATTTTTGTGATTAACTACTATAAATCTACTATTTTTTTTTAAGGCTCTTTCTTGCAAAATCTTCAGTGCTTCAGGCTTGCATTCTCCTGTTATTATAGGTCTATTTTTTTTTATAATACCTGATTTTTCATATGCAATATCTTCAATATTAGGACCTAAAATATCTGCATGCTCACAGCTTATATTAGTAATAATACTGATAAGAGGTTTTCTTATTACATTAGTTGCATCTAATCTACCACCTAGTCCTACCTCTAATATTCCAATATCAACATCTTTTTGAGCAAAGTAGATAAAAGCTATCACAGTAATTATCTCAAAAAAACTCGGCTCATCAATGTCAATATTCTTTTCTGGATCATCAAAAATTTTTTTTAAACTGTCGATTATACCACTCAAATCTTCTGTCGATATCGGTTTTTGATTAATCCTGAATCTCTCATTGAAGTGTATCAAAGGAGGAGAAATATATGTTCCCACTCTATAGCCTGCTTCTTTATAAATACTACTTAATATTGCAGCAGTAGATCCTTTACCATTTGATCCTCCAATGTGGATATAATCAACCTTGTTTTGAGGATTATCAAAACAAGAGAGCAATTTCTTTACTCTACTTAAGCCGGGCTTAAATCCACCTTTTTTGCCGTACTTTTTGAACTTTTGGATATATTTATATGGATTCATGAAATCAGTCCTTAACATATTCTTGCTTCATAAAAATATAATCTTCTTGAATATCTCAACTATTTTATTATAATATATATATAGGATGTTAGGAGGCATATCAATGAATAAAATTCTCTTTTTCTCATTTTTATCATTGTTTTTAGCACAATTTATAAAAATATTTACAATAAAACCAATATCAATCACTCATATAATCGGTTCTGGTGGTTTTCCCAGTTCTCACTCTTCTTTTGTCACTACCCTGGCCACCCTGATTGGCCTTAAGTATGGTTTTGAGTCCGATCTTTTTTCAATTGTTTTAATATTTTCTTTAATAGTTACCTATGATGCAGGTGGTGTAAGAAGAGCAGTTGGTAAACAGGCCAATGTATTAAATAAATTAATCAGCCATTTTAATATTACCAATATTGATAGAGATCCCCAACTTTTAAAAGATGATCTTAAAGAATTAATAGGACATACTCCTTTAGAGGTTTTTGCAGGGGTTTTTTTAGGAGCGCTTGTTGCCCTAATTAGTTTTTATTGCTTTTTTTAAAATATTTTTTAATAAATTCAATTATTTCTTTTTTTGTCTCTAATTTTTTTAAAGCTTTTTGCTTTTTAATTTGAGTTAATATCTCGCCTACTTTTCTTCCTTCTTTTATATTTAAAATCTCTATAAGCTGATCCCCGTTTATTGCTTTTTTATCTATCCTCTTTTTCATCAATTTAAGTTCATCAATAATACAGACTACCTTTTCTTGCAAATTTACTTTCCCTTCACAGTTAATCAAATAACTGCATAATAAATATTGAATATCATCAAAATATACTTCCTGATCAAACAAATGCTCATATATTAATTCTCGATTATTAACATATAAATTAATATCATTAAAAATAAGTTTTGCTATTTTAAGATGTTTTATAAAAACCTCCACATCTTTTTTGCTAAATGTATACTTTTTTAAAATATTGCCCGCTTCCCCACAAGCTATATCACCTTTTATAATTGGCTGTAAATATAAAAGAAAAAGATAAAATAAATAATTTTTTATATATTTATTAGCAAAAATATTTTTTTTGCATAAATAATTATTTTGTTTTAATAACATATCCAAATTATTTTTATCTTGATATGTCTCTATATTAAATAATAGATTAATCAAGCCACTCTTTAAAAAATTATTTAGACTTTCAATGTTTATTTTATCATTAAAGATCTTAATTAATTCTTCCTTAATTCTCTCATTCTTGACATGTTTTAGCAAATATAAGTTTTTACCTATTATGGTGGCGGTTTTATTCTCGATTTTGAAACCTAGAGTAATAGAAAACCTATAGGCCCGCATAATTCTCAGGGGATCATCTTTAACAAATGTCCGATCTACCATCCTTATTTTCTTTCTTTGTAGGTCTAAAAGAGCCCCATGAGGATCGATTATTTTATCTTTTTTTAAGTAATAATTACCGTCTTTTAAAACGATATGATCAAGTTCAATTGCCATAGAATTAATAGTAAAATCCCTGTGGCCAAGATCGTTTAAAATATCTTGACCTACAGGGTTAGAAAAATCTATAAATATATTTCGTTTAGTAACTACCCTATATATTTGGCGCTTGTCATCTAATAATAATTTCTTTTTACCACAGGCTTCAAAAAAATCCTTTACATATTTATTTAGACCGGACATTACTATTAAGTCAACATCTTTATTTTCTTTATCTAAAAAATAATCCCTTATAAGTCCACCAACTACATAGACATCTTGCTCCTTCTTTATTTTTTTTAATTCTGCCAGGTATTCCATATCCGGTCACCTTTAATCTTATTATAAGATACGAGAGACTATGTGATCTACATCAAAGCCAAAATGTTCAGCAACCTCTTGGCCTGGTCCACTTGCCCCAAACTCTTTTTGTGAAATGATTAAATCATTTTCAGATAAAAATCTATACCAACCATTGGATACACCAGCTTCTATGACAACCTTTTTTTGAGCTGGCTCTCCTAATAAATTGTTTATATAAGAAACCGGCTGTCTAGCAAATAATTCTCTTTCCGGTACTGAGATTATTCTAGAATATATATCCTTTTTTTCTAAATAATTAGCCACTTTTACTGCCAGGCTTACTTCACTACCGCTGGCAATTAAAGTATATTGATAACTTTCTCCACCGTCTTTAAGCAGGTAAGCTCCTTTATTAAAATCACTTAAACCCCTATCTTTATTAAGTTCTGGTAGGCTCTGTCTGGTTAGAACTAAGGCAGTTGGCCCTTCAGTTCTTTTGATGGCTGTTAGCCAGGCTTCTTTTGTTTCTTGAGCGTCAGCTGGTCTATATACTTTAAGATTAGGAATCGTTCTTAAAGATTCCAACTGCTCGACTGGTTGATGAGTAGGTCCATCTTCCCCAATGTAAATAGAATCGTGGGTGAATACATAAATGATGGGTAGTTTCATCATTGCAGCTAATCTAATTGCAGCCTTCATATAATCAGTAAAAACCAAAAATGTTGCAGCAAAAGGTCTGAGACCTCCATGCAGTGAAATGCCGCTTGTGATAGCTCCCATTGCATGTTCTCTAACTCCAAAACGCAAATTTCTTCCCTGATAACTTTCTTTTTGAAATTCAGGATACTTATCTAAAAATGTTTTATTAGAAGGCGCGAGATCTGCAGATCCACCAATCAAATAATCCATTTTATCTGCGATAGTTCTGAGGGTAGCGCCTGAAGCCTTACGTGTTGCAGTAGGACTTTCTATCTCTAATTTTTTTACATCTTCTATTATACTTTGATCAAATTTTAAATCAAATGCTTCTTGCCATTTTTGATAAAGCTCTGGATATTGAACCTGCCATTTTTCAAACTTTTGATCCCATTTATGTTTATTATTCTTCAATATTTGCTTTCTTTCCTTGAAAAAATCAACTACATTACCAGATACATAGAACTTTTTATCTTGCGGAAGACCAAAAAATTCTTTCATACCCTTTATTTCTTCTTCACCCAGAGGTGCACCATGTGCGGCACTGGAATCTTGTTTATTAGGAGCTCCATATGCTATATGTGTTTTAGCCACAATTAATGTTGGTCTGGTTGGATCAGCCTGGGCTTTTATTATTGCTTGCCTCAACTCATTAATGTCATGACCATCTATATTATCAATAACCTGCCAGTTATATGCCCTAAATCTTGCAGGTACTGATTCGGTGAAACTAATCTCAGTTGAACCTTCAATCGATATCTCATTATCATCATAGATTGCTATCAATTTTCCTAAACCTAAATGTCCAGCTAGAGAAGCAGCTTCTGAGCTAATCCCCTCCATCATACATCCATCACCCATGATTGTATAAGTATAATGATCTATGATTTTTAAATCAACTTTGTTAAATTTAGACGCCAAACTCCTTTCAGCAATTGCCATTCCAACCGCATTAGCAAATCCCTGACCTAAAGGTCCTGTAGTTGTTTCAATACCTTCTGTTTCTAGATATTCGGGATGACCGGGAGTTTTTGAACCTAACTGTCTAAACTGTTTTAAATCATTTTTACTTAAATTATATCCATTCAAATATAATAATGAATATAACAGCATAGAACCATGCCCCGCTGATAACACAAAACGATCTCGATTGGGCCAATCAGGACAGGATGGATCGTGTTTTATAATCTCTCCATAAAGCAGTGACCCAATTTCAGCACAGCCAACCGGCATACCGGGGTGACCTGAATTTGCTCTTTCTACTGCATCAACTGACAACCCTCTTACTATATTTGCTACTTCCTTTAGCACTATAAAACCTCCTCATAAAATTTAAAATAAAACCAATATAAATATAGATTATATTTCATAACTGTTACCAGTAATTGGTATATTCAAATTGGCTAAAACCCTTTCTAGTAAAACCCCTTCTCTTTCAGGAAGATCATAACCATAAGTTGCCCTCACAGCCATGGAAATAAATTGCACTGCCCGATCAATAGCCATTGATAAGCTATCCCCGGTTAGAATACTACCAACTAATATACTTGTGAATAAATCTCCGGTTCCTGGAAAATTAGCAGGAATATAATCACAGTCCACCTTCCAAAACCGGTTATCTTTTCTATGATATGCTAAAACTGCCGTCTTTTCCTTTTCATTATAACCTAATACACTTGTGATAA
The DNA here is from genome assembly GCA_018334565.1 of Halanaerobiales bacterium. Taxonomy (GTDB): domain Bacteria; phylum Bacillota; class Halanaerobiia; order Halanaerobiales; family M55B127; genus M55B127. The sequence goes on along the minus strand of JAGXLU010000003.1, from coordinate 33,682 downwards.
CAACTATACCGGGACCAAAAGAAGAAAGTTGTTTTAACCACATTTTAGCATCTTCATCATTTTCAATACGTTTTTGTTTTTTATCCAGCAAAAATTGTGCTTCAGTCAAATTTGGAGTAATAATATCGGCCTTCTTAACCAATTTTTTCATATTATCAACCATCTCTATATCAAATGTATCATATAAGTTGCCGTTATCGCCTAAAACTGGATCTATAATAACATATTGCTTTTTATTTTTAAATTTTTTAATGAAGTCTATAACAATCTCAATTTGATTTTTAGAACCCAAAAATCCACTATATATAGCATCGAATTCTATTTCTAGCTCTTCCCAGTGATCTATAAAATCAGGAATTTTATCTGTTAGATCAACAAATCTATAATGCTCAAAACCACCTGTATGAGTTGATAATACTGCTGTTGGTAGAGGACAGGGCTGAATACCCATGGTTGCTAAAACCTGAATAACAGTTGTTAAAGAACCTCTGCCGAATCCCGATAAATCATGAATTGCTGCAACTCTAGGTACCGGCTTTTGCATTTTAATTTCCTCCTTAACCTATTGTCTGACCGCTCTCTATGTTTTTTTTATCAAAATCTTTAGGACGCACATATGACATAATTCGGCAGTTTCTGCCGATCTGAACATTATTTGGTATAATAGCCCTCTTAGCAATTATATTCAAACCATTTGACAAAAGTTCAGGTTTCTCTTGGTTTGGTGACATGTTATCACCAAAACCTATATGACAGTTTTCACCAATCTCTACTTCCTTATCAATTATGACTTTATCAATAATTGTATTCCTTTTTATCCTTGCATCATTAAAAATTACAGAATTTCTAATGACCACATTCTCCTCAATATATACACCTGGCGAAATCACTGAATTTTCAACTATTCCGTTCACTATAGCTCCATTAGATATCAAACTATTTTTAGAACTACTATTAGGGCCAAATTTAACCGGAGGTTTTTCTACACTCTTTGTATGGATTCTCCATTCTTTGTCATATAAGTTCAATTCAGGAATAGTGTCTGTTAAAGAGAGATTAGTCTTCCAAAAAGATTCCAAGGTGCCTACATCTCTCCAATATCCTTCATATTCATATGAATATACATTGCTGTTCTTAATCATAGGAGGGATTACATGATGGCCAAAATCTGATTTTTCTTCACTACAGTATCTATTTAAAGACTTGATTAAAGCGTCATTTGTAAAAACATAAATACCCATTGAAGCTAAATTATCCGGGGGATTATCTGGTTTTTCTAAAAATTCAGTGATTTTGCCAGTTTTATCAGTATTTAAAATACCAAACCGGCTGGCATCTTCTTTTGGAACCCTTTGAGCTGCAATCGTTAAATCAGCATTACGGTCAATATGTTCTTCAACCATTTTATCATAATTCATCTTATACAAATGATCTCCTGATAGAACCAATATATAATCAGCATCCTGAGATCTTAGAAAACTTATATTCTGATAGATGGCATGAGCAGTTCCCTTAAACCATCCACCTTCTTTGCCAGTATGGGGTTGTAATATAGTTATGCCCCCATATTTACGATCTAAATCCCATGGTTTACCTATTCCAATATGATCATTTAGAGATAAAGGTAAGTATTGTGTTAAAACACCCACATTATATATGCCTGAATTTACACAATTACTTAATACAAAATCAATCAATCTATACTTACCTGCGAAAGGAACACTTGGCTTGGCTCTATGTTCTGAAAGCATATCCAACCGACTGCCCCTTCCACCTGCAAGTATCAAGGCAAGTGTCTTCAATTTATATCCCCCCTGATTATATAGTAAATATTATTATCATTCCTTATATTTTTATATTTCCACAAGAATACTTTAAATCCTTTATTAAATACCTCTTTAGTTGATATAATAAATTTAATTATATCAACTCAAATATTGATATAATTAATTTCTATATTGATTATAATAATTTTTTTATTGACTTTTTTAAATTTTATTAGTATAATAGTTATATAATTTAGTTAAAGAGGTGTTTTAATGAAAAAGAGAAAATCAAACCTTTTACATAATTACAATTTTATACTATTATTTTTAGGTGGTTTTGTGTCTCGTGTTGGTAACGGGATTCATTATATTGCCTTAGTTTGGTACGTATTGGATATCACAGGCAGCGGTTCTGCCACTGGTATCGTTTTATTACTTTCAACCCTTCCAGGAGTGATCATTGGGCCTTTTGGAGGAGTTATCGCTGATAAATTCAACCGAAAAGTTTTGATAGTTTCTATGGATATTCTAAGAGGATTAATAGTATTAGTATTGGGCTATATGATATATACTAATAATGCCGGTTTTTTTATTATCAGTACCGCAACAGTTTTAATTGCTATATGCAACTCTTTTTTTAATCCCGCTATAACAGCAACAATACCAAATATTGTAGAGGACTTCCTACTGCAAAAAGCAAATTCTTTAAATCATTTTAGCGTGAATTTTACCCAAATTATCGGAGCAGCTGTAGGAGGAATTTTAATTGCTTACTATGGTATTGCTGGCGTATTTTTTATAAATGGAACTTCTTTTTTAATTTCAGCTTTTTCAGAATTATTTATTGATATCCCAAAAATCAGAATTGAAGAAAAATTGGAAAAAAGCCCAACCATTATTAATGAAATTAAGTTTGGACTTGATTATTTATGGCAAAAAAAAGAACTAGTATCTCTTTTTACCGTCGCCTTATTTTTAAATTTTGTTTCTACTGGCCTCTTTTCTTTGGGAATACCTTATGTTTATAAAGAAGTTTTAAAAGTAAATAGCCAACTATATGGATACGCACAATCTATTTTCCCAGCAGGTGCTGTTCTGGGATCATTAATTTTAAGTCAAATCCCTGAGATCAAAAACTACTTTAAAGTACTGTTTGTTAGTTTAAGCACACAAAGTATCCTTTTAGGAATTGTTGCGATACCCTTATTCCCGTTGGTTTTATTAAATTTTTCCATGATGAACATCTATTATTCTTTGATTACAATCTTGTTTATTATAGGTGTTTTAAATGCAATAATCAATGTGCCGATAACCCTATTGTTGCAAAGATTAATACCTGATAATTTGAGAGGCAGGATTACTGGTTTGCTCTCGACTATGTCACAGGCTCTGATACCGCTATCTATGGCAATTACAGGTTATTTATTAGACAGAATCCCTGTTTACAGTTTATTTCTAACCGCCGGTATATTGTCTTTGATGCTCTCTTTGTCTTTATTAAATATATCTGCTATGCGCAATTTGAATCATATGCAACAAAAAAATTAAAACAAAAACAAATCCTTAGAAATATACCTGTTGCATAAAAACATTCTGCATAAAAAACAAGACTATGTATGAAATAATTAAAGCAAACAAGGGGGTTAAAACCCATCCCAAGCCGATTTTCCCCAATAATTTATAATTTACATTTCTACCACCTTTTGCTAAACCAATACCTATTACAGCTCCCACAACAGCCTGAGAACCGGATACTGGCACAAGAGGAATAGTTGGTAAACCAAGATTTAATAAAATAGATTCAAGACCTTCTGAAGCAAATATAAATAATACCACAGAACTGGATAATACAACTACTAAAGAAGCTACTGGTGATATTTTAAATATATTCCTACCAACGGTTGACATTACCCTTTTAGAGTATGTAAACACACCAACTGATATTGCTAACCCACCTAATAAAAAGAGAACTTGTGTGTTGGATAAGGTAATAAAACCAATTTGCAAACTGGCCAATATAGAAGTTTTTGTAAAAACCCCCATTACATTTGCAATATTATTGGCACCGAGGCTGTATGCCCCAAAAGCACCTACTAATATTAAACCGATCCGGGTAAACATATCTATTTTAAATAAATGAATTCGGCAGTTTTTTACAATATACTCGGCTATCTTAAAAAACACTATTGCAAATAATGCAGACAAAATGGGTGAGAATACCCAGGTTCCTAATATTTTATATAAAACATCTAATTGAGTAGGTCTGCCGCTGAATAAATTCCAGCCAATGATCGCACCAACTATAGATTGGGTTGTAGATACCGGTAATTCATAACAGGTCATTAAATATACAGTCACACCAGCAGCCAGGGCAACAACAAAGGCACCTGCCAAAGCATTAACCGAACCTAAAGCACCCAGTGTCTCTGTAGTTCCAGTACCTCCAAAAACAGCTCCTATTGTTACAAATATACTAATAATTACAGCTGCAGTTGAAAATTTAACCATTTTTGTTGATACTGCAGTACCAAATAAATTAGCGGCATCATTGGCACCTAAAGACCAACCCAAAAATAGCCCACTTGAAATAAATAAAAAAGATGTCATAATACTTCATCCTCCATACTTTTGACTATATAGATCTTTTGATGGAAGCAACTGATAATATTTCACTTATTTCTTCTGCTAGATCAGAAAAATAAGCCAATTTTTCTGAAAAATGTCTGATGTGAACTTTTTTACATAGATCATTTATATGATCTGTGGAAAAAACCTTTCTTTTAATTCTCTCTTCTAATTTATCAGCTTCATGTTCATAAAAATGAACTTTGTTAACATATTCATTAACCATAGATATCTCCTCAAAATAAGTTCTAATACCTCGAACAAGCTGTTCAGCTGATTTGAGTGATTGTTTGGTTAATTCTTTAAAATCAGAAACTATAAAATCCTTGATCTCTGGTTTTTCTATAGAGAACTGCATTAAAACCTTTTTACAGAGATCAACCTCATTATCCAGACTTTCTATTATATTCAAAACATCACCACGAGCTTCAGGGATTAGCATATAGGTATAGAGCTTGTATTTGATTTCTTTTAAGATATCATCAGCATTATTTTCCACCGTTAAAATATCATCTAGGTTCTCCTCAAACAAGTCATACTGGCCTTCTAAATATCGATTGATGTCTCTCTCAAATATTAATAATGCCTCTTCTACAATATCTAAATATTCTTCAATATTTTTTTCAAGTTCTTTGGATTTACCGAAAATAGATTTCATGATATCAATTTGCCTCCTTGATTTTTTTCTTTTTTTAAAAGTAAACCGGTATATTAACTTCTGATATTAAATAAAATAATTTAATTTCATTGTGTTTTGCTAGATATTTTACGAATATGAAATTAAAAATACTTATTCCCTGCTAAATAACAAACCCTTCAACCATAAATTTAAATATGAAATTTAAATAACCTCTATTTAAATTAATAATCTATGCTTTATAATAAAAAATATATTTAGCCTTTTTTATTTTTAAAAACCAATTCACCATCGAATACAACCTAAAACTGATAAGTTAATTACTATATATTTATTCTTAAAATGACTTTATTCCTTATATTTTTCATTGTATGTTTTCTTTTAATTCATTATCTTTATGACTTTTATTAGATATTATTTCCCTATATAAACCAAATAATATCAAAACTCCACCCACAATTGTTGTAACTGTTAATTTTTCATTTAATGTAAACATTGCTAAAAATATAGTCATAATGAATTCTCTCAAGATTGCTAAAGAAACTATAGTAGCTGGTATATAGCGAATCGACAAATTCAAAATGGAATATCCTATTAAGGTCGGACCCAAAGCTAAAATAATGATGTAAGAATAATTTATGGTGCTATAGCCTGTAAAAGAATGTCCTGAGATTAAAACAAATATAAATAAAAAGAAAGTACAGTAGGTATATACGATATAAATATAAGGAACATACTTTATCTTTTTTCTAAAACTCCTCCCTAAAAAGAGATAACATGCGGCTAAGAAAGCAGCTAATACTACCAGCATATCACCATAAAATCTGGTTAATATAATGTGAAAATCAGAAAAACTGATTATAACACTACCCAGCAGAGCTAAAATAACACTGGTGATAACTCCCTTTCTAATATCTTCTTTAGCAAAGAAGAATTCTAATAATAGAGTAAACAAGGGTTGAATAGCAATAAATATAACTGCATTAGCCAGATTTGTATACTGTATAGCTGATATCCAAGCATAAAAATGTAGGGCCAGCAAAAATCCAACCAGAATTGGCTTGATATTTAGAAAATGCTTTATAGATTTTTTAAACTTCAAAAAAATAAAGGGGTTAAAAATATTGAAGATAAAAACATCCTATAAAAAGCAATAATTAAAGCAGGAGCTGTAATAACTTTTATTAGGATCCCTGAAAAGGAGATTATAGAAATACCCACAGCGAGTATGATATATGTGTTTTTATCATTCTTATTTAATAAAATCATGCAAAAATCTCCTGCTTGACTTTGCTTTTATTGTTCTCATCAGTTAAAATAATTTCTTTATTTTTATGAATAAAACTGATCGTTTCACCCTCTAATAAGGTGTATTCTGTATAATCCTGTTTGATATGAACTTTTAATAAGGTATTCTTGTACTTAATCTTAAATTGATAACCATTCCATTTAACAGGCAAATATGGATTAAAGTTTAGTTTATCTTCATAAATACGCATTCCTGCAAATCCCTGCACTAATACCATCCAATTACTTCCCATACATGCAGTATGAAGACCCTGATAAGCATTTTCATTATAGTCATCAAGATCAAGCCGGGCTGTTTGCAAAAAATAGTCATACGCATCTTCATAATAGCCAATCTCTGAAGCAATCACACTATAAATAGAAGGCGATAAAGAAGAATCATGAGTTGTTTTGGGTTCATAATAATCATAATTTCTTTTCTTCTGTTCTAAACTAAATTGATCACCCATAAATAACATTAAAAGGATAACATCAGCCTGTTTGATAAGCTGGTATTTCCAAATAGTGAGGGGGTGCCAATTTTTAACTAAAGGCAGTTCTTTAATTGGAATTTCTTCAATATTAATCTCTTCTTTATAGATAAAAGAATCATCTTGGGGGTTTATTTTTAATTTTTTATTAAATGGTAGATACATTTGCGCTGCAGCTTTTTTCCATTTTTTAATTTCCTGATCAGAAAGGTCAATTTTATTTTTAATCTTTTTTAATAATGATAAATTGTTCTCTTTAATCTTCTGATAAACTTCAACAGCATACTCTAAATTAAACTTTGCCATATAGTTGGTATAACAGTTGTTATTAACAGCCGGCTTATATTCATCAGGTCCACAGACCTCGTTAATACAAAAGCTATCATCTTTAAGCTTTTCAAAGTGACCGAGGCTCAACCACATGCGGGCTGTTTCAAAAATTATTTCAGCACCTTTATTGTATAAGAAATCTTTATCATCAGTTGCATTTACATAATTATAGCAGGCAAAAACAATATCAGCATCTATATGATACTGAACAGTAGAACCCAAAAAATTTCCAGACGCCTCTTTTCCATTGATCGTTCTCCAGGGATATAAAGCCCCCTTTAAATTCATTCTTTTTGCATTTTCTCGGGCTGAATCGAGGGTTTTATACCTAAAATTCAATAATTGTTTGGCGATCTCAGGTCGGCTATAAAGAAAAAATGGTATAATATAGGTCTCCGTATCCCAGAAATAATGCCCTTCATAGAATTCACCTGTTAATCCCTTGGCTGATATATTTGTCCTTCCTTCCCTGCCCGTTGACTGCAATATCTGCAAAGCATTATATCTAAAAGCCTGTTGTAAAGATGGATCACCTTCAATCTTTATATCAGAATATCTCCAGTAATTTTTTAGAAAATCTTTTTGCGTTTTTTTAAGATGTTTAAATCCAGTATTTTTCTTATCAATAAAGGATAAATCCTCAAAGCAAGAATTTAATATCTCATTTTTATTTATATCCCTTGAAGTATAAAAAGAAGCATATTTTTTCAAGGTATATGTAGTATCTTCTTCTGCCCTGATCGTATATATTTGATCAATATTTTTTTCATCAATATTTTCTTTACACAAAAATTCGCCCTCATTTTCTCCACTTAATTTATTAAAACAACTACTTCCAATATATATTTTAGAATTATTGGTTAACATCATCATATAATAATAATTTTGAGTAGAACCTTTTTGCTTAATAGACAAAACTTTATTGTTTTGAAGATGGTGATGATTTCTTACATCTCCCTTCAAACTACTTTTGATCTCTATTTTACCTGAAAAGTTTAGAGGAGTTACTTCATATTTTATAGCCCCGATATGCTTATATTTAAAAGAAATAATCCTTTCAATATCAATCTTGACTTTTTTAAAACTCTCTGTTTGCCAAATTAAAGTTCTATTGATCAGGCCATTTTTGATATCCAATCTCCTTTTATAATCTAATATATTACCCTTAAAAAGACTAAACTTTTCATTATCTATATATAAATTAACTGTTGTCCAATCCATAAGGTTAATCATGGTTTGATATTTTTGAGGTTGTTTGGCCATAAATTCTCCATAGATAATGTCTTCAGTCTCATAAATTCCATTTATATAAAATCCAGGAGTTGATTGATCTTGAGGACCTAAATAGTCTTCTTCAAAAATTCCTCGCAAACCCATATAACCGTTACCCAGAGAAAATATCGCTTCATTATGGTGGTTGTTTTCGATATTAAATTCATCCTCAGTTATAGACCATGGTTCATAATCATACAGAGCTTCTTTTTCACTCTTTAAACGATGATAAGTAAGCATCGAACCCCCCCTTCAGAATAGTGTTTTAAACCTATATAATACTGAAAAGTGCCTTTAAATAACAGATATAGTGATGATTATATTAATATTAGTAAATTTTAAGAAATTCTCTAAACTATCTATTCCATCCACTATTTTTTTGTGAAATTAATAGATAAGCAAAAAACGGGGCACCTAATAAAGCTGTTACAATACTTATCGGTATCTCAGCTCCAGTTAAAGATCGGGCAATATTATCCATTATAAGTAAGGTGCTTGCTCCCAATAATCCAGATGCAGGAATCATATATTTATGATCAGCCCCCACAATAAATCTTGATATATGAGGCACTACCAGACCAATCCAACTGACTTGTCCGACTGTTGCAACCGAAGCAGCAACCATAAGGGTACTAAAAAGTATCATTACAGTCCTGATCAGTTTTACATTTACACCCATTGAAATAGCTTCTTCCTCACCCATAGACATTACATTTAAATACCAGCGTATTACAAATAATACTATTATCCCAATTATTATAAAGGGGGCTGCAAATATCAATTCTCCCCATCCAGTTCTGTTGAAACCTCCCATTAACCAAAAAACAATCCCCGGAAGTTTTTCATAAGGATCTGCTACATATTTTAAAATAGATATAAAAGAATTAAATAAAGAACCGACCACAATACCAGATAAAACCATCATCATAATTTGATTACTTTTACCCAGGTTGGCAATAAAATAAGTTATTAAAACAGCCAAAACTCCAAAAGCAAAAGCAAATAAATAAATCATCGTGAATGACTGCAAAGAAATTATCATTCCTAAAGCAGCTCCAAAACTTGCACCGGCAGTAACCCCTAGTATATCAGGAGAAACCAGTGGATTTCTGAAAGTACTTTGATAGCTAGCCCCAGCCAGTGAAAGGGCTGCTCCCACTCCCATAACAAGTAATACCCGGGGAAGTCGGATATTGAAAAATACTGATTTTTCCATTTCGTTTAAATGAAAACCACTTATAAATTTTAAAACAGGAATATTAAATCTCCCTATGAACAAAGATAAAAATATTATAACAATGGTAATCAATGCTATCATAATAACTTTTTTCTTATTTGATAAACTATCCTTAAAATACTGCACTTAATCCACCTGCCAAGTTTCTTTTACACATAATTTTTTACAAATATAGATTCAAGAACCTATTGTTGATTATTTTATATTAAATAAATATCAATTACAAACTCTTTTTTAGGGTATAATGAACTATCTCCTGTACATGTAATTCAAGACTATTTAATATTTTCACATCACTATCAGCGATAATATCTATTAAAGAAGTTAGTTCTATCGAGGCCAGTATAATGGAATCTACTCCACTATTAACAAGGTTGTTTATTATATTATTAATATAAAGGCGCGAACTAAAATGAGTATTGCTTTTATTGGCAAGTTCATCAATAATAATATAATTTAGCTCCTCAATTTCACTTTCAGCAGGTAATATTATTCTTTCTACATATTTTTCTTCAAGCTTTTTTTGATAAAAACCATCTTTGATTAAATATTTATTAGCCAACAAACCGGGTTTTTTACACCAGCTGTATTTGGCCTTTTTCCCCACAACATCTATTATATTTATTATCGGTATATTAATCTTTGCCTGTATTTTATCAATAATTTTATGAACTGTATTGGAAGTGATGACTAAAAAATCAGCACCTGCCTCTTCTATTTTAATGGCTTTTGGGATTAAAAAATCGGCTAAGGCATTCCAGTCCCCTTCTTTTTGAAATTTAATTATTTCTTGATAGTTAACTGTATAAATAATAGTCTCGGGATTTATCTTATTACCTCTTATCTGATTAAAATATCGGTTGATTTTATTATAGTATAAAGAGGGCGAGCACCAACCCTTGGCCCCAATAAGTCCGATCCTTTTCAAATGTTTCGCCTCCTAAATAAATTTAGTTCAATTGGATTTTTATCATGCCTTGCTTTTTCAAGAGCCAAAGCAACATAATGACTTTCTAGAGATGATAACAAATTACTCTTATTATTAAAATCATCATGTGATAATAATGCAGCAAATGAATTGATCAATTTTCGATCTCCACCGGCATGAGAACCATTATTGTTTATTTTAATTTTTTTATTTTTACCTAAAAAAGGCTTCAGTACTATTTGACCAGCTTCCAAATCACCACTTATTTCACCATGTGAAGCAAAAATATTTATTTTTCTTGTCATCTCTTTACTAAAAGCTGTCAGGGTAAAATGGGCAGTAATCTCATTATTGAACTTTAAAAGTGCAGAATATACATCTGGCTGCTCATTATCAGCTCTATATACACATTTACCATAACTGCTATTTGCTAATGCCTTTTTGATTCCGGCCTGACTTAATTCTTCAGTTATAGTAGAAATCGGCCATTGATAACCTTTATTAAGGTATATCTTTTTAGCTGAATACGGACAGTTATCTTCAATAACACAATCAATACAACGTTGAGCAGTTTGAGAGGGCTGATACTCATGCTTAAAATACCTCTCAGATATTTCAGAATATATCCTTTTATATCGACTATCTAATAGCCAATATAGAATATCAAGATCGTGACAGCTTTTTGCTAATATTATTGGTGCAGCCACTTTTTTATTTCTCCAATTACCCCGCACATAACTATGTGCATAATGAAAATAGCCAATGTTTTCAATTAGATTAATGAATCTAACTCTTCCTATGATTTTGCTTTTTATTATCTCTTTTATTTTATTAAAAAAAGGAGTATATCTTAATACATGTGCTACTATCACTTTATTATTATACTTATCATATTTTTTTTCTAATTGTTTTAACTCATGGTATTGATCTGTAATAGGTTTTTCGCACAATATTTTATAACCTTTTTTTAAAAATTTAGTCAGTGGTTTAAAGTGTAATTTATCACCTGTAGCAAGAATTATGCCATCTGCCAGTCGACCTTCAATTAATAAATCCTCCCAGCTTTTAAATTGCAGATTGGGAGGAATATTATTTTCTTGCGCAAATTTTATACGTCTTAGCTTTTGTGGCTCTGCTACAGCATTAACTTCTAAGTTTTTATTTTCTTTAATTAATTTGGCATAAACATCTTTACCTCTGTTACCTGCTCCTATAATTGCAACTTTTTTTGTTTTTATATTATCCCCCCTACCTGTTAATTATATTTACTTATATTCTCTGGATAAAATATATCTCCTGCCTTAATGGCAAAAATGTCTTATCCTGGTAAAATACATTGCTATACCCAGTTCGTCTGATTTATCTATCACCTGTTCATCCCTGATAGAACCTCCCGGCTGAATAATAGCTTTAATATTAAGTTCACCTGCCTTTTTGACAGCATCAGGAAAAGGAAAAAATGCATCAGATGCAACCACAGCTCCTCTTTGCCGACAATCTGCTTTTCTTCCTGCAATAATCATGGCATCAACTCTACTCATTTGACCAGCCCCTACTCCTAATAACATCTCATCTTTGGCTATTACAATTGCATTTGACTTAACATGTTTAACTGCCTTCCAGGCAAATATTAAATCCTTATATATATTATTCTCACCAAAGTTCTTATTCTGTAGTTTAATATTTTCTCTAAAAATTATCTTAAGATCTCTATTTTGAACCAAGAGTCCTTTTGTTACCTTTTTGAAATCATAACCACTGTTTTTATAATTGAACTTCAGTTCTCCGATTTTTAATATTCTTAAGGACTCCCATCTTTTATGTAGTAAATGAAGAGATTCTTTGCTGTAATCAGGAGCAACAATGACCTCAATAAACTTATCGCCACTGATTATTTCCTCCGCTAGTTTTTGATCTACTTCTCTATTTACAGCCACTACACTGCCAAAAGCTGAAAGCGGATCTCCCGCATGGGCTTTTTTAAAAGCTGTGACTATATTATCTGCTGAGGCAAGTCCACAAGGATTGGTGTGTTTAATGACTGCCACTGTTGGTCTATCATTAAATTCCTTGATCAACTCTATAGCACCATTAGCATCATTTATATTATTAAAAGAAAGCTCTTTGCCTTCCAGCTGAACAGCATTAGTAATTCCATTTTCATCTATCTTTCTTTCTTGATAAAAAGCCGCCTTTTGATGAGGGTTTTCACCATATCTCAACTTATTTTTCTTGTAATAAGGATTGATTAGTATCTCAGGAAATTCTTCTTTTTTATCTAGTTGATCAAAGAAATAATTTTGAATGATAGCATCATATTCAGCAGTATGATTAAAAGCTTTATAGGCCATTTTCTTTTTGAATTCGTATTCTAGGTCTGTCTGTTTATTAATTTTTTCTTTTATTATACTATAATCACTGGGATCCACTATTATTAGAACATCAGGATAATTTTTCGCTGCAGCTCTTATCATAGTTGGCCCCCCAATATCTATATTTTTTAAGGCCGTATCCATTTCTATATCTTTTTGATCTATAGTTTGAGCAAAGGGATAAAGATTACAGACTACTAAATCTATCGGTAAGATATTTAAATTCTCCAACTCTTCCATATCAGAATTTACATTACGTCGGGCCAAGATGCCCCCATGTATTTTGGGATTAAGAGTCTTAACCCGTCCTTCCATCATTTCTGGAAAATTAGTTACTTCAGAAATATGAGTTACATCAATTCCGGCTTCTTGAATTTTTTGAGCAGTCCCCCCTGTAGATATAATTTCTATATCACTGTCAGCAAGGGTTTCAGCTAATTCGATAATATCTGTTTTATCATATACACTGAGCAGTGCTCTTTTAATCTTGCCCATATTATTCCTCCTTTATCTTTACCTTCCTATTGTTAGTAATAAATACCTTATCGTCAGCAATTAACTTAATAACCTCTGGTAAAATATTATGCTCTTTGTGCAAGATTCTTTCTGCCAGACTTTGTTCATTATCATTGTATTTTACTTCTACTGCTGCCTGCATAATAATAGAACCCGCATCAATTTTTTCATTGACAAAATGCACCGTACATCCACTTATTTTTACACCATATTTTACAGCCTGCTTTTGTGCATCTAAACCGGGAAAAGCAGGCAGTAAAGAAGGGTGAATGTTTATTATCTTATCTCTAAAATGATCGATGAAATTTGCCGATAATACCTTCATATAACCAGCTAAAATAATTAAGTTTATTTGTCTTTCTTCAATAATATCTATTATTTTTCTTTCATATTCTTCCTTATTATAGTTGTTATCATCTATATGATAAGATTCAATATTGTTTTTTAAAGCTCTCTTTAAGGCCCTGCTCTTATTATTACTGATAACCACTTCAATTGAAATATCTTGTTCTTTTTTATGTAATTTGTCTATAATAGATTGTAAATTACTGCCCCTACCAGAGGCTAATACTGCCAGTTTGAACACTTGATCACCCTTTCAATATTACTCCCTGTTTATCACTACAAATTTCCCCTATTTTAAAAGCAGTTTCATCTAGTTTTTTAAGTTTTTCTAAAACCGCCTCCTTATCTCCTCTATTGATAACTAATACCATACCGACGCCCATATTGAAGGTTTTGTACATTTCACTTTTTTTAACATTGCCTTTTTTTTGGATAATTTTGAATATTTGAGGGGTTTCAAAACTGGTAATTTCAACTTCAGCATAGAGATTTTTTGGTAAGATTCTCGGTATATTCTCAATAAGTCCCCCCCCGGTAATATTTGCAATACCCTTTATCTCAAATTTTTTGGTGATAGATCTAATTGTATTGACATAAATTCTGGTAGGCGTCAAAAACCTCTCAATTAATTTTTGACCAACTTTTCCATTATTATCAAAAAATATTTTTCTAATCATAGAATAGCCATTGCTGTGAATACCACTGGATTTAAGTCCAATCAATATATCTCCTTTTTTAATATTGGATCCATCTATTATTTTATTTCGCTCAACAATGCCCACACAGAAACCTGCCATATCATATTCACCTTTATTATAAAAATTAGGCATTTCTGCTGTTTCTCCTCCTAAAAGTGCACAGCCTGCCTGCCTACAGCCGTTCGCAATTCCCCCAACTACTGCCTTAAACTGTTCAATATCTAATTTATCAACAGCTAGATAATCTAAAAAAAACAGGGGCTCTGCCCCTAAAGTTATCAGATCATTTACGCTCATTGCAACCAAATCTATACCAACTGTATGATGTTTGTTGGCTAAAAAAGCTAATTTTAATTTAGTTCCCACTCCATCTGTAGAAGCGATAAGCATAGGCTTTTGATAATTATCAGTATCTAGCTGAAAAACACCGGCAAATCCACCTAATTCTGTAATAACATTTGGATTATATGTAGATTTAACTACCTCCTTTATTTCTTCTACAGCTTTTTGACCTTTTTGTACATCAACTCCTGTTTCTTTATATGATAATCCCATTATCGTCCACCTCTCTCTCGTGGTTGCCATCAGTCGGATAATTACCATCAAAACAAGCTGTACAGTAACCATTATTATCTGCATTAAGTATCGATAATAAGCCTTTTAAACTCAAGTAGTGCAAACTGTCTGCCCCAATATATGAAGCAATTTCTTCATTAGTTTTTTTGCTGGCAATTAGTTCCTTTCTTCTTGAAGTATCTAGACCATAATAACAAGGGTTTTTGACAGGTGGTGAAGCGATCGCCACATGTATTTTATTTACTCCACTCCCTCTAAGCCGATTGATAATTTGTTTGCTGGTTGTTCCTCTCACAATCGAATCATCAATCAAAATAATATCTTTATTTTTGAGTATATTTTTGATGGGATTTAATTTCATCCTGACCTTGAGATCCCGCATCTCTTGTGACGGCTGAATAAAGGTCCTGCCCACATAACGGTTTCTTAAGATTCCATCTGCATATGGAATGACTGAATTTTGTGAATATCCCTGGGCAGCCGCTACTCCAGAACTCGGTACAGGCACCACCAAATCAGCTTCTATATTCATCTCCTGGGCAAGCTTTTCTCCCATTTTTTTACGGGTTAAATAGACATTTTCCCCCGCTATTACACTATCAGGACGAGCAAAATAAATAAATTCAAAAATGCAGAAGGCCTGTGGCTTCTCATCGCTATATCTTCTGCTCATTATTTTATTATCATCAATAATCAAGACCTCACCAGGTTCAATCTCTCGAATAAATTCTGCATCAATAATATCAAAAGCACATGTTTCCGAAGCAACAATAAAGCTGTCATCTTTTCTACCTAAAACCAGGGGTCTAAATCCATATGGATCTCGAGCAGCAATTAAACTATCTTGAGTCATTGCTATCAGGCTAAAAGCCCCCCTTAACTGCTGTAGGCTTTCAATAAAAGCATCTATTACATTATCTTTAAATGATCTGGCAACGATATGGGCAATAACTTCAGTATCAAGAGTAGAGTGGAATATAGAACCATGGGCTTCTAGGTTATCTTTTAGCTCTTGGCCGTTGATTAGATTCCCATTATGGGCTAAAGCTAAATCACCCTTTATACTTCTGGTTAAAAGAGGCTGTGCATTAACCATTAAGGAAGAACCAGTAGTAGAATATCTTACATGGCCAATACCAATATTACCCTTGAGTTGATCAAGAATATTTTTGTCAAAAACATTACTAACAAGACCCATTCCTTTATGTACTTTGAGTTTATCTATTTGATTGACACAAATACCAGCACTTTCCTGACCTCTGTGCTGTAAAGCATGTAAGCCCAAATAACACATTCTGGATAAATCTTCTTTTCTATCTTGGTTGTAGATTCCAAATATACCACACTCTTCTTCCATTTGATCATCACCTTTTATAGACTCACTTCGATAGCAGCTTCCCACTTGCTTTTCATCTCCCCCACATCCAAATTAATTAATTCGTTAAACTTATATTCTCTGCTTTGAACAGTGCCAATTTTCATATATGGTACCGAATTACTAACTGTAATTTCTTCAAATTTATGCAGGTCATCAGGTGCAATACTGACTACAATTCTACTCTGGCTCTCACCAAATAAAAGGGCTTCATCACTTATAGGTTCATCAATATCTACATTGATACCCAGGCCATTTTCAAAACAGCTTTCAGCCAGAGTAACTGCTAATCCCCCTTCAGAACAATCATGGGCAGATTTAATAACATCTTCTTTTACAGCAGATCTAACTGTTTTTTGTACTCTCTTTTCTAAATCTAAGTCAAGCTGTGGTACAATACCATCAACCTTGTCTATTTTAAGTTTTAAGTATTGGCTCGCTCCTAGCTCATCTATGTTTTTACCAACTAAATATATTAAGTCACCCTCTTTTTTAAAATCCATTGTAACCTGTTCTGATATAGAATCTAAGAGACCGACCATTCCTATAATTGGTGTGGGATCAATAGCACCTTTTGGACTCTCATTATAAAAACTTACATTACCACCAATCACAGGGGTTTTTAATTTTTGACAGGCTTCTATAATACCCTGAACACTGTTTTTAAACTGCCAGTATATCTCGGGATCCATCGGATTACCAAAATTCAATCCATCTGTGATGGCCAATGGTCGACCACCTGAACAAACAATATTTCGGGCAGCTTCACACACAGCAATTGCTCCCCCGCGATAGGGATTAAGATAACAATATTTCCCATTACAGTCTGTGGTCAATGCTATAGCTTTATTTTTACCCTCAATTCTAAGTATAGCCGCATCTGAACCCGGTCCAACTACGGTATTAGTCATTACCATATGATCATACTGCTCATAAACCCATTTTTTGCTTGCTATTGTGGGTGAAGAAAGTAATTTTAAAAGATCCTCACTGAAATTATCACTTTTAATTTTTTCTCTATTAACTGCTTTAATTGTTCGTAAATACTCAGGTTTTTTTGTCTCTCTTGTGTATTCGGGTGCCTCATCGGCTAATAAGGAAGCAGAAATTTCTGCTACTTTATTTCCGTCATTTAAAATTCTGAGCATGCCATCATCTGTAACCTTGCCAATTACCTCTGCATGTAATCCCCATTTTTCAAAAATATCCTTTACAACATTTTCTTTACCTTTTTTAGGCACTACAAGCATTCTTTCCTGAGATTCAGATAGCATTATTTCATAACTTGTCATATCCTCTTCTCTAACCGGTACTTTTGCAATATCAATCTCAATACCACTATCCCCCCGGCTGGCCATCTCTGCTGAAGAACTGGTTAAACCTGCAGCTCCCATATCCTGAATGCCAATTAAAGCACCGCTTTTAATCAGCTCTAAACTGGCCTCAAGCAGTAATTTTTCTAAAAATGGATCTCCCACCTGAACTGCAGGACGGTCTTCATCCGATTCTTCAGTCAGCTCGTCAGAAGCAAAGCTGGCCCCCTTTATCCCGTCACGCCCAGTAGCGGCCCCTACAACCATAACTGGATTACCAGCTCCTCTAGCAGTAGCAGTAGCTATATCAGCATGATCTAATAATCCCACGCTCATCACATTGACAAGCGGATTACCTTCATAGACATCATCAAAATATATTTCTCCTCCTACAGTTGGAATGCCTATACTGTTTCCATAGCTGGAAATTCCCGCAACTACGCCCTTAAAAAGATACTGAACCCTTTTATTATTTAGGTTGCCAAAACGAAGTGAATTCAAATTTGCAATTGGCCTTGCTCCCATTGTAAAAATATCTCTAATAATTCCACCTATACCGGTAGCTGCCCCTTGAAAGGGTTCTACAGCAGATGGGTGGTTATGACTTTCTATCTTAAATGAAATGGCCTGGTTGTCTCCTATATCAACTATGCCCGCATTTTCACCTGGGCCCTGAAGTACACATTCACCTTCTGTCGGTAAGTCTTTTAAAACTAATTTTGAATTTTTATAACTACAGTGTTCAGACCACATTACACCAAAGATACCCAATTCTGTATCAGTAGGTTTTCGCTTAAGAAGATCAACAATTTTGTCATACTCTTCTTTAGTAAGTCCTTCTTTTTCCCAACCATTTTCAGCCAATTTGCTCACCACCTGCTTTCAGATTAGCTACAATAGATGAAAATAATCTATATCCATCCCTTCTCCCGGGAGAAATTATATCTTCTGAACACCTTTCTGGATGGGGCATTAAACCAAGAATATTACCCTTATTATTACTTATTCCAGCAATATTTTCTACAGACCCATTCGGATTTTCACTTTGATTGGCATATCTAAGTACAATCTGATTATTATCAATAAGCGAGTTAAGCCCCTTTTTATCGATATAGTAGTTACCTTCTCCATGAGCAACCGGCATTTCAATTATCTCATTTTCACAGTAATGGTTAGTAAAAGTTGTTTTGTTATTATTAACTTCTAAACTCACATTCTTACAGACAAATTTCAAATTATCATTAACCTTCATTGCACCAGGTAGTAGATTAGATTCAAGCAAAATCTGAAATCCATTACAAATCCCTAGAACTAATCCACCAGCTAGAGCAAAATCTATCACCGAATCCATAATCCTGGCAAACCTTGCTATAGCACCTGAACGTAGGTAATCACCATAAGAAAAACCTCCTGGCAAGACAAGCAGGTCATAATTATTTAAATGACGTTTTTGATGCCAGATTAAATCCGTATCAAAACTGAATATTTTGCTTAAAACATTATATACATCATGATCACAGTTTGAACCAGGAAAGGTCACCACTCCTGCTTTCATTTTATCCCTCCATTTTATTTAATTCATATTTGTACTCCTCAATTACTGGGTTTGCTAAAAGCTTCTTACACATATCTTCTACCATCTCTGATGCGTCTTCTTTTTTAGAAATATCTTTAATAATAATTTCCATATATTTACCAACAAAAACTGAATCGACATTTTCGTAACCAAGCGATTTTAGGCCGGTTTTAACTGCCTTCCCTTGTGGATCTAATATACCATCTTTTAATTTTGTTTCTATTTTGACTTCCCAATCCATTAGTTCATCACATCATTTTTTAATCTGGATAATATTTCTTGATAGGCCTCTTCAACTTCACCTAAATCCCTTCTAAAACGATCTTTATCCAACTTCTTATTGGTATTGGCATCCCAAAAACGGCAGGTGTCCGGAGATATTTCATCTGCCAACAATATATTATCTTTAGAATCTAACCCGAATTCTAGTTTAAAGTCAACAAGTATAATCCCCTTCTTCTCTAAAAAGTTATTTAATATTTTATTAATCTTAAAACCAAAGACAGAAAGTAGTTTCAACTGACCTTTTGTTGCAAGCCCTCTTTCTTCAATATGATATTGATTGATCAAGGGATCTCCCAGCTCATCATTTTTATAATAAAATTCTAAAATGGGTTTATTTAACCTTGTTCCTTCTTCTAAGCCCAATCTTTTGGCCAAACTTCCCGCTGCTATGTTTCTTAAAACAACCTCCAGGGGTATGATATTTACTTTTCTGACAAGAATCTCTGTATCACTTATCTTTTTTATTAAATGAGTATCAATATTATTATCTTCCAATAATAAAAAAAAGATATTTGAAATTTCCAAATTATATTTACCTTTTGAGTTTATTTTTCCTTTTTTTTGCCCATCAAAAGCCGTAGCATCATCTTTGTAATGCACTATAAGTTGTTCTGGATTATCTGTTCTAAATATTTTTTTTGCCTTTCCTTCATATAGTAACTGCTTTTTCTGCATTTTATTATCTCTCCTCTAAAAAATATTTGTTCCACTTATTAATAATAAACTGACTTCTTTCTTTTGCTACACCTAAATACTTTTTGGGGTTTTCTAAGATCATTTTTTGATAATCATCCATTTTCTTCCTATACTGACTAAATTCATCCTTTAAATAAAAAAGCTCCCGGGGAGTTTTCTCAGAGCCTTCTGCCTCTAAAGTTAATTTCCTTACGGCTTCATGAGCATCTGGATGTCCTTGTGAAGCCAAGATAATGTAAAGAGGTTCTGCAATAATCATCTGGCTGTGCAGAGCGAAGTTATCTTCCATTTTTTGTCTGTCTATACCGAATTTGTTTAAAACTTTAATAAGTCTTTGTAATGAAATAGTAAAACCGGTAATAATATCTGGTATAAACCGACTGGAGGCAGAGTTGCTTAAATCCCTTTGATGCTCTGATATCTGATCCATATATATCGTATTCATTTGAGGCATAGTTCGCTTCCACATGCTTTTGATATTTTCATAATTTATAGGATTCCTCTTGTGCGGCATAGTCGAGGAACCGATTTGATCTCGGCTAAAATATTCTCCCACCTCATTTATCTCTGTTCTCTGCAAATTCCTCATATCATCACTAAAGTTAGCAAGGACACCAAATGTTGAGATAAGGGAGTGAATATAATCTGTCATGTATTCGGCAATTACAATTTGTGATGAAAAATTTCCTGCCTTTAATCCTAGTTCATCCATGATAATATTTTCGAATTCAACAGGATCATCAAAAAATAAGCTGGAAGCATTATATGTACCACAGGCACCCGAAAACTTACCCTTGAGGAGTTCAGCTTTTTTTTCAATCTCCTTATACCTTAAGCCAAGCCTCTCCACATAACCAGCTAAGACATAACCAAAAGTGATTGGAACAGCATGCTGCCCGTGGGTTCGACCAATCTGAATAGTGTCTTTTTCTTGTTCGGCTAGTTTAGATAACTGTTTGATCACTTCTTTTAATTTAACTAAAATAACATCTTTTGTTACATCCTTATACCGCAGGGTATTTGCGGTATCTACAACATCATAAGAAGTTGCGGTTAAGTGTATATAAGGTTTTGCCTTTTTAGAGACCTTCTTTTGAATTAAATTAACCAGGGCTCTAATATTATGCTTTGTCTTCTGTTCCTCTATATAAGCCTCTTCAGCAGTTATGGTCGAAATAGCTTCCCTAACTTCATTGTAAATTTCTTCTGAGCATACACCCAATATTTTTAGACCTTTTATTAAAGCCAGTTCAACTTCTAGCTGATATTTAATATTTGCCTTTTCTGAAAGATATTCTTTTAACTCAGTAAAAATCTCTTTATTATAAGAATATCTGTGATCGAAGGGATTAATGTTTTCAAAAATATCTCTACTTTTCATTTGTTGGCCTCCCTGAATTAAAAATATTCTTCTAAGTATTTTTTGTAACCGATATCTTCTAATTTTTGAGCAGTTTGATTTACCTCTTGTCTCATCTCATCTCTATATCTTTTTAGCTTTCTTGAAATTTCTTGATCACTTAATGCAAGCATTTGTAAAGCCAGCAGAGCCGCATTTTTAGCCCCGTTTAAGGCTACAGTTGCCACCGGTATACCACCCGGCATCTGAACCATCGAATAAAGAGAATCAGCCCCTCCAAGAGTAGATGTTCTGATTGGAACACCTATTACAGGCAAAAGCGTGCTTGCAGCTATTACTCCAGGCAGATGAGCTGCTTTCCCTGCTCCAGCAATAATTACTGCAATGTTATTTGCTTTTGCAGTTAGGATATATTCTTGAGCTCTCTCGGGAGTCCTGTGTGCCGAAATAACGGTTACTTCATAATCAACTTCTAACTCATCTAAAATCTGACAGGATTTTTTCATGACCGGAAGATCTGAATCACTACCCATTATTATTCCAATCTTTTTACTCATTTTTTAATAAATTCACTCCTTTTAGTCTATGTCCTATATCTTTTCTATAGTAAACATCAGCAAAATATATTTTACCAATATTATCATAACATCTATCATAGATATTCTGATATGAGTCACCCAGAGCAACTAAGGCTAAAACCCGGCCTCCATCTGTTATTATACTATCTCCTTTAGCCTTCGTACCAGCCTGAATGACAAAAAGATTATCTGAATCGTTAAATTCATCTAATCCTTTGATAGTCTTACCCTTCTCATATTCAATTGGATAACCCCCTGATGCTAAAATAACAGCCATAGCCTTACTACTTTTCCATCGTAGATTGACTTCTTTAAGTTTGTTTTGGTTAATCTTTTCAGCTATTTGTAACAGGTCATTTTCTAAAAGAGGCAAAACTACTTGAGCCTCTGGATCACCAAAGCGAACATTAAATTCCAGCACCTTTGGTTCGCCGTCTTTAACCATTAAACCTAAAAACAATACTCCCTTGAAATCAAGATTGATTTTTTTGAGATAGTCAAATAAAGGACTGAGGATATTTTTGTCTACCTTATTTTTAATCTCATCAGTTACAAGAGGGGTCGGCGCATAAGCACCCATTCCACCTGTATTTGGACCTGTATCTCCTTCTCCTACTTGTTTGTGATCCTGAGCAGAAACCATTGGATGATAGGCCTTTCCATCAGCAAAAACCATTATAGTCGCTTCCTCACCTTCTAGATACTCTTCAATAACTACTCTTTTACCAGCTTCTCCAAAATATTTATTTTCCATGATTTTTTTTATAGCTGCCTTAGCTTCTTTTTTATTATTAACTATTATTACTCCTTTTCCAGCCGCTAAGCCTTCCGCTTTTATTACGATGGGGAAATAGCAGTTTTCCACATATTTATTGGCACTCCTAACCTCTGTAAAAACCGAAAACTGAGCAGTCGGTATACCACACTCTTCCATAATATGCTTGGCGTAAACCTTACTACCTTCCAATTTTGCCGCTTCTTGATTTGGACCAAAAACATTAAGCCCCCTCTTTTTAAAATAATCTACAATACCATAAACAAGGGGTTTTTCAGGCCCTATAAAAGTCATGTAAATATTATTATTTTCTGCAAAATCAGCCATTTTCGCAAAGTCTAAAATATCAATATCTACATTTTCGGCTATTTCAGCTGTACCTGCATTACCTGGTATTACATAAATTTGCCCTACTCGACTGCTCTGATCTAATTTCCAGGCTAGGGTATGTTCTCTGCCACCACTACCAACAATCAAAACATTTTTCACAAATTCATTCCCTCCCAATCTCAATAATCTTTATGTAAATAAAAAAAGCCAGGCAGGTAGTAACTACAATGAATAACTAAGAGTAGAACCTACCCGCCTGGGCTTTTATCCCTTCGGTGTATATAATATCTGTACCGCTCGAACCAGCCATTTATAAAAAATGCGGCCACCTAGGTACACTTCCCTCATAGTCAGCTAGTTATCGGCTACCTGGTAGATACTTCCGGACCTTATTACCGGAATTATATGAGGTATTTAATCTTTTATTTATCCAAACCATTTTATGCAATAATCATAACAGAATATCATTTTTAAGTCAATACAATTTTTAATTTAATTCAAGCTGTTCTATCCTATCCAATAATTTTTCCTTTTTATCTTGATAATCCTCAAGCTTTTCCTTTTCTCCTTCAACTAAATTTTGAGGGGCATTATTGACAAAGCCCTTGTTGGCAAGTTTGCCACGCGCCCTCTCAATTTCATAATTAACATTCTCAATCTCTTTTTTCAAGCGCGCAAGCTCTTTTTGTAAGTCAAGCATACCGGTTAAAGGCAAAATTATTTCTATTCCATCTACAATTGCAGTTGAAGCAGGTTGAGGTCTTATTTTTAGCTCTGCCTTGATATTTATATCTTCAATTCTGGCTAGATTTTTAATATAACTCTTTCCCTCTTCTAAAATTTTTTGCTGTTTAACATCTGCTAAAAAGAAGGCCTCTATTCTGCGTCCTGGATCTACCTTCATTTCATTTCTTATATTCCTAACCGCTTTAATTATATTCATAATTAATTTCATCTTTGTTTCAGCTATTTTGTCAATTTCTAGTTCATCATATTCTGGCCAACTTGTAATCATGATACTTTGTTCAGAAATAGCTAACTTCTGCCAAATCTCTTCCGTAATCATCGGCATAACTGGGTGCATTAATTTTAAAATATCTCTTAATATTCTAATTCCCATATACTGAGCCGTTTTCTTAGCAAGAACATCTTTATCCTGATAAAGTCTTTCTTTTAGGATTTCTATATACCAGTCACAATATTCGTTCCAGATAAAGTCATATAAAGTTTTACTCATTTCACCAAAGCTGTAACGGCTGAGTGCCTGATCAATTTCTTTTATAACCTGATTTGTTCTGCTTAACATCCATTTATCTGCCATATTCATTTTCAACTCATCTTGTTTAGTTAAATCATAAGAAAAATCTTTTACATTCATTAATATAAAGCGGGCAGCATTCCATATTTTATTAGCAAAATTACGGCTCGCTTCTAATTTTTCTTCTCTAAAACGCATATCATTTCCCGGTGTATTACCTGTGATCAATGTAAATCTCAGGGCATCTGCTCCATATTTTTCAATCACTTCTAAAGGATCTATACCATTACCCAGAGATTTGCTCATCTTTCTTCCCTGAGCATCTCGGATTAATCCATGTACATATACATCATGGAAAGGAGGCTGATCCATAAACTCAAGTCCCATGAAAATCATGCGGGCTACCCAGAAAAATATTATATCTCGACCGGTAACTAAAACATCAGTTGGATAAAAATACTGTAGGTCTTCTGTTTTTTTTGGCCATCCCATCGTAGAAAACGGCCAGAGAGCAGATGAAAACCAGGTATCTAATACATCTTCATCCTGTTTTAAGTTATGACCACCGCAGTTCGAACAACTTTGAGGTTCTTCTCTGCTCACAATCACTTCATCACAATCCTGACAATACCAGACAGGTATTCTGTGACCCCACCACAACTGTCTTGATATACACCAGTCTTTAATATTTTCCATCCAGTTTAAATATACCTTACTGAACCTTTCAGGTATAAATTTAATATCACCCTTTTTGACTGCTTCAATAGCAGGTTCAGCCAGGGGCCTCATTTTAACGAACCACTGTTTTGATACAAGTGGTTCAATAACCGTATCACAGCGGTAGCATTGGCCAACGGAATGGGTGTGTTCTTCTATCTTTGTCAAAAGGCCCAGCTCTTTTAAATCTTCGATAACTACCTGGCGACATTCATAACGATCCATTTTTTTATACTTGCCTGTATTATCAGTCATTTTCGCATCTTCATTAATTACTTTAATCACTTCTAAGTCATTTCTTTCACCCATATCAAAATCATTGGGATCATGAGCAGGTGTTACCTTGACCATCCCAGTTCCAAATTCACTATCTACAAAAGGATCTGCTATAATAGGTATCTCTCTATTCATCAAAGGTAGTATTGCAGTTTTACCTATCAGATCTTTATATCTATCATCAGAAGGATTAACAGCAATTGCTGTATCACCGAGCATAGTTTCTGGTCTGGTTGTAGCAACTTCTATGTATTTTTGGCTGTTTTTGAGAGGATATTTGATATAAAAAAGTTTCCCTTCCTGTTCTTCATGTTCTACTTCAACATCTGAAAGGGTTGTTTGACAGCTCGGACACCAGTTTACAATATAATCTCCCTGGTAAATCAAACCTTTATTATAAAGCTTTATGAATACTTCTTTTACAGCCTCTGAACAACCTGCGTCCATCGTAAACCTTTCTCTCGACCAGTCACAAGAAGATCCCATTTTTCTAAGCTGATTTGTAATCCTATTTCCATATTCATCTTTCCATTCCCATGCTTTTTCTAAAAACCCCCCTCGTCCCAATTTATCCTTATCAATATTTTCTTCTCTTAATTTATTGACCACCTTTACTTCAGTAGCTATACTAGCATGGTCAGTTCCGGGCAGCCATAAAGCTGAAAAACCCTTCATCCGTTTCCACCTTGTTAAAATATCCTGTAATGTATTATCTAGAGCATGTCCCATATGTAACTGCCCTGTTACATTGGGAGGCGGCATTACTATCGAGTAAGCTACCTTTTTTTGGTCTACCTTTGCTTTAAATAAATTGTTTTCCATCCAGTATTCATACCACTTATCTTCAACTTTATTAGGATCGTAGTTCTTTTCTAGATTATCCATCTTTAAAAACCTCCTGTATATTGATTTAAAATTAAAAAATCCTTCTCCATCCAAATAAGGACGAAAAAGGATAATCTTCGCGTTACCACCTTAGTTCCTGAATATATATAACTAATTATTCAGACCCTCTATTAATATAACGGTTAATACCGGTTTACCTTAGTTTAATTCAGATAAACAACTCCCGGGCGACCTTCGATTTAGTTGCAGTCAAGAAGTCTTACAGCCGACGGACTTCTCTCTCTTAGACTTTACCAAAACTACTCCTCCCAATCACAGTTTTTATATATTTTAAATATTTGTATATAATAATACTATTAATTAATCTCTTTGTCAAGATTTAAGTTGTGATTAAACTTTCATTTCATATTTATGTCTAACTGTTGCAGCAGCTTTTATATTAGAATACTGTGGTAACCCATTCTTACTCTTATTAGTAGGTTCCCCTTTTATAAGAGGGCTCAAATATTTTATAGCCTGTTCTGTAACAAAATTACCTTCTTTATTTATCCAATCTCTAGGTATTTTCTTTTCTTTATTAGCTATTTTATCAACATCTTCATAGGTTATTTCAGATTTATAAGGATCATTTGAAATTCTCTTAATAATAATAGTTTTACCTGTTTGTTGTCTGTGTGAGACAATTTCTACAGCCTTTCTTCCACAGTTATATGCTTCCTTTAAATCAATTAGAGAAGCGCTGTGGTTACATGCTCTCTGAAGCACATTAAACTCGATAACTTTCACTCTTTTAAATATATATTTTCTGACATAAGGTACTAATGAATGAGCGGCTCCTCCCATCTGCTTATGCCCAAACTGATCATGTTTGGAAGTCTCAGATGCACTTATATATTGACCTTTATCATTTTTTATACCCTCTGATATCACTACAACAATGTTGTCCTTTTTTTCAGCCTCTTTTTTAAGATCATTTATGAACTTATCTGTAGAAAAAACAAGTTCTGGAAAATAGATTAAATCAGGGGTATTGAGTCCAGATTGACCAGCCAAAGCGCTAGCAGCTGCCAGCCAGCCAGCATGTCTTCCCATTACTTCAATTAAATGTACATTTTGCCTTTGGTAAACACGGCTGTCTAAAGCCGTTTCCATTACACTTGTTGCAATATATTTGGCAGCACTACCAAATCCGGGCGAATGGTCAGTAATAACAAGGTCATTATCAATTGTTTTGGGAATTCCTATAATATTTATATTCTTTTTATTAGACCTGGCATATTTACTCAATTTATCAACTGTATCCATAGAATCATTACCACCAATATAGAAAAAATACTTAATATTGTATTTCTCAAAAATTTTAAAGATTTTCTTATAGTCAGCTGTGTTTTTATTGAAATGTTTGAGTTTATACCTGCAACTACCTAATATAGAACCAGGTGTGTTTTGTAATAAATCAATCTGTTCTTTATCCTCTTCAGTAAGATCAAAAATTTTTCCTGTTATAAGTCCTTTTATACCGAATCTAGCTCCATAGATCTTATCTATTTTTTTACTTTTTAAGGAAGATTCAATAACACCCTGCAAGCTTGCATTAATAATTGGAGTTGGCCCACCTGACTGAGCTACTATACAATTACTATTCATTTTATCCACTCCTTGTATTTCTCTTTTATACTCTCTATAATATAATTTACCATTAATCACTTAATAAATAAAGGGTTTTTGCTCTTTAAAATGAATTTATTAATTAGTGTATAAATAATAGTTAGGAGTGATTATATTGACAGATAATTTAAATATCCCACCATATAAAATTAAGATGGTGGAACCAATTAATTTAATTCCAAAAAAAGAAAGACAAGCTGCTTTAAAAAGAGCTGGTTATAATCTATTTGCTTTAAGATCAGAAGAGGTATTTATTGATCTTTTAACTGACAGTGGAACCAATGCTATGAGTGATAATCAATGGGCTGGCATCATGAGTGGTGATGAATCTTATGCAGGCAGTAGGAATTTCTTTCATCTAAAAGATACAGTTCAAGATATATTCAACTATTCTTATATGGTTCCCACTCATCAAGGCCGGGGAGCCGAACAGGTATTATTTCCTCTTCTGGTGGATAAAGACAATTATGTTTTAAGCAATATGCACTTTGACACAACAAAAGCACATGTAGAACTAGCTGGTGGAAAAGCCAAAAATTTTATCATTGCAGAAGCTCTAAATACCGATCAATACCATCCTTTTAAAGGTAACTTTGATATAAATGGAATGGAAAAATTTATCCAAACCCAGGGAAAGAATAATATTTCTTTAATAATAATTACAATTACTTGTAACAGTGCAGGAGGTCAACCTGTTTCTATGGATAATATCCGAAAAGTTAGCTCAATAGCGAAAAAATATAATATACCTATTATTATGGATGCAGCTCGTTTTGCCGAAAATGCATTTTTTATTAAATCACGCGAAAAGGGTTACGAGAATAAAAGTATCAAAGATATTATTATAGAAATGTTTTCATACACTGATGCCTTTACAATGAGCGCAAAAAAAGATGCAATAGTCAATATTGGAGGTATGATTGGAATTAAAGATGACGAAATACTATATAATCAGATTAGATCTCAAACTATACCCTTGGAAGGTTTCCCTACGTATGGAGGTCTTGCAGGTAGAGATCTAGAGGCAATCTCCCGGGGTTTACAAGAGGGAATTCAATACCCTTATCTAAAACACAGAATAAACCAAATTTCTCTGCTTGGTAAAAAATTATTAGATAACCAAATACCTGTTCAATATCCGGTGGGCGGACATGCTGTTTTTGTTGACGCCAAAAAGTTTTTACCACACATACCCTTTGATCAATTTCCCGCTCAGGCTTTAGCTAATGAGCTTTATTTAGAAGGTGGTATTAGAGGCGTTGAAATCGGGTCATTACTTTTAGGCAGAGATCCCAAAAACAAAAAACAACTTAAATCCCCTTTTGAATTTTTGCGGCTAACTATTCCTAGAAGGGTATATACAGATGCTCATTTGAACTTCACTGCAGAATCTCTAATTAATATTAAATCACATACAGGTCAAATAAAAGGGCTTGAATTCAGTTATGAACCAAAAATATTAAGGCATTTTACGGCCCGCTTAAAACCGATTTCCAGCTAATTATATTTTTTATATTTTTACTTTAATTTCTATTTCAAAGAACATAGCATAATCAGTCACATTAAGGCAGATTTTTCTCTCGATAATTAAAGGATAATTTTTTTTTTAATAGAATATATTATATGTAACCAGATTAGTTTTTATTTCTGGTAAAAATTCATGGGGGTGTAAATTAATATGAAAAAATTAATTGTTTTTCTGCTAGTTTTAACTATGCTATTCAGTTTTAATTCTTTAGTTGCAGCTTCAGAAGAAGGTAAATTACTCATTTGGGCTGACGAAAATCGGATTAAAGTACTTGATACAGTTAAAGATAAATTTGAAGAAGAATATGGAATCCCAGTTGAAATACAGGAAAAAGCATTTGGGGATATTCGTGATAATATGGCCGTAGAGGCCCCTTCAGGTGAGGGTCCAGACATTATTGTAGGTGCACACGACTGGTTGGGTAACCTGGTTTCTAATGGTCTAATTTCACCAATAGATTTAGGAGAAAAAAAAGATGATTTCTACCCAGTTGCTATAGATGCTTTTAGCTGGGGCGAAGATGTTTATGCCGTACCTTATGCTATTGAATCAGTTGGATTAATTTACAATAAGGATATTATACCAAATCCACCAAAGAATTTTGCAACTTTTGAAACAATTGTTAGTAATGTAACTGATAAAGAAAAAGATATGTACGGCTTTATTATGCCTCAACCAGATCCTTATCACACATTTCCTTTTATGAGTGCCGCGGGAGGTTATGTATTTGGAACTGAAGATGGAAAATTAAATCCTAATGATGTAGGGCTTAATAATGAAGGAGCAGTTTTAGGACTGAAAAAACTTGATAGCCTTTATGAAGAAGGTTCGGTTCCCTTTGTTGACTATCAAACAATGGAAAGCCTTTTCACAAATGGACAGGTTGGTATGATGTTGACAGGTCCCTGGGCTTTACCTGCATTATCCGAAGCAGGTATTAATTACGGTTTTACCCAGCTACCTCATATAGAGGGTCAGCCGCCTAAACCATTTGTTGGAGTTCAGGGTTTTATGATAAGTGCCTTTAGTAAAAATAAGATACTGGCTCAAACTTTCTTAAACGAATTTATTGCTAATGAAGAAACTATGACCGCTTTATATGAAAATGGAAGTCGCCCACCTGTTTATCTACCTTCTGCAGAAAAAGCAGCTGATAACCCTGATGTTGCAGGTGTTCTAGAAAGTGCAGCAGATGGTACGCCAATGCCCAGTATTCCAGAAATGGCATCTGTCTGGGAGGCATGGAGTGATGCTTTAGAATTGGTATTAACACAAAAACAGGATGTAAAACCTGCTCTAGATAATGCGGTTGCTCAAATTAATAAAGCAATTGAAGCCAGTCAATAAAATATTGATAACTAGAATAAATGCTGGTGTCCAAAATTGGGCACCAGTTTTTTTATAATCTTTTTGAAAGGGGGGGAGTTATTTGAAATTCTGGAGAAATAATATTTTGCATCTGGCAAAAATCATCATATTAAGTAT
The DNA here is from genome assembly GCA_018334565.1 of Halanaerobiales bacterium. Lineage (GTDB taxonomy): Bacteria > Bacillota > Halanaerobiia > Halanaerobiales > M55B127 > M55B127. Next base: position 2,536 of record JAGXLU010000003.1, on the reverse strand, counting down.
ATTAGATGCTTTGGCTGTATGGAGTGCAACCATACTTTTTACAGAACATAAATATATATTTCTATCGGTCTTAATTATAGTTACAGTAATCATAAATTTTGTATATTTATCTAAAAAAACCTATGCTTTAAGATATATTTTGCCCGGCACCTTTTTTATGATACTACTCGTTGTTTATCCTATTATTTATACTGTTTATGTATCTTTTACTAACTATGGAACTGGTAATATACTTACAAAACCACAGGTTATAAATCAAATTGAAAATAGATATTATCTACCTGAAGATACAAAGGATTTCAACTTTAAAGCATATAAAATACCTGATCAAAAAGAATATGCTGTTCTTTTAGAAAATGAAGAAGGTAAGCTATATCTGGCAATAGATGAGGAAGTTTCAGAAGTGACTAAGGCCGATTCCCGCTTTGTTGATCAGAATAATGATGGAAAAATCGATATGATTGAAAACTATGAGCATTTGGACAGAGCACAGTTATTCAAAAACTTATCTGTACTGCAGAATTTAGAATTTTTTTGGAATGATAATATTTTAAAGATGAAATCGATCTCAAAATTTTCACTTTACAGACAGCAGTATAAATATGTAAAAGCAGAAGACAAAATTATAGATCTAAAAAACAATATAAGCTATTTATCCAAAGAAGGTTCTTTTACTTCACCTGAAGGAGAGACACTTTTGCCGGGATATAGAGCAAATCTGGGTTGGGAAAATTATTTAACACTGTTTACTGACAGCAGGGTATCAGGGCCTTTTTTGAGGGTGTTTATATGGACATTTGAATGGGCAATCTTAAGTGTTTTAACAACCTTTGTTCTGGGATTATTTCTAGCTATTTTATTAAATGATAAAACATTAAAATTTAGGAAATTTTACAGGGTTATTTTAATTTTACCCTATGCCTTACCTGCTTTCATATCAGTTTTAATCTGGAGAGGTCTATTAAATACTGAAGTTGGAGTTATTAATCAAATTCTCAATACCTTGTCTTTACAAAGTATTCCTTGGTTGCAGAGCGTTTTTTGGTCACGCTTTGCCCTGGTGGTAATTAATTTATGGCTGGGCTTCCCATACATGATGCTAATAAGCTTGGGATCACTGCAGAGTATATCCGGTGAATTATATGAGGCTGCTTCTATAGATGGGGCTTCTGCCTGGCAGAGATTTAAATTCATCACCCTGCCATTAATTCTGGTTAGTTTAGGCCCATTACTGATCTCTTCATTTGCTTTTAACTTTAATAATTTTAATGTTATATATCTTTTTAATGAAGGTGGCCCTCCTATTGTAGGAGCACAAACTCCTGCCGGAGGAACTGATATTTTGATCTCATATACTTATCGACTTTCTTTTGAAAGTGGTAGAGGAGCTGATTTCGGTTTAGCCAGTACTGTAAGTATAATAATCTTTATGATTACCGCAGTAATCACTTGGTTCAACTTTAAATACACAGGTGCTTTAGAAGAGGTGAAAGAAAATGTATAAAAAACAGGATAAAAAGACAAGGATATTTAAACATATTATAATCTGGATAGTAATTGCTTTCGCTCTATTTCCATTGGTCTGGACTTTATCTGCTGCATTAAATCCTGCCAATACCTTAATTAATCAAAATTTGATACCTGAAAATGCCAGTCTAAAAAACTTTAAATATCTATTTAATAATACACAGCATCCCTTTCCTATTTGGCTTTGGAATAGTGTGAAAATATCTTTTATAACATCATTTATAGCAGTCAGCATGACAGCCTTGGCTGCTTACCCATTTTCACGATTTGAATTTAGAGGCCGCCGAAATGGATTGTTCGTAATATTATTAATTCAAATATTTCCACAGATGTTAGCAATGGTCGCTATCTATCTATTATTTTTAAATATTCAGAAAGTACTACCTGCTTTTGGCTTAAATACACATCCCGCCATCATTACAATATATTTAGGCGGTGCAATCGGAGTCAATACCTGGTTAATGAAGGGCTATCTAGATACAATCCCTAATTCATTAGAAGAAGCAGCTTATATAGATGGTGCCAGTAAATTTCAGGCTTTTTACAGGATTATCCTACCTCTAGCTCGCCCCATACTGGCTGTTTTATTTGTTCTGCAGTTTATCGCAACTTACTCTGAATATATACTAGCCAGCATAATACTAAATTCAAATCAAAAATATACGCTGGCAGTTGGCTTGCACTTGTTTATCTCAGATATGTACAGTAACCGCTGGGGTGTATTCTCAGCAGCTGCTCTCTTAGGGGCATTACCAATTGTAATTTTGTTTATGTCAGTTCAAAAATATATTGTACATGGTTTAATTGGTGGCGCTGTAAAAGGTTAATTAATAATAGAAGGTGATATAGATGAATAAAGCTGCTATCTATCACGAAAGTATCGATAATCTCTCCTATCCTCTAGATGATAATTCATTAAGGGTTAGGCTCATAACAGCCAAGAACGATTTAAAAAAAGTTAGCATAATTTATGGCCCTAAATTTGACTTTCATAAAGACCCTGTGTTAT
>JAGXLU010000091.1 GCA_018334565.1 Halanaerobiales bacterium | reverse complement strand
GAATTTGGGGGAAAACATGACATTGCGGAGGAGAAAAGGCGGCGTAATAGCAAAAAGCTTCCTGGAGGATTTACTGGTTAACCTTTTATAAATAATAAACCAGTAATTCCGAAAGGAAGCTTGGGGGCTTTTATTTACCAGTACTGTGGTTTTTACAGTTCTGGTTAAACTCTTGACTTTTTATTTGTAATTATTTATAACTCTTTTTTTTAAAATAATTCTGCTAATGTATTTGCATTCATCAATCTATCATATGTTGTATATCTAGGAGATTGAGGAGCTAGATTAGGATTATCTTTAGGCAGCTTAATATGTTCATCTAATTTTTCAGCAGAGTTCTTAAAATATAATATGTATTTATTGGTGTCCTTAAATTTTTCAATTTTAGACACCTCTGCATAATAAGTAATAGCTGAAATAGGAGCAGTTTGATAAGCAGCTATATATTTAACTTTTTTTATCATTGAACTTGACATTCTTATTGAATACCAGCAATTTTCACCCAGGAAAGCTTCATTAAAACCTTCTTCTCTAGCAGGCACTACAATAGTGTCTAATTCATCGGGTGGTATGTTTTGTCCTTCATCAGAAATAGATTTTATATCTTGTTGAAATGGGACAAATTTATGAATGAATTCTTTGCCGTTGTTAAAAGATTGGAATTCAATAATATCGGTATTAATAGTGAGCTGACTCAAAACATTTTCTAGTTCTTCCGTATTCTGATCAATTACAACTATGCATCCAACTTCTTTGTCAAAGATGAGATCTTCAAGTAAATTATCAATATTTCTGTAACCAGCCTTATCAATAGCATTATTAACAAAGTTCTTCTTTTCTTCATTATTCACGATATCTTTCAATAAAAATCTTTTAATTTTTCTTCCAGTAACTTTATAAGAAATAGCAAAACGTAATATTTGTTGTCCAATATGACGATAAGCATCATGAATAGCCAGTTCATTTTCAATAATATATAATCTTGGATCTTTTTCAAAAGAAAAATCAATTAAATATCCATCTGGTATTGATAAAATTTTATCTTTCCCTATTCTTTTTTTTATATCTATATAGACTGATTTTTCCCCAAAAATTTTTTCTGAGAATTCAACTACTTTCTTTTCAAATTTTTCTTCTAATGGATAATCAAAGTATTCATATTCTTTATTTTCACAAATAAGTTTTTCCATTTAATTTCCTCCTTATTCCTTTAGTATTAATTGCCTGTGTAGAGAAGTATATTTCTTTCTATAAGGTGAGCGAGAGTTATAAAGCATTTCTTCGAGTTTGTTAGAGATTTTTAGTTCTTTCTCTATAATATTTATGAAGTTATTCCATTCTTCTTCTGAAGGTTCATATTTTTTTAAAGAAATCATAAAATCAAAATTTTCACCATGCCTAAAAAGCCTACCTGGTAGTGGATAGTGTTTTCTATTGCCTATTAGTATTCCATATCTTAAATATGGATGCACATTTTTATGAGAAGAAGCCTTTTTACTATAAGATATTGCATCATGAGTTGTGACTGAATTGATTTTACCTTCTATTACTATTCTAGGTTTCCAATTGTTTTCATCTAACTTTTCATATATTAATAAATCGGTTGCGTACTTATTTATATTTCTTTTACCATGACTTTTTTCATTATAAGATTTTACTTCAAAAGCGTAAGGTAATTTCTTTTGATCATCCACAAAAATATAATTATTATTTTTAAATTTGTCTTGTAATCTACTTAAAATAATTTCATTAATCCATTTCGTTTCTTTCATTATTAGAACACCTCTAAATTTTTAACTACACTTATATTATAATATTAAATAGTAAAAATAATTTTCCTGCTATTATTATAGATATTTAATGAACAAAAATGAATAAATTGATAAAATAAAGGGAGCATTGTATAATTAAATGCACGGAAGGATAAAAAATAGACACACACCCTGTACCTCCTATATAATGTTAAGTATTATGCAAAACATCAAGGAGGTATCAGAATATGTGTCAAAGCAATTATAACACAGATCGACAAAAAGGTGAACATCTAAATTTAGAAGAAAAATATATAATAGCTCATTTATACAACAAACAAGATAAAAATTATAGTGAAATTGCTCGAGAAATCAAATGTCATAGGACAACAATAAGTAGAGAGATAAAAAGAGGCCTGGTTAAACTAAAAAATAGTGATTGGACTTATCGAAAAGAGTATGTACCTGGATTGTCTCAAAAGATATATGATCTTAATGCCACCTCAAAAGGACCGAAATTAAAAATAGGGAAGCATACTAAATTAGCAAAATATATAGAAGAGAAGATAAAAGGGAATTACTCACCAGAAGTAATATCTAACAAGATAGATGAAAGTGATCAATTTGAAATTAATATCCACTGGAAGACAATATATAACTATATAGATAAGGGTGTTTTATTAGTAGATAGAGAGGATTTAGTATATGGTGAATATAAAAAGAAAAAGGCGAGAAAAAAAGAAAGTAGATTAACAACAAAACAGAAGAAAGATAGAACAATTAGAGATCGCCCTAAAGCTTGTGATAAAAGATCTGAGATAGGTCATTGGGAGATGGACTTAGTAGAAGGTAAGAAAGGCAAAAAAGACCCCTTTTTGCTTGTTTTAAGTGAGAGAGCGACCAGGAAAGAGATTATTGAATTAATACCAGACAAGACCAAAGGATCGGTGATAAAAGGTTTAGACAGGATAGAAAGAAGATTTGGAGTGGTTAATTTCAGGAAAACATTTAAAACAATTACAACTGATAATGGATCGGAATTTAAAGATTATAAAGGTATAGAACGCTCCTTTACAAAAAGTACTATAGCAAGGACAAAGCAATATTATTGTGATGCATATAGCAGCTGGCAGAGAGGGTCGAATGAAAACATTAATAAGATGATCAGAAGGTTTCTGCCAAAGGGTACAAGTTTTAAATGGTTGACTAAGAGAGTAGTAAAGGAGATTCAGGGATTTATCAATACTTATCCCAGGAAGATGTTCAACTTTAAAACAGCGAATTATTATTTTGAAAACCAAGTATGTCCAACTTAATAAAATATAGAAGGT
>JAGXLU010000056.1 GCA_018334565.1 Halanaerobiales bacterium | reverse complement strand
TCAAAAAGTTATGAAGTCAATTGTAATATAAGTTTGTTGATGTTACAAATGGTATGACATAATCAAGACCGAGCAAATTCATCACCCATTTGAAAAAAGGGTGGGTTCTTTGCTCTTTATTCCTAAACTATCTGCAGTTTTGTAAGATTCATTTTATTCATGTTTTTTACTTGAAAAATTTTTATACATATAGTAGTGTCTTTCTATTCAATCATTTAACTACCTTTCATTGTGGATATAAAACCGTCTTTCTTAATAATGCGATATTCTCTAGTTTTTTTTACTAAACATCATTTTATTTTTTTCTATACTTCCAATAATTTAAACGCATAAATACCAACTCGACCTATTTTTAGATTACAAGGTTTTTAAAATTATTAAAATCATGGTTACATCTAATCCCCCAAGATAGTGATGGTTATATTCGTTAACCAACACTAACTGAATTTACACTACTATAGAACATCCTATATCATCATTTAACCCGAAAAGTTTATGACAAAAGTCATAACTATAAACAAATAATACTTTAGACTAGTACTCTTTTAAGAGCCTCCATCTTCTACCTAACAGTAGGCGAACTAATAGTTTAAGTAACATATTGATATAAAAACCCATGAGGTTTTAATTGCCTCCATCACTTCGTAAATTTATGAAACACAATACAAAAACAACACCAAGAAAGCGCTTCTACTTCTTTTAATTTTTTAGTGAATTTAATTAAATTTTCAATATTCATCTAAACTTTTAATTATTAGTTTTCTCAACTCTATGTAATCTAAATGGTAAGTAAATAAAACATCTAATTTTTTCCAGCTAATCAGGCTAATTTAGATATCGCACTATAAACTAAATCATTTTAAGATATATTCATATTAACTGGTTGATATTATTCAGAAATACTTGGAATATCTTTTGTAAAATTAATAGCCTAGATATCAGTTCCACCATCACCTGTAACAGCCTTTGACCTACTCCCCACCAATTCACTACGTTCATGAACAAGGATTCTTGATAGTTCGACCATCTTCCAAACTGATATTGCGTTAAAACTCCCTGACTAAAAGGTCTCGAGTTCCAATCAGTTTGGCAACTAGTGGAGTTAGAATCATATCTTACTCCATAGGGCGAAGTCAAAACGCCTTCTAACCAATCGGATTTATCTTTTAGAGTACCGATTGTATACTTTTTCAAAATATTAATAGCTCCTACGCTATCTCTGTGGTATTCAAACCCACATTGACACTTATAGTGCCTGTTTGTAGGTTTATGTCTTTTACCGCATTTAAGACAAGTTTGACTTGTATAAGTTTCTTCTTGATAATCAACCTTAATACCAACAGATTCAGCTTTGTACTCAATTATATCTGTTAATTGTCTATATATCCATTGGCCTTCCATTGATGATATAGTTATCTACATTGTCTTTAAAAGTTAATGTAGCAAGATTACTTAAACCTAAATCAATACCCATTATATCGCTATTTTTTGGTTTATCTTAGCTTCAATTTTATATATTACTAATAGATACCACTCCTTAGAAAGATTATCTTTTTTTATCCTTACTTGTTGAAAATTATCAAATTCTATAATGTTTTCAATTGCTGCCGGCAACTGAAATTTAAGACTTTTCACATTATATTTAGATTTAATCTCTTTAGATAAGGATAGTAACAGCTTTCCTTCTCTAACTCTTCTAGCTAAGTTAGTAAATATGATTTCGCCTGGATTACTATTTAAATATTTAAATTTAGGTGGTCTTGGTTGCTCTTGATATTTGTTTAATTTTTATTATAATCTTGGATTGATTTAAAGTAACTTTTCCAATCTTGAGCTAATTGTTTAAAAAGCTGTTGTATATTGTAACTGTGAAGATATTTTGTATGCCAGTTATCCTTAAAATTATTTTCTAGCCTGGTATATACTGGTTTTACTTCTTCTTTATTTCTAATTTGATAGTTAACTGTATTATATAGTTTGGAGGAGAAAACGATCATGCGCATATTTTATTTGAAACTCCCCAAAGGTGCAATTATCTAAATTAGTTAACACTTTAAAAACTGTATCTTCAAGACTTATTAAAAAGAAATATGAAAAACATTTAAAAAGATATTATTGTAAATCTGCTTTTTGGTCTAAAAGCTATTGCCTTGTATCTACTGGTGGTGCTACTATAGAAACGATTAAAAAATATATTGAAAATTAAGGAAAAGAATAATTTAAAATTCAATATTTGATTAAATTTTAAATAGCCAATTCATCACCACTTTAATCACAGATTTAGATGGAGTTTTCTTGGCTGTTTTAAATTAGAGTCAATTACTTTTCCCCTATCCAATCAATAGATATAATTATATATAATAGGAAACCCACCTCTCGGCAGGTCTCCTAGTTTTTACATTATTTTATATAAATTCATTTTTGATTACTTGCGAATCATTTTAGCTCCACATTGAGGACATGCTCTTTCATAACAAGGAACTCCTCTTTCATGAGGAATTTCTTCCCCACATTCCGGGCAAACACACATACCTTGAGGTCCCAATCCTCTTCTATTTCCCTGATTCCCTCTGTTGCCACGATTAACCATAAATACAACCTCCTTCTTTTAATAAATTTATTACCTGAATCAAATGTTTTTTGATAACTTTTTAGGATAAAATATGGTTAATTATTAAAATGCCCATCTTATATTTTTTTAAATTTCTCCTCAAATCAAATTTATAATCCAAATATTACTTTACTTGTTTCGCAAATAATATTTTGCCTCATTAAATTCTGTCTCTACAATCAGACCTTTTTCAATGAGTTCTTCTATTTGGCTCCATTTTCCATCACATTTTTTTAATAATTCTTTTACTGCTTCTTCTTTTAATGGGTGCACTGCCGTGATATTAAGCATATCTTTTTTAATATCTCCTGTACTGGAAAACTTATTGCCTTCATAACCTATGAGATACTCGGTTTTTATATTTCTCTCTTTATAAATTTGCACTGCCATATTAATTTTTTGTGGTGTTGGTGTCTCAACATAATCTTCAGCAGGGGGCCTTGTTGGTACAGAAACATATGACTTAAAAGCATCTAACTGAGCAATAAATTCAGCATTCCTTTCTAAGTCTCCTCTATTATCATTAACTCCTTTTACTAACATAGTTTCAGTAACAAGTTCACCCTCATATTCTTGTGATAATTTTTTCATGCTCTGATGAATTTCACTAAGCTTTAATTTGCCGTGTGGCCTATTAATTTTTTTCCAAGTCTTTTCACGTACAGCATCACATTTTAAAGAAACCCAATCTGCTTTTTTTAATTCCTCTCTTACTTGTTTATCCGTGATTAAAGATGCATTAGTAATCACAGCTGTTTTTACACCAAATTTGTTAATAGCTTTAATGGTTTTACCTAAATTACTATCTAAAGTTGGTTCACCATCAGCTACAAATGTAAAATAATCTACTTTTTCCCCTTTTTTGTCAAGTTCAATTAATTCCTGCTCTACTTCTTTTAATACCTGATCTGTTTGATAAAATTTTTCTCTTTCCAATTGCAAATTTTCTGTCCTGCCTAACTGACAGTAAATACAAGAATAACTGCAAGTTTTCGGTCTCACATTGTTTACACCCAAACTCTGTCCAAGTCTCCTTGATGGTACTGGTCCGAAAATTCTCATCCACATCACCTCAATCCATATCTATTTGTTCAACTCTACATTAATAATTATATTCTTATCTACAACCAATATCAAGTTTATTGACATTTGTTCATAACTCTATAAAAAATAATAATGTTTCTTTCGTGTTCTATTTTATTATAATAAGAATATTATCTATAATTTTAATATTGGAGTTTTGAACTTTAATTTTTAAATCAATAATTTGTAAATACTTTCAATAATGATATCGACAAAATCTTATAATAACTATACTATGTTTGCTCTCGCCACCAACTAAGGAAATGAGTTTCATAACTTAAGGTCTGGGTTGGACAAACATCAATACAATGTCCACAACCAACACAGCGCAGATTTTCGACAGCTTTTCCTTCTTTAGCAGCAGATGCAACATCAATAGACATTGGACAAGCTTTTGAACACTGATTACATTGAATGCAATGGGTATTATCAGTTTTAATCTTCTGTCCTGCTAATCTACTGATCAGTGAGAGGAATGTACCGAGAGGACAGTAATAACAATAACCTCTACCAGTCCAGACAACCCAAAAAAACATTGCCATTAAAAGTTCTAGAGAAAGGTATTTAATTACCTCTAATTCATTTAACAAATCCCTATTACCATAAAGAGATATTCCTAATAAACGGAAAAACCACCATATAACAAAAAACATAGTAACTATAAACATGATCCAGCGAAAGATATTAAAAAACTTCAGCCAGTTTTCATTTAATTCCTTCTTTTTCCCAATAAGAGGAAATGCATCTGACCATATTTCAGAAACAAATCCGTTTAACATACAGAGATATGAACATTGCCACCTTCTACCCATAATCAAGGTACCAATAAATACAACGATATTAGAAGTTAGAAAAAAAACAACAGCAGCAAATACACCGCCTGCACCCCAGCTTAAAACATGTTCTGAAAAATATACAGTTGAAGTATTCATCAATTGAAGACCTGTGGTTGACCAGGGAAGGGGCATGAAAAAATAATAAAGCTCACGATTACCTACAAGCCAGGGAATTATCCCATGTATGAGCAAAGCAGTAATTGAAAAGGCAATTATACTTACTTTCTGTAGTCTATGATACTTCTTTTTTTTGATAATCTGTAAGGAAAGCAGAGATCCAATTATAATTATAGCAATTTTGAATTCATTCTCAAAAATGAGATAAATAGAATTAATCAAATCAGCATTCTCTTCTGCCAACATCCCCCCCAAACCATAGTTCAAACCCGCGACAAGGATAGTAGAAACAATATAAAACCCTAATAAAAATTTTAGCCAGTATATCGCTTTTTCTTTTTTCATACCGCTTTCTCCCAATTTAATTTATTTTTAAATCTTTGATTCAAAAAAACACTTTAGTCAAATAAAAATTAAATAATAAACCTATATATCATTACTATATATTTATTGACAAATTTATAATTGATCTTTTAAATGAATATTTTCTGGCAAGATTAATCTTTTAAAAAAAAATAAAAACCAAAGCTTTTATGGTGGGACATTATTTCAATATTCAGAACTTCAAAATTGTGCTTATCAGCTAATTCATTTATGGTACCTAGAATTAACTTTTCAATTTCAGGATTATTTAAAATCATTTTTCTATACTTTGGTATCCATACAAAATGATAGTTTAAAAGAAATTTTGCATGTCTTGTACTTTTGTAGGTATTCATTAATATAAATCCCTTTATTATAAAATTTTATATTATTATATCAAGAACGGAATTCATATACAAAAAAAAGAAAAACACAACATCGATTACATCAACGGGGCTTTCTCGGCTGAACTTCGGTAATTTTAAATTCAATATTTGATTAAATTTTAAATAGCTAATTCATCACTACCTTAAGCACAGATTTAGATTGAGTTTTCTTGGCTGTTTTGGATAAAATATATAATATAGTACATAAAAAAAGACCTTGCCAACATCCTAATAAATAATATCACCTCAAGTATACTAGCAAATATACAAGGGGTTGAGAAATGATGTTAGCAATGGCTTAAATAAATCATATCAGATTTAAATCTGATATGAAATATAAAAACTAATAAAAAAATTACCAAAAATTTAGGTGTTGATAAAAATATTTGAAAAAAATAGGCTGAAATAGATAAACATTTATAAAATATACCCCTCTCTAAAATGAAAAAGAAAACTTCTGATAAAATATATTAAAAAAATCGGTGATTAAATTAGTTCATAGCTTTTATTTTTTTAAATATTTATTGAACCATTCTATTATTTCTTGCAATCGGCGTATCCTATGTTTTGGTTTTCCTCCTCGAGAAAGTTCATGGTTTTCTTCTTTAAAAATACATAATCTACTCTCAATATCATGATATTTAAGAGCTGTAAACATCTGTATTCCTTCTGGTAGCCAACATCGATAATCTTCTCGAGAATGAATGAATAAAGTTGGGGTAGATACTTTGTCTGCATATTTTAAAGGAGAACCATCCCACAATTTCTCATGTTTATTCCAAGGCGTTGCTCCCTTAAACTGATCCCTAACAAAAAAATAACCTATATCAGTTGTACAGAATTTAGAAATCCAATTTGATATACTTCTTTGTGATACTGCCGCTTTAAAACGATCAGTATGTCCAATAACCCAATTTGTCATATAACCACCATATGATCCTCCCCCGACTCCCAAACTATTTTCATCAACAAAATCGAATTTCTGAATCGCTTTATCCATGACTTCCATAAGATCATTATAATCTCTGCCCCCATAATCTCCTCTTATGTCAGCAAAATTATTACCTCTGCCGGCACTACCTCTAGGATTAGTGTAAAGAACTGCATAACCTTCATTGGCCATTATTTGAAATTCATGAAAGAATATACTACCGTATGTCCCTTTAGGGCCTCCGTGTATTTCTAAAATAGTAGGATATACTTCTCCCTTATTAAACCCAATCGGCTTCATTATCCAAGCATCCAGTTCTTCGCCATCAGTAGTTTTAACATTAAAATACTCTGGGGTTGAAATCATCTTATCTTTCAAAATTTCTTTATTAAAATTACTGACCTGTTTTTCTTTGCCATTTTGATACACATAAAGCTCTTGAAGTTTATTTTTTCTAAAACCAATATAGGCAATAATTCCATTTTTGACATCAAACATATCTATTGCTCCAGGACGATCAATAATTCTTTTGATACCACTGCCTTCTAGCTTGTTTAAATAAGAACTATATCCTTCTGTTGTTATTAAGTAAAAATTATCATCATCAAATTCAATATTTTTACCGCCACCCATTCTAGAATCATTACCTACGTAGTTGCCAATGCTTCTATCTAAGTTATCAGTAATTTTTTCTATATTATTATGTTTTAAATTAAATTTGTAAATTTCATGATTTGTATTTATCCCCATTTCCTCCATATCAGTACCAGAAAAATAGATTGAAAATTTATCTGTCATTTTAACAAATCCTAGTTCCATTTCTTTTTTGGTTAATTGTTCAAGATAGTCTTTGGATAAATCATATAGATATAGTTCACTGCTTTGTTCCATTTTATCAGTATATTTTTTCATATTTACAACTAAATTATTACCAAAGAGATCAAAATCTAAAATGTCATATTGACCACCAATAATTTTTTTATATTGCTTTTCCTTCATATCTATCTTGAGAAGATGGTTTCTTTGTTTATTTGTAAAACCCTGGTTATTGCTCCAAAATGGTATTTCATCTAAGATTTCATAATCTTTTTGTTCTTTAAGCTCTTCTTCTGTTTTTTCTTCTATATCTGCCAGTATGTTTATAAATAAGGTTTGAGAATTCTTTTTGAAATCTTTGATAATATAGGGAATTTCAGTAAAAAATTCAGCTTCTCCTCCATTGATATTTATCTTATAAAATTCAGTAAATGGTTTCATATTATTATCATCTTTATCTTTTTTTTGTGTACTAAACATTATATTGTCGTTATCAAGCCATAAAAAATTTTTAGGCTTACCTCTCGAAGTTAATTTCCAGAGTTTATCATCACATAGTTCATAAATCCATAAATTAGACAAATAATCATTTTTTTCTAGATTTGCCCGTTTTAAAACAAAACAAAGTTTATCACCTGTAGGTGATAACTCTAAATTTGATAGAAAACCGTAATCCTTCAGATCATCAATTTTTAACTTTTCCACTGTTTATCCTCCCTCTTTGATATAACAAAACTCTTTAATTGACCTTTCTTTAAATATATTATCGCGCCTTTTTCAACAAGACCTTATAAATACAATCCCCATATGGTTTTAGTATAAAAAAACAAGTTATAATGTTTGTAAATAATCACATTAATATTTTAGTAAAAAAAGCATGACTTTTATACAGCCATACTTTTTATTATATATTATTCCATATATTCAAAATTTATTTCCAATATTACACAATAAATATAATAAAACTCGATTAGTATTTATGGTAATAAGCCTTTTTAAACAAACACCTTAATATTCTATACTACTATAAGCCTATTTGAAACTTACAGTAATATATGTACTTTTTATTATTAATAATTCTTTTTTTAAAATTTTCGATTATTTTGTTAATAATAGCCTGTCGAGATTATAAAGACTCAAATTGGATTCAATTACATTTTTTACCTGTCAAAGTAGATATTTTTACCAGTTGCTGATAGAGGTATTCCAATTACAAATTCGCCTTCTATTAGTTCTTCTTTGCGAGCTACAACCCCGATTCTATACATTATCCTATTATCTACATTTAATAAACTGGCAGTTTTGACTGCTGAGCCCAAAGCGATTCCTAAATCTATTAATCGCCAAGCACATAAACCACCTGCAAATTCAGGCCCCTCTTTAGACTGCAATTCATTACAATTATCATAACCACATGCACCACAGTTTAAGCCTAATGCTTCAGGAGAGTTTAGAGAAAATAAAACTACAGAACCACTTTCCCTTACATTTTCAGCATCACGATCAAAATTTGCTCTGTTAGTTTCTTCACCATACTCAAACATCGAATCTGCAAGTTCTTCTATTTCTTCACCGGTTAAAATTTTAATTTCTATAAAATCTTTCCCTGCTGCTTTAGGAGCAGTTCTTGCTGATATTGCCATAAGTTCTGCTACAGTTTCTAAGCCTTCTTTCATTTTTTACACCTCTTTTTAACTTTTTCTTAAATAAATACAAATAAAATTGGATTCGAAAAGTAAATAAACAATATGAACTAGATAATTGTCATAATAATATTATTAATCCAACTTTTTAAAAAATTTCTAAAATTTTATTTAAAAGAAGAGCTTCTTTTTGATACCTTAATAATAGACCACAACCAAAAGAAGGAACTCTTTCTACTATGATAACTAAAAGTTTACATAAAAGTCAAGAATTTGATTACTTACAGAGAGTGTCTTAAATCAGTAAAAATATTTATTAAATAATCTTTTCTACTATATTTTGATATCAATCTGTCCCACTAATTTCAAAATTTTAGAGAGCTGTTTTTAAAATAATCAAAAATATTTTATTTATTAACAACATTTTGTGGTTCATCCTCTAACCACTTATAAATATTATTAAATACTATTTCTGATCTTTTAATAAAAGCTTCTTTTGTGGCAAAAGCAACATGAGGTGTAAGAAGGGTATTGTTGGCATTTAAGAGAGGATGATCTTTAGGGATAGGAGGTTCCATGTAAAATACATCAATGCCAGCACCAGCAATTTTTTCTTCATTTAAAGCTTTGGCAAGGGCTTCACTATTCACAATAGGCCCTCTTGCACAATTGATTAAAATTGCTTCTTTTTTCATTAATTCTATTTTTTCTTTATTTATTAAATTTATAGTGGATTCCATTAAGGGAGTATGAACAGAAACCACATCACTTTCTTTCATTAGTTCTTTAAGTCCCAAATATTTTAAACCTAAGGCTTTCGCTTCCTTGTTTTCTGTAATATCGTTCCCAAAAAGTTTACACCCAAAAGCTTTTGCTATCTTAGCTACCTGAGTACCTATGTTCCCTGTTCCTACAATACCAAATTTTTTACCTGATAATTCATTTCCTATCATTCCAAATCTTTTTTTGCCTTCTCGAGTAGCACGATCACATTTAACCATATTTCTCATTAAATTGATAACCATACCAAATACTAATTCTGCAACTGATTGATCAGAATAACCAGAAGAGTTACTTACTAGAATATTATTTTTATTGCAGGCCTTTAAATCAATATGATCTATCCCTGTGAAAGCAACAGAAATAAGCTTCAAATTTGAACAAGAGTTAATCACGTTCGCAGATAAAGGTAAATTAGTTATTATTATTACATCTGCACCTTCTGCCTTTTTAATGATTTCATCTTCCTTCTCCACCCTATTATCATAACTAACAAATTCATGTCCTAAGCTCTTTAATTCATTTTCATAGTTTTTTAATAAATCGTTTGATATACCTATTGGTTCTAACATTGCAATTTTCATTTTATAAACCCCCCGTTTCTATCCCTTATTGTTAAAAGTTTTCCTTGATATGCCTTATAAATCTTGTCATAACAAAAATTTTTTTATAATTGCTATTTTCTGATATGTGGCTAAAATGATAAAATCTAAAAAGAAACTCTTTAATGATAAACCATTTAAAATTACATCCTTTTTTTACTTTCAATTTAACTATTACTCTACCCTTTTGCATCCAAAGAAACAATAATTTTTAAATGGGTTTATTTAAAATATGATTTTCATCTCATATTCTAGACTTAATCTGCCGATTTTACACTAAATATGGCTTCCTTATTAGAAAATAAAACAATATTTCAAACTAAAGATTTATCAAGCATTTTTAGGTTTATGAACACCTATTTTGGATAAAACAAAATATATAAACAAAATAAAAAAACCACCTTCTCTCGCTATATCAACGATTAAAGATGGTGGAGATAAGGGGATTCGAACCCCTGACCTCTTGACTGCCAGTC
>JAGXLU010000055.1 GCA_018334565.1 Halanaerobiales bacterium | reverse complement strand
TATACAGCAGTTGATATCGGCAGCAAGAATATTTCAGTGGCGGATATCAAGATAGAAGGACATGGCAGGATGAATGTAAAAAAATTAGCTAAAAAAGATATTCCGGCGCAAACAGTTGTCAATGGTATTATAAAAGATACTGCTATTGTGGCAAATAGACTGCAGGAAATATTTGCTGAAGTAGGTATTAAACCTGGTAAAATTTTGGCGACTGTATCTAACGACAGCCTTATAGTCAGAAATGTTAGCCTACCCAAAATGTCTGAAAAAGAGTTATCTAAAGTTATCAGGTGGGAAGTAGAAGACTATATACCATTCTCGGCTGAATATGCCAGGTTGGATTATAAGATTTTGCACAGTTCAGATGAAGATATGGAGATTCTATTAATTGCAGTTAAAGAGGATGTTATAAGTAGTTTTGAAGAGCCCTTTAATATTATGAATTTAGATATAGATGTAATTAATATACAGCCCATGTCCTTACTATCTATTCTTCAATATCAAGGAAAATTGGACCAACCAGCAGCAGTTTTAGAGATTGGTGCGGCCGGTTCAAGAATAGTAATAGGGGATAAAGATAATGTTTACCTTTCAAGATCTTTTACTACTGGTGGTGAAGAGTTTACAGAGTCTTTAATTGAGACGATGGGTTTAGATTATGATAATGCGGAAATCAGAAAAAAAGAAAATGGGCTTAAAAGTGAAATGGGAGATGAAGAACCGGAAGAAGATGTAGAACCGATTGATATTGAAGATTTGGGAAGTTCGACCGGTAGTAGTGGTATCATGATTCCTTTAGCTTACAATATAGCAGATGAACTTAACCGTTCTCTTGATTTTTTTGCACGAAAAAAAGTTGAGCATGGGGTAGACAAGATATATATTACTGGTGGAAGTTCTAAATTGAAAGGGCTCAAATCTTTACTAGAATCAGAAATTGATCAGGAGATTGAAAGAATGAATCCCTTTAACAATTTTTTATTTGATTTTGAAGTGGATAAAGAAGTGGCCCCCTATTTTTCGGTTGTTTTAGGACTTGCTGCAAGCGAGGTGTTGGATGATGAGAGTTAATTTAGCTAGAAAAGAAACCGGCGTTTTTTCAATTAACTGGATAAGAATTGGTGTTACGATCTTAATAGTAGTTTTAATAGCCGGATTGGCAATTAATTATTATATTTTAAGAACTCAAAAGAGTTCTCTTAATAAACAAATTAGTTCTTTAAACCAGCAGTTAAACGTACTTAATCCTAAAAAAGAAGAGTTTTTAACTCTTAGAGAGCAAGTGAGACAGTTAGAGTCGGATGTTGAAAGAATAGAAGGGAAATATGTCTGGCCTTACATTGCTCAGGAAACCGGCTACGTTATACCTGAAAGTGTCAATCTTAAAACATTTTCAATCAATGAAAACAAATTAACTGTTTCAGGTAGTGCTGCTAATACTGAGCTTTTAATTGACTATATAGATAATATGAATCAATCGCCTTATTTTAGTCAAGTTACCCTCCAGAACTATCTTAATCAAGAAAACATTAGTTTTGATTTAATAGCAACTATGACTGAAGGAGGGGAAGATGATGCTTTCTAATTTAAGTAAAAGAGAACTTATAATTTTAGGTATTGTACTTATTATAATTATATTTACAGTTTATTATTTATATGCATACAAACCACTTACAAAAGAAATCAACCAACTAGAGACAAATAAGAATCGTTTGAGCAGGGAAGTTCGCATTACTCAGGACATGGTAAAAAAATTACCTGAAATGAGAGAGAGATACAACGAATTGACAGAGCGGACGCTGTATGTGAATTACTTTAATATTTCTAATGATAAATTATTGGTAGAATTAAAGCAGATTACCGATAATATCAATATTTTATTCAGATCGTATAAACCAAATGCTACAGATAACACAATAGATATAGCAATGTTTATCGAAGCAGACTATTATAAATTAAATGAATTTTTAGTAGAATTACAAAAGTTTGAATATTGGATGGATTATAAGAGCATGTCCATACGACCAATGGAAGATTTTTTACAGGTAAGCCTTTCCCTTAAATTTTATAAAAAGGGTTTAATGGGCGGTGGAGTTAATGAATAAAAAAAATATTATTATAGCTGCAATTATAGTTGTTTTATTAGCTGCTTTGGCGAGTTATTACTTCTTGTATGATAGAAATGATTCCCCACAGTTAACAGAAGAGGCCAGACAGGTAGAACAAGAGGAAACGCAACAAGAGCAGACCGAAGAATCTGAACCAGAGCAAAAAGAAGAAGTTGATGAACAGGAAGAACAAAAAAAAGAAAAAGAACAAGAACAAGAAGATAAACAAGAAGAAGAGGAAGCTGTAAAAGAAGAAGCAAAAGTTAAAGAAATAGTGATGGCAGGTGAATATAAATATCGTGAGGAAATGAGAGATCCTTTTTTCGAAATAAAGAAAGAATCTGATGATCAGGCTCAAGATGAAGAGCAAGATGACAAAAAAGAAAAAATTGAGGTTGTTGCAGACCCTCAATTAACTATAGAGGATTTAAAAGTTCCCTTTAGGTTAGATGGAATCATAGAACAAAGCAGTCAAAGTATAGCAATTGTTGCTACATCTGATGGGAGCAGGTTTATAAGGAAAAGTGAAAGTATTGGAGAATATGATGTCTTGAATGTGGGCGACGAAAGAATAAAAATTAATTATCAAAATTTAACTTTCTATATGGAAATTGGGGGTGCCTTGGTTGAAAAATAATAAAAGAAAGATTACCTTTATAATGGTTTCATCATTAATAATTATTAGTTTATTAAGTTTTTCTATAGCAGCTGTAGTAGAAGGTGAAATAAGGAACATGAACTTTAAAGGGGCAGATATCAGGGATGTACTAACTGCTATTGCAGAGGTGGCTGAAGTCAATCTGGTTTCTGATAGTTCTGTTACAGGTAGTATTACCATACATTTAAGGGAAATATCTTTTAATGAAGCACTTAATCTAATAACTCAAACCACAGGTTTGGCTTATAAGTGGGATGGTAATACAGTAGTAGTGGCGACCCCTGGCAGAATAGAAGAAGTATATAAAGAAATGGAATTAGAAATATTAAACTTTGACAGTAAGGACTTAAATAGAGCTAAAGAAGTATTGAACAGTGTCTATCCTGAATTAAATATACAGATTATTAAAGAAAACACGCAACTGCTTTTAGTAGGTAAAGAAGAAACAATTGAAGAGGCTGTTCAGCTAGTAAATCGAGTTGATTTCCCTGATATTATTACAGAAGAAGAAAAAGTTGCAGAAGTTAAAGAAAAGGAAGCTGAAGATGTCCTGGAAATCATCAAAATAGAGTATGGAAATCTCAGTGAAATTGTAGATAATCTCAAAGTTATTTATCCTGAATTGATAGTTCAAACTGATACAAATAATAATCAGATAATATTGAAGGGCGAGCAAGATTATATTGATGAAGCAAAAGATCTGATCTCGAGAGTAGATATACCAACCCAGGAAGATAAGGAAGTTGCTGAATCAGAAAAATTAGCTGAAGAAGAAGCTAAAAAAGAGGCCGAAGATCAGGTGACTAAATATGCCAAGATATATAATATAGACGAAGAAGAACTAATAAGTAAAGTTAAAAGTACTTATCCTGATATAAAGATATCGTATGATGAAGTGCACGAACATCTTGAAATTAAAGGTGATGACGAGAAGGTTAGTAACACATTAACATTAATTGATCGCTATGATGATGAACAGCAGAAAAGGACAGAAATCATTGGGATTGATTATGTAAATTTGGATAGTGTTAGTTCAATAGTAGAGGATAGTGTACCTGAAGTTAATTTAAATAAAAATGAATTAACAAGAGAAATAATTATTTCCGGGAATACTATGGATGTAGAAAGAGCGGTAAATTTAATTGAAAACCTAGATATACCAAGGAGACAGGTTATTATAGAAGCAAGATTAGAAGAGATATCTATGACAGAAACCAGTTCAATGGGTATATCTAATCCAGAAAATAACCTTCCCACTATTGAGTTTATTAAAGATCCAATGGGACAAATTGAAGGAATAACTGGGACATGGCCTGATTATATTTCTGCTTTGAAATCAGAAGGTAAAGCTGAAACACTTGCTAATCCAAGATTAATGACTTTAAATGGAGAAGAAGGTAATATGCTGATTGGGGAGCAGATTCCCGTAAAAGGTATAGATGCTGAGGGTAAACTTAATATTACATATATTGAAGCCGGTATTAATTTAAACTTTACACCCTGGATTACCAAAGAAAATTATATAGAATTAGAAGTTACACCCAAGGTATCTTCTTTAGGTGAAGAGTTATATGAAGGGTTTCCTGCAATAAGAACCAGAGAAGTTACTACAAAATTAAGATTGAAAGATGGACAGTCTTTTGCAATTGCTGGTTTGATTCAGGAAGATATGAAAAATTCGGAAAGAAAGGTACCACTACTTTCTGAAATCCCAATCCTCGGGAAATTATTTAGATATGATACAGATAATACAGAAAAAACAGAACTTGTTATCTTTATTACTCCTAGAATAGTTGAAGACAAACAAAGAGAAGAAGTAAAAGAAAAAGTTCAGCCTTTGAATACTGAAAAGGAAAAAGAAGAATATGTGTTTATTGAACCAGAAAGTGAAGAATCTGATAAAGAACAACAGGCAGAAACAAAAAGCGTAAGTACTGAACAAGAAGAGGTAAAAACTTCACAGCCAAAAGGATATCAAGATCTAAGTAGTGAAGAACTTGCAGAAATTTTAAATACATCCCGTAGACAAAGAGAATATATAAATGAACTACCAGACAGTCTAGAAATACTATATGCTGTTCCATCAGATCAAAGTGCCCAAGAAATAGCAGATAAATTTACTCTACCAGCTGATGAAATAATAAAGAACTTAGAAGATAAAAATGAATTTAAAAAAGGAGATCTGGTAGTACTATCGATACCGAGTTCTCATTTAATTAAGGTAGATGAAAATCAAGATATAGATTCAATACTTGGAGAATATGATATAAGTTTGGAAGAAATTTTAGAGTTAAACCAATTGGAAAGTGCTGATGAAATTGAAGCTGATATGTTGTTGATTTCACCACGTGCAATAAGATAATTAAAACTTACAGATATGTTTGATTTTAATAACGTAGGCTAGTATCAAATAAATGTATCAATTGCTTATAGTCAAATATAGAACAGTTTGAGTTGATTTTGAAATGGATTTATTAATAACTTTAAACAGGTTTATAGGTTTAATATAAGGATTTCAATTTAATTATATAATGCACAAGAAATAGCAAAGTATAGGCAGTCAGGTTGGTATAGTTATTATAAATAAAGATAAAAAGCAGATAGATATCAATGTTTAATTATAAAAACCTCGGTCGGTCATACAGATCTGGCCGGGGTTTTAAAATATTTTCAGTTTACTGTTAGAAATATTTTTATAAAAAGTTAAGGAAAGATAACCTGCAGCTATAACTACTAGAAATTGGTATTTATCATAAAACTGTAATTTTCTAATGAATTTATCATGTTAATATAAAGTTCAAGAGAAAAAATATTTTTTAAATATATATATCAAAGTAATTTTTTTAAACCAGGGGATATTGCCAAGATAAAATTTAAAAAACAATATAAAAGAAATTTTAATTGATCATAAAATAACTATATACTAAATAATTAATAGGAGAGAAAAAGATGAATTTAAAGAGTCAAAACTATGAAAAACTAATCAGTCTTATATTAATTGTAATAGTAACTGTAACACCTCTTTTATATTTTCCCTATTTTGAAAAAGGCGAGCCATACCGTATTGATTTTGATAAAACAGTTTTATTAAGATATGACAATATTTATAAACCAAAAATTTATACAACTTATTACCTTGTTGTTTTATTGGTAATTATTTTAGGATTAAAAATAAGATATAAAAAGAAGAGTATCAAGCCTGATATAAATAATATAAGTGTAACATTATTTTTCTTATTTACAATTTTATCTACATTTTTCTCGAATCATTTTTTTAGAAGTATATATGGGAAACCTTTCAGGTGGGAAGGCTTGATTACATATATTTCTTATGTACTTATATTTATTACGGCCGGTTATTTTATAGCCAAAAGGAAGTTTTTAAAAAGTATTATAAAATATTTATTCATATCGGCTTCTATTTTATCAGTATATGGACTACTGCAGTTTTACGGCCTGGATTTTATAAAAAGAGGACCGATCAGGGAAAACTGGCAAAGGGCCTTTGCAACATTTGGTAATCCAAATTTTGCTGCTAGTTATGTAGCAATTGTACTATCGCTATCATTGGTTTTATATATTTATAATGGTAATAAAATAAGAATGTATATTTATGGATTGATAAGTTCATTATTTTTTGCCTTTCTGATAGCTACAAGTACCCGCAGTGCTCTAGTTGGTTTTTTTGTATCAACCATTATTTTTATAGCATTTTTTTATAGATTTTTGAGAAATAATATAAAAAAGGTATTAATCATAACTCTTATATTTATTATTATTTTTTTTATTTTAGATTCTGATCAACAGTATTATTATTCCGACAGGATTTTCGAGATGTTCAGAGATGTTAAAACAATAACAGTTTCAGAAGAACAGAATGCCATAGAAAGAGCCGGTACACTTAGATTTGTATTATATAAATACAGTATACCTCTGCTTTTCGAAAAACCGATTTTAGGGTCTGGACCTGACACCTTCGATTATAGGTTCCCACACAGGGAATATAATAAATTGATGCAAGATGGTTCTTTATATTTAGTAGACAAAGCGCATAATGAGTATTTACAGATTGGTATTACTTTGGGTTTACCCGCTCTTTTGTTTTATCTCTTATTATTAGCCAATATATACAAGAATGGTTTTAAGGCACTTAAGAGGTTAAAAAATCAGGTCAGTGAGCTCAATATCTATCATACAGCCCTTTTCATGGCAGTAATCACATATACGGTAACTGCCTTATTTAATATAAGTGTAGTCTCAGTTGCACCTATTTTTTGGGCCGTATTGGGTTTGAATGTGGCTGTATACAGGATGAGAGAGCAAAGTGAAAATAATATTTGATATTTAGTACTATTACAAAATTTATTTTTAAATAAACAAGAGAATAAAAAAGCTTTTTATAAAATACCATTAATAAGCTTTTGCATTACATACATAAAACCACTATTAATAATTGCTGGAGGGAGAACGAAGTATGAAACTAACTGAAGTAAATTATGAAAAAATAATTACCTTCTTTTTGATTACAGTAATTGCGGTTGTACCTCTTTTATATTTTCCATATTCAGGAGAGGCTGATTTATACCCAACTGGATTTAAAACCAGGTTATTAATTCGTGACGATAATATATATAAACCTAAAATTTATGCCGTTTTTTATTTAGTTTTAATTATGGCGGTTATCATGGCCTTAAAATCGAGATATAAGAAAAAAAATTTTTCAGCTGATATAAATAATATAAGTGTAACATTATTTTTAATATTTACAATCTTATCTACATTTTTTTCGGATCATTTTTTTCAGAGTATATATGGCAGGCCTTACAGGTGGGAAGGCTTGATTACGTATATTTCTTATGTACTTATATTTATTGCGGCCGGTTATTTTATAGCCAAAAGGAAGTTTTTAAAGAGTATTATAAAATATTTATTCATATCGGCTTCGATTTTATCAGTATATGGTCTACTTCAGTTTTACGGCCTGGATTTTATAAAAAGAGGACCGATCAGGGAAAACTGGCATAGGGCTTTTGCAACATTCGGTAATCCAAATTTTGCTGCTAGTTATATAGCCATCGTTTTATCTGTTTCATTGGTATTATACATATATAGTCAAAAAAGACAACAGTTATATAAATACGGGTTTTTTAGTTCATTATTTTTTGCATTTTTGGTTGCTACAAGTACCCGTAGTGCTTTAGTTGGTTTTTTAGTTTCAATCTCTATATTTTTGTTATATTTTCACGATTATTTGAGAAAAAATTTGAAAAGATTAATAATTATTATATTGATCTTTATTATTATTTTAGGGGTAATAGATTTTCAACAAGAGTTGTTTTATACTAATAGGGTGATTTCCTTGTTTGTAGAAGTAAAGACATTAACAGATGCAGAGCAAGAACAGACATATGTAAAGGTGGGTTCTGGGAGATTAGCTATATACAAATACAGTTTGCCTTTATTATTTAAAAACCCAATTTTCGGTTCAGGCCCAGATACATTTGATACAGTCTTTCCTCAAATGAAATATAATATGTTGAGAAATAGTAAAAAATCAATATTAGTAGACAAAGCGCATAACGAGTATTTACAGATTGGTATTACTTTGGGTTTACCCGCCCTTTTGTTTTATCTCTTATTATTAGCCAATATATACAAGAATGGTTTTAAGGTGCTTAAGAAGTTAAAAAATCAGGTCAGTGAGCTCAATATTTATCATACAGCCCTTTTCATGGCAGTAATCACATATACGGTAACTGCCTTATTTAATATAAGTGTAGTCTCAGTTGCACCTATTTTTTGGGCCGTATTGGGTTTGAATGTGGCTGTATACAGGATAAGAGAGCAAAGTGAAAATAATATTTGATTTTAAGTATTAAAAAAAAATATTTAGAGAAAGAAGTAAAAGTGTTTATTATAAAATAACACTAATAAGCTTTTGCATTACATATATAAATCTATTATTAACAATTGCTGGAGGGAGAACAAAGCATGAAAATATCTGAAGTCAATTATGAAAAAATAATTACTCTTATATTGATTGCAGTAACCGCATTTTTACCTCTTTTATATCTTTTATATACAAAAGAAGCCTGTTTATATCCAAATAAATTTATAAATAATTTTTTAATTTGCGTTGATAATATAAATAAGGCTAAAATTTATGGTGTTTTTTATTTAGTTTTTATTATGGCGGTTATCATGGCCTTAAAATCGAGATATAAGAAAAAAAGTTTTTCAGCTGATTTAAATAATATAAGTGTAACATTATTTTTAATATTTACAATTTTATCTACATTTTTTTCGGATCATTTTTTGAGGAGTTTGTTTGGAAATCCTAACAGATGGGAAGGTTTGTTTACATACATATCTTATGTACTTATATTTATTGCGGCCGGTTATTTTATAGACAAAAGAAAGTTTTTAAAGAGTATTATAAAATATTTATTCATATCGGCTTCGATTTTATCAGTATATGGACTACTTCAGTTTTACGGTCTGGATTTTATAAATAGAAAACCGGACAGAGCTTTTGCAACATTCGGTAATCCAAATTTTGCTGCTAGTTATATAGCCATCGTTTTATCTCTTTCGTTAGTTCTATACATATATAGTCAAAAAAGACAACAGTTATATAAATACGGGTTTTTTAGTTCATTATTTTTTGCATTTTTGGTTGCTACAAGTACCCGTAGTGCTTTAGTTGGTTTTTTAGTTTCAATCTCTATATTTTTGTTATATTTTCACGATTATTTGAGAAAAAATTTGAAAAGATTAATAATTATTATATTGATCTTTATTATTATTTTAGGGGTAATAGATTTTCAACAAGAGTTGTTTTATACTAATAGGGTGATTTCCTTGTTTGTAGAAGTAAAGACATTAACAGATGCAGAGCAAGAACAGACATATGTAAAGGTGGGTTCTGGGAGATTAGCTATATACAAATACAGTTTGCCTTTATTATTTAAAAACCCAATTTTCGGTTCAGGCCCAGATACATTTGATACAGTCTTTCCTCAAATGAAATATAATATGTTGAGAAATAGTAAAAAATCAATATTAGTAGACAAAGCGCATAACGAGTATTTACAGATTGGTATTACTTTGGGTTTACCCGCCCTTTTGTTTTATCTCTTATTATTAGCCAATATATACAAGAATGGTTTTAAGGCACTTAAGAGGTTAAAAAATCAGGTCAGTGAGCTCAATATCTATCATACAGCCCTTTTCATGGCAGTAATCACATATACGGTAACTGCCTTATTTAATATAAGTGTAGTCTCAGTTGCACCTATTTTTTGGGCCGTATTGGGTTTGAATATAGCAGCATACAAAATGGGGGTTTGAAATGATAATTACGTTAGTTGGATTTATGGCAGCTGGGAAAACTTCAGTGGGAAAGTTATTAGCTAAAAAACTTGATTATAAGTTTATAGATTTAGATCAGTATATTGAGAGATTAACACAAAATAGTATAAGGAAAATATTTTCTGCAAAAGGAGAAAAGCAGTTTAGAAGACTGGAAAAAAAACTCTTAAAAAAATTGATTGAAAAGCATGAAGATTTAATTATATCACCGGGGGGAGGTATAGTTATAGATCAAGACAATATTGATTTGATCAAAGAGAAGACCATGCCTTTTTACTTAAAAGCCTCCCCTGATACAATTGTAAATCGATTGGGAGAGATCAGTGATAGACCCCTGATTGATCAAAATAATCCTAAAAAAGCCGTGGATGAGCTCTTGAAAAAGCGAGAGTATCTATATAATCAGTTTAATAATATTATTAGAACTGATAATATGAATTTAGAAGAAGTTACAGATGAGATTTTCTATAAATTAGATAAGTTAAATTAAACAATAGTTCAATTAAGAGAAGTTGA
>JAGXLU010000015.1 GCA_018334565.1 Halanaerobiales bacterium | reverse complement strand
TAATTAAAATCACTAATATTAAGGGGTGTTGAATAATTTTTAATAAGAACATAGATGCAGAAGAGCTGGTAATGGAATGGATTAATAAAGATGCGGAAATAAGTGATATTGTAAAAAAAGGTATAAGATCACTGCCTCAAAGAGTAAATAAATTAAAAGAAGCTATCAAAGATAAAAATGTAAAAAAAATCAAATATTATTCTCATAATTTAAAAGGTATCGCGAGTAATTTACATATGGAAGAAATATATTTATTATCAAAACAACTTTGTGAAGAGGCACAAAAAGAAAAATATAATAAAAAAAACATTGATAAAATACTAACAGATATAGAAACTATTTGTTTTAATATTCCTAATTATTATCTTAAAAAATAAAAGCAAAATTATGATAACCGCGTCATTATTGATCCTTCATCACTGTTTTTAATAAAGCAATTAAAACAAATGATATATTATAAGCAAGTCCAGATTTTAATTTAAACGAGATTGGATATAAATAATGAATGACTTGTTCTGTATTGCAATGTGTTTTATAATAAAGATAATAAATTATAAAGTGGGAGGGAATGAAGTGAAATCTTTTAGAGAGTATTTGTGGTTTAATACCGACCGAAGATTAGAACTGATAAATATAACTAGTGAAGTCAAAAAAATAGTTAAAGAGAGTGGGATAAAAGAGGGCTTATGTTTGGTAAATGCTATGCATATAACAGCTAGTGTGTTTATAAATGATGACGAATCAGGTTTGCATAATGATTATAAAAAATGGCTGGAAGAACTCGCTCCTCATGAACCCATTTCTCAATATGAGCATAACGATTTTGAAGAAAATGCTGATGCCCATCTAAAAAGACAGGTTATGGGCAGAGAAGTTGTGGTTGCTATTACAAAAGGTGGATTAGACTTCGGGCCATGGGAACAGATTTTTTATGGTGAGTTTGATGGAAAAAGAAGAAAAAGGGTACTTGTGAAAGTGATTGGTGATTGATGCTGCTCTCAATAGAAAAGATCATTTCATCTTTAATAACATTACCAGGCTTGTTTTTATTATTTAATATCATGATTTTGCTATATCTTATTACCAAAACAAAATCTTTTATTATAAAATTGATGTCTCTATTTATTGTTTTGTTAATGGTGATTACATTCACAGCTCTTGGCATTCATTTATTAGTGATGCCGCTTGAAAATTTTGCTGCAGAAATTGATGATTTTAATAAAGCGGAAATCAAAAAAATACCGGTTGTAGTTTTAGGTGGGGGGAGCCATTATGGTGAAAGTGAGAGCCAAGATGAACTTTCTTCCATTAGTCTTGCTAGAATGATAAAGGGGATTATGATCGCTCAAAAAAGTGAGATGCCCTTAATATATTCCGGTGGGGCCGGTATTGGATATGAAGGTGTTGATATAGATAATATTGTTTCTGCTGTGGCAAAAAACTTTGAAAATATTAACTTGATTTTAGAAAACAAAGCTAGAACTACTTATGAAAACGGTTTAGAGATAAGAGAATGGTTAAAAGAAAACCAATATCAAAAGATTTATCTTGTTACTTCGGCCAACCATATGCGAAGGTCAGTAGCTGTATTTGATAATTTAAATATAGAATATTTTCCTGTTGTATCTAATTACAGCTATAGCCACAAACTATCCTGGCTAGACTATTTACCCAATAGAGGAGTTCTTGAAGCAAACTTACAGGCTGTGCATGAGTGGATAGGTCTATTATGGTATAAAGTAAATGACAGAATATAATAATTGGGAGGTTATTAGATGAGTGCAGATCTACACATCCACACTATATACTCAGATGGTAGTTATTCACCCCAGGAGATCATCAATCGAGCAGTGAATATTGGATTGAATACAATTGCTATTTCAGATCATGACACCTTAAAGGGGATCAAACCGGCTTTGGAATATGCAGAAAACAAGAAAATTGAGATAATTCCTGCAATAGAATTTTCAACTTTTAAAGGAAATGCTGAAATTCATATCCTGGGATATTTTATTAATTATGAAGATCCCCTTTTAATAAAAAAGGCGGAAGAGATTTTTGATGCTAGATTAATAAGAGCTAAGAAAATGGTTGAACTTTTAAATCAAAGAAATATAAAAATAAAGTTTGAAGAGCTAAGAAGAATTGCAGGTAATGATTATATTGGTAGACCCCATATTGCCCAATTAATGGTCAAAAAAGGTTATATAGAACAGATGAAAGATGCTTTTTCAGATCAATATATTGGCAATGGGGGAGAAGCTTATGTAAAAAAATACAAGATAAGTCCTAAAGAGGCTATAAAATTGATATTAAAAAGTGGAGGTTTACCGGTATTGGCTCATCCTGTGTTTATCAATCATGGTAATCCCATGCGAAAGGCAGGAATCAATAGATTAAAAGAAGCTGGGCTTTTAGGTTTAGAGGTTTACCACTCCAAACATAGTAAAGACGATGTAAAATTTTATAAAAATATTGCCGAAAAGCTAAATTTGTTAATAACAGGCGGTTCTGATTTCCACGGTGAAAATTCACCGGGTGTAAAGTTAGGGGATGTAATCCTTAAAGATTACTATGTTGAGAAGCTAAGAAAAGTAAAGTAATTTTTTTTGAACTATAAGAGGATTATAGGAGTGTTTACAGTATATATTATAAGAGTGTTACGAACAGGAGGTATTAATACAAATAATGATAGCTGCTCATGGTGGTAAATTGGTTAATAAAATAGTAAGTAATCAGCAAAAGGCTGATATTTTAGAAGAAAAAGAAAATATGTTTCACCTTAAACTTGATAAAAGTGATTTAGTAGAGACAGAAAATATTGCAACAGGTCTTTATAGCCCTATTGAAGGATTTATGAATAAAGATGACTATAAAAGCGTAAGGGATACAATGAGATTATCTGATGGCACTATGTGGACAATTCCTATAGTTTTAGGTGTTGACAAAAAAGAGGCTGCAAAGATCAAAAAGGGCCAAAGGATTGCACTGACAGATTACTCAGAAAAAATTTATGCAGTGATGGATGTAGAAGATATTTATACTTATGAACAAGAAAAAGAAGCTGAAATGATATATAAGACTCAATCAGAAAAACATCCAGGTGTCAAAAATGTTTATAAAAGAGGCTGTTATCATCTAGGGGGTGAAATACATCTTTTAAGGCGAATTAAGCATGATAAATTTAATCAATATCGGATGGACCCTACAGAAGTAAGGAATTATATCAAAAACAAAGGATGGGAACGCGTGGTTGGTTTTCAAACCAGAAATCCTATCCACAGGGCACATGAATATTTGCAAAAGTGTTCTTTAGAGATTACTGATGGTCTACTTTTATCTCCCTTAGTGGGGGAGACCAAAAGCAGCGATATACCTGCAGATTATAGGATAAGAAGTTATGAGGTTGTTATGGATAAAATATATCCTAAAGGAAGGGTTTTTCTGTCAGTATTCCCTGCTGCTATGAGATATGCCGGGCCAAAAGAAGCTGTATTTCATGCTTTATGCAGAAAAAATTATGGATGTACACATTTCATAGTTGGAAGGGATCATGCCGGTGTGGGTGATTATTATGGGACATATGAAGCACAAAATATGTTTGATAATTTTTCTCAAAGTGAAATAGGAATTATACCCTTAAGATTTGAATATTCTTTTTATTGTAAAAAATGTAAGTCAATGGCGACAACAAAAACTTGTCCACATAGTAGTAAAGAACATATAGGATTGAGTGGAACAAAAGTAAGAAAACTAATTAGAGAGGGAAAGAGGCCTCCAGAGGAGATGACCAGACCAGAGGTTGCTGATATATTAATAAAAGGCATGAGCAATCATAAATAATATAGATTGAAAGGAGCAATTATCACAGTGAATAAGCGAGCAAAAGGTGTTACTGTTTGGTTTACAGGTTTAAGTGGAGCTGGAAAGACAACTGTTGCTTTAGAGGTAGAAAAGAGGTTAACTGAACAAGGTTATTATATTCAAAGATTGGATGGAGATATTGTTAGAGAAAAATTAACGGGAGATCTAGGGTTTTCTAAAGAAGATAGAAATAAAAATATAGAGAGGAATACTTTTGTTGCAAAGATTTTGACTGATAATGATGTAATCACTTTATGTTCGTTCATTTCTCCTTATGAATCTGCTAGAAATTATGCCAAAAAAGAAATAATGCAGGTGGGAGAATTTATTGAAGTGTTTGTAGCTCCTCCATTAGAAGTATGTGAGAAGAGGGATGTCAAAGGACTGTATAAAAAGGCAAGAGAAGGGAAAATAGAAAACTTTACGGGTATATCTGATCCTTATGAAAAACCCAAAAAACCTGATATAATCTTAAAAACTGATCAGGAAACTGTAGAAGAAAGTGCTCAAATTGTTATTGATCATTTGGAAAAAAGAGGTATTTTATAACAATAATTATTAGATTTGGAGGTTTTAACTGTGGTAGATAATAAAGCAACTATTAAAATCCCCCGAAATTTATACAATAATTTGAATCAAATTATTGAAGATTCAGGTTTTAATAGTGTAACTGAATTTATAGTATATGTTTTGAGGGATTTAGTTTCAAACCAGAAAATGAAAGATAAAAATATGAGTAATAGAAAAGAAAATTTATCGAACTATGAAATTAAAATGATTAAAAAGAGATTAAAAAGCCTTGGTTATTTGGATTAAAAATTTAATCTTCACACAATATATGATATAATTTAAATTAATATATTATAAGCAGAAAGGTGGGAGTGCTAAATGGATTTTTTTATTGATACTGCAAATCTAGAAGAAATCAAAACGGCTGCTAACTTTGGAGTTATTGACGGAGTTACAACTAATCCATCCCTTGTTTCTAAAGAGGGAGATATAGATTTTCACACCAGGATAAAGGACATATGTGAAATAGTCGATGGCCCTGTAAGCGCAGAGGTTTTAAGCATTGATACAGAGGGTATGATTGAAGAGGCAAGAGAACTTGCTCAGCTTGCTTCCAATGTAGTAGTAAAAATTCCAATGACTATCGATGGTTTAAAGGCTGTCAAAACTCTATCTAAAGAGGGAATAAAGACAAATGTAACTTTGGTATTTTCAGCTAACCAGGCACTTTTGGTTGCTAAAGCAGGAGGCACTTATGCTAGCCCATTTATTGGTAGATTAGATGATCGAGCCCATGAGGGTATGGATCTAGTGAAAAATATGAGAACAATTTATGATAACTATGATTTTGAAACAAAAATATTGGCTGCTAGTATAAGACATCCACTTCATGTCAAATATGCAGCATTGGCAGGTGCTGATATTGCAACTATACCATATAGTGTAATTGAAAAAATGGCCAAACATCCTTTAACTGATTCAGGGCTGGAAGGTTTTTTGAATGATTGGAAAAAGTTGCAGAAACAAAAATAAATTTTCATATAAATAATTAAAACAGACTTAAACCGGTGAGTTTTCCACCGGTTATTTTTGTACAAATCGAGTTTATATATTATAATATACTTACCAGATAAAAAAAGAGGTATATATTATGAGAGTTTTACAGAAAGCTATCAGGATCATTCAATTTTTTCGAGATAAAAATGTCCCGTTTCATAAAAAATTACTTTTAGCCATACCACTGCTGTATTTAATTATTCCTTATGATTTTATTGGCGATTTTTTCCCCTTGGTAGGGCAGTTAGATGATATTGCTGTTTTTGTAATAATGTGGCCTTTCTTAAGCAGCATGATGAATGAATACCAGGGTCCGGATAATGATGAACAAGGCAATATAGACAAATCTGATTCTATAGATTTAAATAAAAATGATTATGAAATAGATTAGTGTATGTTTAAAACCCGGGAGGGTTCTTTTTCTTATGGGGACAAAAATAGGAACCCTGTCAAGGTTCCTATATAACTGCAAGTTATTTTTTTATCCGCAGTGTGACCAACCGCAGTTTCTACAGACTGAACAACCGCCTTCATGTTCTAACTCATGTCCACATTCAGGACAAACAGAGCCGTTTGTATAGGAATCCACTTTTTGATTTATTTGAGGAGTGCCCTCTTCCTCTGTATCTTCTGCTTCAATATCCATATTGAACTTTTTATGAATCTCTTCTTCATCATATTTTTCTAAGGCCCGGCCGATTGCATCTGGACAGGATAAATTGTGTACGTCTTTTCTGATCATGGCTGCTTCACATCTGATACCCCGCAGTTGATCGACAACTTCCTCGATGGCAACACCACTTCTTAAAGCCAGGGAGGCAAGTCTAGAAATTGCTTCTGATTGGGCGTGACAGCCGCCGCCTTTACCTGTAGTGGTAAATACCTCGTTGATACCTTTTAGATCTGAATTAATAGTGATATAGAGTTTGCCGCAACCAATTTTAGTCTTTTCGGTAGTACCGTAAGTTATTTTAGGACGAGGCCTCTTAGTTTTTCTATCATGTTTAGATTGTTCTTCTTCACTGGAGGTTGAAAGAACCTGTTTGCTTCTACTTCCATCTCTATAGATAGTGACGCCTTTACAGTTTAATTCATAAGCCATTTCATATACGTTTTTTACTTCATCGACAGTAGCTGAGTTTTTAAAGTTGACAGTTTTACTTACTGCATTATCGACTGATTTTTGAAAAGCAGCCTGCATCTTAATATGCCATTCTGGCTCGATATCATGGGCGGTTACAAAGATTAACTTTACATCTTCCGGTATTTCATCCATGTGTTGTATAGAATTGTTTTTGGCTACTTTTTTCATTAATTCTTCTGAATAAAAGCCTCTTTCTTTGGCTATTTCTTCAAAGATAGGATGGGTTTCTATTAAAACATCATCTAAGATGTGCCGTTCATAGTTGATTGCAAATAAAGGTTCGATACCACTGCTTACCCCTGCAATAATACTAATTGTTCCAGTTGGAGCAATCGTAGTAGTAGTTGCGTTTCTCATCGGTTTATCATAAACACTATCTTCAATGTTAGGGAAGGAGCCTCTCTTATTTGCTCTATTAGAGGATTCATCATGTGACACTTCTTCTATGAAGGCCATAATGTCTTCTCCCAATTTAACCGCTTCTTCGCTATTATATGGGATTCTGAGGCGTATTAGAAGATCGCTCCAACCCATCACTCCTAAACCTATCTTTCTATTACCTTGAACCATTTCTTTAATTTTTTCTAAGGGATGTTTATTCATATCAATTACATTGTCTAAAAACTTCACTGTTTTTCTTACGGTATTTTCGAGCTTGTTGTAGTCAATACGATAATCACCATTAACTTTTTTAGTCATGTGGGCAAGGTTAATAGAACCTAAATTACATGCTTCAAAAGGTAATAAAGGCTGTTCACCGCAGTTATGGATAACAAAGCCATTGCCGATAAAAGAATGAGTAGCTGGTTCTGTAAGATCATATACAGTTTCTTTTCCTGCATATTCAATATTTTTAATTTTATCAAACATTTTTTGCTGATGCAGATTGTGGTTGCTTATAATATCTGTTAATTCTTTTTCCTTTCGTTCAAGTAGGAAACCTATTTTTTCAGCAAAAGTATAAAGAGAACCGGAAGATATCTGCAGTTCATACAGGATAACATCAGTCCTGTAGCTGTTTTTTTCGCCGTTAACATTAGCATATGTGAATTTATTATCGGTTGTTTTTCTTGTTCTATTATAAATTCTGGACTTAATACCTAGATTGATTAAAAGCATCTGTACCTGTTTTAATAGTGTCAATGATTTAGAAGTTAGACGGACATAGTAATTTCCTTTATTTTTATCATTAGATACAGTTCCATCTGCTGTAAATAGTCCCTGTAAAAAGCCAGTTACAGCTTCCTTATTAGCAGTGAAGACAGAAGAAGGAACTTCTTTAGAACTTGGTTGTGTAGCTTTTACTCCCAGTTTTTTGAAAAAATCAACAAAAAACTTACTGTGATAGGAGAGATGGAAAGTATCATTTTTCTTTTTGATAGGTTTAATATCTCTGCCGTACATCTGGTCAAGTATTTCTTTGAAGTGTTTTAATAATTGCTGATCATTTTTACTAAATGTAAAACCAACGCGGCAGTTTTTGTTTTCTTTTCTGAGCCCACCTTCTCCAAGGAGGTATCCCAGCACTTGTCCTAATTCTTGCGACCATTCTTGTGGAAAGTTAGATTTATATCTTTTCCCATTTTTTTCTTTAACAGTATTGTTTACTTCAAAGGTTAAATTAGATGAAGTAGAAAAGTTACCTTCATCAGACTGTATTAAAACTTTGTTTTCTCTCTTTAAATCCTGTAGTTCTTTCCAGCCTTTATCTGTAAGAAATTTATGATCAGCAGTAGCCTTGATTTCATAACCGTTTTTAGTAGTTAATCTATAAACATCTTTTTTGCCGTTATTATATATTTTAACAGCTTCCTGCAATTGAGTTCCTTTTTTATTTACATTAGTAGAATATACTGGATTACTACTGTTTACTACTTTTGGTAGAATAGTGGGGATCCGTTTATCAGTTATAACTTTAAAACCTTTTTCCTTATATTCCTCATATAATGTGTCTATACGCATTAAACCATCTTTAGTACTGACTAAAGTATCACCTGTAACACACGGATTGGTGCTTTCTATTTCACCAACACCTGGTGTAGAATTGTGACGGTTGATTTCATCTAAAAAGATAATACCTGGTTCTCCGTTTTTATGAGCCATATATACGATCTTATCAAATACTTCTCTAGCATTTAATTTGGCAGTAACTTTATTATTATGGGGGTTAACCAGTTCATAAAACTCATCTTTCTCGACTGCCTTCATAAATTCATCGGTAACCGATACAGAAATATTGAAGTTATTTAACATATCTTCATTTTCTTTAGCTGTAATAAAGGCCATGATGTCAGGGTGATCAATTCTTAAGATACCCATGTTGGCACCTCTTCTTTTTCCACCCTGTTTTACAATATCAGTGGCTTTGTCGAATATCTTCATGAAAGAAAGTGGCCCAGAAGCTACACCACCAGTAGTTTTTACTATATCATTTTTTGGCCTTAATTTAGAAAAACTAAAGCCGGTACCGCCTCCACTTTTATGTATCAGGGCGGAGTTTTTTAGAGAATCAAAAATTCCTTCCATACTGTCTTCCACAGGAAGAACAAAGCAGGCACTTAGTTGTTGTAAATCATTATCTGCGTTCATTAAGGTTGGTGAATTAGGTAAAAAATCTAAATTCGTCATCAAGTTATAGAAATCTTCTTTATCTTTTTCTACATCTTCCCCATAGGCTTTGTTAGCTTCGGCAATATTTGTGGCAACTCGATCAAACATGCCTTCTGGATCCTCAATTAAGTCCCCTTCTTTGTTCCTTTTTAAGTATCTAGCTTCTAATACTTTAAGAGCATTTTGTGTTAAATTTATAGATTTTTCTTCTGACATAAACTCACCTCAAATTTCTATTATTAAATTTTGTGTATTTAATTATAGCACTAACTATCTAAAAAATAAAGGTAAGTATATTAGTTATTATAATCACTTTTCAATTTAAAAGGAGGATTTAATATTAAATTGTTTAATATAGAAATTAGGATACTATTATAATAAAATAAGGAGGTAAATGGAGATGTTAAGTGATAAATTTAATGTGATAGAAATGTTAAAAATGGCCAAGGAAATTGAAGATAAAGGATATAGGCTTTATTCAACGCATGCCAAAAAGACGGATGAACCTAAACTTAAAGTAATATTTAATAAACTGGCTTCTGATGAAAAAGATCATTATAATACCTTTGATAAATTGGAGAAGGATTATAAAAAAAAGGACCAAAAAGATTATGATTATTTAGAAAAAGTAGAAGTCAATGACTACCTGCAGAGTTTTGTACAGTTTGAAGTATTTCACAGAGGGGCATCGCAAGAGTTAGAAGGTATGGAGACAGTTGAGGTGTTGGATAGAGCTATACAGTCTGAAAAAGATTCTATTTTACTTTACAGGGAACTCATTCCCTATAACGAAGATGAGACAAAAGAGGTATTGGAAAGATTAATCGAAGAAGAAAAAGAACACTATGTGAACCTGGTCAATTATAAAAAAGAATTGTTAAATTAAAATAAGATTAATAAGCAAATTGAAGGGAAATTATTTGTGAGAACTGAATGTGTAATTATGGAGAAGTTGTTAGAATAGTTTTTATAAAAAAAGAAAGAATAAGGATATATTATATAAAAACTTTAATTTTACTTTTTGCTTTAAATTATTTATATTAATGATTTTAGCTGGGATCTTTTTTGTCAATCCGGCTAATTCTATTAATTTTTTTGTATATCCACCAAAAGAAGCGGTCAGTTTTAATTTAAGACCATCTGTTATAATTTAAGGGGACATTATTTAGGCCCAATCTGGGGGGCTATGCAGTTTGTAGGAGAGGTGTTGCAAAGAACAACTATAAATAAAGACTTAGCTGCCTGGATGGGGGTAGACGAGTTCGTAATACTCTTGCCCGAAACTAATCTAAATTAAGCCCTCCATATTGCACATCGAAAAAAATGTTTGTCTGAAATAGAGATGCTTTCAGAAAAGAAAAATAGTTCAATCAACATTGGGACAGCTGAAATTAAAGATGATTTTTAAAAAGGACTGATGATGCTTTATATAAAGCTCAAGAAATGGGAGAAACAGAGTAGAATTTCTAAACCTAGATCTTTCTTAAATGACAGAATAATTAGAATTCTCCTAAGAATTTGTATTCGGGTTTAAGCATTACACCTGAAATTTCATAAACTTCTTTTTGTATTTTTTGAATCAAGTTAACAATATCTTTAGCAGTAGCATTATCTTTATTGATAATAAAGCCGGTGTGTTTTTCAGATACCTGGGCACCACCGAGCTGATAACCTTTCATATTAGCTTTTTCAATTAGAGGCCCAGTATAATAGTTTGCTGGTCTCTTAAAAGAACTACCAGCACTTGGATACTCAAGAGGCTGTTTATTTTTTCTTTTTCGATTTAACTTGTTCATCTTTGCACTTATTTTATCTTTATTACCTTTTTGAAGTTCTAATAAAGCCTCAAAAATAATACACTCTTTTTTTTGAAAGATACTGTCTCGATAAGATAGATTTAATTCAACTTTTTGCATAACTTTTTTGTTACCATTTTGATCATAAGCTGAAACTTTTTTTATGACATCATTCATTTCTCCACCATAAGCACCAGCGTTCATATAAATCGCGCCACCCAAAGATCCAGGGATGCCGCTGGCAAATTCCATGCCTGCAAGAGAATGTTTCTGGGCGATATTAGCAAGTTCTTTGAGGGTTGAACCGGACTGGGCAATTATATTATTATTCTTAAAAGTAATTTTATTAAATGATCCAGTATATATTATTATACCTCTGTATCCTTTGTCACCTACGATAACATTACTACCCTTACCTAAAACAAAGTAAGGTTTGTTAATGTTTTTGATAAGTTTGGTTAATTTGATCAGGGCTTTTTCACTTTTGGGTGTCAAAAATAGATCGGCAGGACCACCTATTTGCATGGTTGTATAATCTTTCAAAGGGGCATTTTCTTTTATAGATAGATTTTTAATATGATATAATTCATCAATATAATTTTTCATTATGGACACCTCTGTAATAAATTTTATCATAGATTATTGGTTTAACCAAATAAAATTAGGGGACATAAAACGAATATCTTAAAGGATTTTTAAGCTTTGTACAGAATTAATACAAATGATAGTTGTTTTAATATCTGATGGCATAGATATATAAAAAAACAACAAGAGATCAGCTTATAAAAAATGAGCTTAGCCGACCTTCGTGTTTTGAAATAGAGCTTAGTCTACTAAATAACGAAGGAGGCTATAATCATGAAGAAGTGGTATGTTACAATATTAACTGGATTATTAACATTTGCTTCCACAATTGCTGCCTTGGCAGACACAGTTCACTGGAGGTAATTAGTATCAAATGCCATCAGATGTTTTTTTTGTGGGAGGAGTCTTTTGATGAATAGGAATGTAAAAGCATTTTTAGCAGTTGAATTTATATTTTTTTTAGTATTTATTGTAATGTTATCCAATGTTTATTCTCTAACAAATATCAACTTTAATATTATGTTTTTTTTAATAACCCTATTAATACTGAGTAATTTAAGTGAGTTTTTGAACTTTGAAAGCAGCACCTCTACTTCTATTAGTTTACCTGTGTTAATACCTGCCATGACATTGATTAATCCCTTGTGGATTACAGTGATTGCCTTTTTAGGTACGAGTGAGATAGTTGTGGGAGATAAGAAGATTCCCTGGTATAAATTTATGTTTAATAGATGTATGTTAGGCATAGCGGCTGGCAGTGCAGCTTTGATCTTTAAATTTTCTATAGACAACATCACCTCCAATATTATTATTTCTTTGTTTTTTTCAGCGGTAGTTTATTTTATTATTAATAGTAGTTTGGTTTATGCGGTTATATATTTATCAGGTGAAAAACAGAAAATATCTTACAGGGTTTTTTGGTCTGAATTATTTAAAAGTATTTTTGTTTCGTATTTTTTGGGATTAATACTTTATTTTAGTTATATCGAATTTGGAAAGCTATTCTTTTTACTTGTGATTATACTGATCTATATTGGTAGAGATATTTTCTTTTCCAGAATTCAGCTCCTCAATTCATTTACACAAGTTATAGAAAGCTTTCTAAAGGTAATTGATTCCAAGGATCATTACACCGAAGGGCACTGTGAAAGAGTAGCAAATTATACAAGATTATTATGTGAGATGGCGAATGTTAATCAGAATAGAAAAGAGAAAATAGTTAAT
Source organism: Halanaerobiales bacterium (assembly GCA_018334565.1). Taxonomy (GTDB): domain Bacteria; phylum Bacillota; class Halanaerobiia; order Halanaerobiales; family M55B127; genus M55B127. Next base: position 29,337 of record JAGXLU010000015.1, on the reverse strand, counting down.
ATGGCTAAAATACATGACATAGGGAAGATCTATGTTGATGATAATATATTAAAAAGCAATGAATTGCTGACTAAAGAAGAATTTGAAGAAATGAAAAAACACAGTCAATATGGTTATGAGCTTTTACAAGATATAGACATGTTAAATGATGATCTCGAAATCATTCTTTATCACCACGAATTTTATAATGGCGAGGGATATCCTGCAGGTCTTAAAGGAAAAGAAATACCATTTGGTTCTCGGATCTTAAATATATCTGATTCTTTTGATGTTATGACTACGGGACGAAGTTATAAAAAGGCTCTTAATAAAGAAGAAACTATATCAGAATTCAAGAGATGTTCCGGAAAACAATTTGATCCCGATCTGGTTGAAAAGATAATCTATCTTATTGAAACAGGAGAATTAGATAGTAGTTTTAAAAAGAGTTAGTTTTCAATTTAAACAAATGATCTTCAGGATTGTATGAAAAGGAGGAAAAAAGGATGCACGAAGATTTATCACAAAAAATCAATAAATTGGATGGTATTATATCTTGTAAGATAACCGGTGATCATGACATTGATGAAGTTCATATTATAGCTGACAAAAGGAGAAACCCCAAAAAAATAGTCAGAGATGTAGAAACGATTATTTTAGTTAACCAAAATAAAGACATAGATCACAAAAAGATCAGTATTGCACAGTATAAATATAATGATCAAAAACATGATATTAGCAGGTTAGAAATAGTATCAATTTTTAAAGAAAATAATAAACCAATATGCCACTATAGATTAAAAATAAATGATCAAATTATTAAAGGGGAGAGTAATGATTCTTCAGATGAGCCGATAATATATAAAGCAGCTAATGGTATAGTATCGCTTTTAGAAAAATACATAAAATTACCTGGTAAAATAAGAGTGGAGCATGTTTTTACAACTGGTTTAAAAAATGAAATCATAGTAGTACAAATTTGTTTATATAATGAATATGGAATGAAAGACCAATTATTAGGAGCGGCCTTTATTAATCAAGATTTGCCTCTTGCCGTTGGCAAAGCATGCCTTAAAGCGCTTAATAGAAAAATAAAAGGTTGTTATTAAAATCATTTAGGGGTAATAACAAATGTTAAAATACATTGATTCACATGCTCATCTAGATTTCGATAAATTTAATAATGATAGAGATGAAGTTATCAAAAGAGCAAAAACTAATGGAATTATAAATATTATTAATGTGGGTACAAGCTTGGCATCCAGCCATCGAGCTTTGAACTTAAGCCAAAAATATGAAATCATATACGCAGTTGTTGGTATACATCCACATCAGGCTAAAAACTTTAGCAAAAGGTCTATAAAAGTTTTAAAGGACCTTGCTAAAGCTGATAAAGTAATTGCTATTGGAGAAATCGGTTTAGATTTTTACTATGATAATTCACCGCGAGAACAGCAAAAAGAGGCTTTCAGACAACAATTGAGATTAGCTAAAGAGATCAATCTACCAGTAGTAATACATAGTAGAGAAGCAGACCAGCAAACTATTAAAATATTAAAAGAAGAAACAATGTACAACTATAATATCTTACTACATAGCTTTACAGGATCTAAAAAGATGGCAGGAGAAGCCCTTAATATGGGGTTTTATTTTGGGGTAGGAGGGATTATTACTTTTAATAGTGCACAATATTTAAAAAACATAATACAAAGCGTACCTTTAAGCAGAATATTACTGGAAACAGATTCACCCTATTTAGCGCCTGCTCCACATCGAGGCAAGAGAAATGAACCTCTATATGTGATAGAAGTTGCTAAGTTTATAACTTCTTTGAAGAACTCTAGTCTAGCAAAAATAGCTGAAATGACAACTAAAAACACGCAAAGATTTTTTAAGATTGATTAATGTATTCGATTTAACTTTAATCTTTTGAAATAAATGTTTTAATATAATTAAACAATATTACTAGGAGGCGATATTATGAAATATATAGTTAAATATAAAGATGAAATAGAAGAGATTGTTGAAGCTCATGCTCCCGGGCAAGCCACTTATCATTTTCTAAAAAAACATGATATTGACATAGAAAAGATAGACGCGGATGATGTTAAGATAATGCCGTATGATGAACAAGAGTAATATATTTATAAACTGCTTGTAAAAAATTAATTTAATAATGAAATTTATTTGGTTATATAAATTACTTTATATAGCCTTTTTTTTATGCATAAAACTTTATTTTTCAACATTAATTTGATTAAGAACAAAATATATTCCAAATAAGGCGACAAACATATTCATTTAACAAGGAGATTTTACCTGTTTGTATAGTGGCAAATAATGGTAATATATGATAGTATTGTAAATAGTGGATCCCGGGAAAAATCAGCCACTTCATCTTAAAAAAATAATGATGAGGCTTTTTGGAGACTAAAATGCCTGGTTGATAAGCTTTGGTTGGTATAAAAAATAGTGAAGAGCAAGGAGTCTAAATGACTTTGTTTGATATTAACTATGATATACAGGACATTAAGCATTAAGAATATTGTACCCACCACATGCTCTACGAACAGCCAACGATTATTCCTCTAGAGAGGGAAGTTGCTAGAGTTGTTCAAACCTGTGGCATCATTAGCAATGTGAATCTACCTACTTTTTAAAAAAGCATAAAGGGGGATTGTATAAAAAGCTTGGCAAATGAAAAGTGGGTAAAGTAGATTAATGGCAGATTATTATGCCATAAGAAAATGTACTCCATTAAATCTTATACAAGAATTAAACGGAGTACCGGATTAAAAATATATTACTAAGGAGGAATTAAATGGAATTAATGGCTGATAATTGTCAAATTTTATGTGACAAAGAATTAATGGAAATAAAAGGAGGAGGTCCTGTTTCAGCTGCCACCTTAGTCTTGGGTGCTTTTGGGATAGCATCAGCGGGAGTAGCAATTGGAGTGGCTCTTGGAGCAGCCTACTATTATTATTCCCATTAAAGAAATGAGGTGAACATATCAAAGAATTATCCCAAAAGGAACTAATGGATGTAAGAGGTGGATTTGTAGTAAGTAGTACAACAGCAGCTATTATATATCTTGTTGCTGGATTGGGTGGAATTGCTCTTGGTGCATATGTTGGTTACCAAAAAGCGTCTCACAGGTAAAAGGAAGGGATGCTCGAATATTTTAGAGCATCCCTAACTTAAAGGGGGAAAATATTTTGAATAAAAAGGAGAATGAAAAGATGTCATTATTTACCTTATTACAAGGGCCAATAACTGGTCATAATTTTGTTTTAGGACTTTTTTTTACAACTGCTGCAGGGGTATTATTGGGATATATAATCGGTCAAGTAATCTATTATTTGTTACAATAAAGTATTGATAAACAATGCAAGAATTATTCTTAAAAATATATTTAACATATATAAAAATAAAAAATTTTAATAAACTAATAAAACAAAGAGACAAAACTGATTGCGGGGCAGCTTGTCTGGCTACTGTTGCTAATATTTACAAGTTAAATTACCCTATTAGTAGGATACGAGAATCAGCTGGTACTGATCAAAAAGGCACATCAGCATATGGTCTAATAAAAGCTGCGGAAAAAATTGGATTTCAAGCAAAAGGAGTTAAGGCAAAGCTGGCAATATTAACAAAAAAATTAAATTTGCCGGTAATTGCTCATGTTGTAAAAAATGATGTGCTGCACTTTATTGTGATTTATAAAATCAAAGGCAGCCGTTTAATAATTTTTGATCCTGATAATGGTTTAAAGATAATAAGCAAGGCTGCTTTTGAAAAGAAGTGGACAAATATCTTAATTTTACTTAAGCCGGCCAACTTAGCTTATAATAAAAAAGAAACACCCAAAAAGTTCAACTTTATAAAAAATATTATAAGGGAAAATAAAAGTTTAATATTTCAAATATTTTTAGCTTCCATCATATATACAATTTTAGGCATATTGGGATCTTTTTATTTTAAATATTTAATTGACAGTATTTTAGTAAATGGATTAATTAAGACACTGCATATAATATCAATAGGGGTAATGCTTATCGCCTTTTTAAAAATTGTTATGGATGGTTTTAGAAACCACCTGACGATATATTTGAGCCAACAAATAGATATTAGGTTAATAATGGATTATATTGAACACATCCTTCAATTACCCATTTCATTTTATGAGAAAAGAGAGACCGGTGAAATCATTTCAAGAATACAGGATTCTAGCAAAATAAGAGAAGCTATTTCCAATGCCGCCATATCAATAATGATTGATACTCTCTTAATAATTGGGGCCGGCATTATTCTTTATCTTCAAAGTAAATATTTATTTAAAATAGCTGCTTTTTTATTACCCGTATATATTATATTAGTAATTCTATTTGCCAACAAACACAAAAGGGTAAGAAAACAAGAAATGGAATGTGGGGCAAAACTTCAGTCCAGTCTTGTTGAAACTATCAATGGCATTAATACTATAAAGGCATCTAATTATGAAGAAAAAAGTTATTTAAATAATGAGTATAAATTTCTTGATTTCATAGAAAAAATTTTTCAAGCCAGCTTTTTAAAAAATATACAGAATTCGTTAGATAATCTATTAGCATCACTGGGAGAAACGATCATATTGTGGTTGGGAGGATATCAAGTCATCCAAGGTAAATTAACAGTGGGCCAGTTGATAACTTTCAATGCCCTTTTAGTATATTTTTATAATCCTTTACAAAATTTAATAAAATTACAACCTAAAATCCAGGAAGCATTGGTAGCAATAGATAGATTAAGAGAAATTATGGTTTTAGAAACAAAAGAGTACGAAAAAAAGTTGATGAAGTTAAATAAAATACAGGGTGATATAGAATTTAAAAATGTAGATTTTATTTATAATAGGAAAAAAAAGATCTTAAATAATATATCACTTAAGATCAAGAAGGGACAGAAAATCGCCATTGTAGGGGCCAGCGGATCTGGGAAAACCACCTTAATTAAATCTTTGCTGAAGTTTTATAGTATCAATAGAGGTAAAATTACTATTGATGGAAACAATTTAGAAGATATAGAGACAAAAAGTTTGAGGAATAATATAGGATATGTACCACAAGATATATTTATATTTAATAAAACTATAAAAGAAAATATATGTTTAAATAATGAAGATTACAGTATTAAAGAAATAATAAGAGCGGCCGAAAAAGCAGAAATTCATAATTATATTAATCAACTTCCGAAAAGATATGATACTATTTTAACGGAACACGGTAATAATTTATCGGGAGGAGAGAAACAGAGATTAGCTATTGCTAGAGTTTTATTAAAAGATCCAGATCTAATAATACTGGATGAGGCTACCAATAATTTAGATTTCAGTAATGAAAAAAAGATTTATGAGATGCTTGATGAAATTAGTTTTGATAAATCGGTGATAATAATTTCTCACAGATTAAAAGCGGTTAAAAACTGTGAGAAAATATTTTTTTTAAGAAAAGGAAAAGTTGTGGAATATGGCTCACATCAAGATTTAGTTGATAAACGGGGATATTATTATGATCTATGGAATAAACAGATATATTAATGATGTTATATGAAAGGGAATAAGAATTGAAATTTGCTTATCAAGATTTTGATGATTTAAGTCAAAGAAAATACAAAAGAAATACAAAAGATATATTGTTTATATATTCTACGGTAATAATTATAATTTTTGTTTTGATTATTGCATTTATTTGGTTATTTTATGGAAAAGTTGATGTAATTATAGAAACCAGAGGTATAATTAGTCAAAAAAATCCTATTAGTAAGATATATAATATGCAAGCCGGTATTTTAAAGAGTATGGTTAATAAAGATCAAAAAGAGGTTTACAAGGGTGATTGTTTGTTTTCCATAGAAAATACTGTATATGAAAAACGGAAAAAGTATTTGACTGAGAAAAATATTGAATATAATAATGAGATAAAGGATTTAAAAATAATTGTTGATTATTTAAAAAACAAAGAAACAAACAGTGAATTTATGACTGGCTCTATAAAAAATGAATTTGTATTTATTAAAGAAAAAATTCAATTTTTGCGTGAAAAAATACGATTAAAAGAAGCCAGGATTAAAAAGCTAAAAAATTTTAGAGGAATCAGTATTTCTGAAGTACAGTATAATCAAGAAAAAATGGGACTTACTAATATGAAATATGAATTATCTAGTTATAAAAAAGAAACGATAATAGATATAGCAAATAGGATAGAAAAATATAAAGATCAAATATCAAGTAATATCATAGACAAAAAAAATATTGATGAAAAATTAAAGCGATATAATATCCAGTCCCCTATTGATGGCAGAATCCAGTTTATAGAACATTTTAATATCGGAGACTATATTCCTGCTGGTAACCTGGTAATGAAAGTTGTTCCGATTTCTCACGAAAAATATATTGTAAAACTTGTAATAAATAATGATGATATTTTAAGGATAAATAAAGGTGATATAGTAAGGTATCGTATCACATCTTATCCATATAAAGAGTTTGGTACAGCCAAAGGTAAAATCATAAGTATTAATTATGATGTGACTAAAACTGGAGGACAAAGCTATATATATAAAGCAGAAGCAAGTATCAATAACTTTCTTAATAAGGGAGCGAATAAAAAACAAGTTAATTATGTCAATGGTATGATTACCGAGGCTTCTATAATTGTTGGGCAAAGGCCAATAATATATTATGTATTAGAAAAATTGGATTTTATAAATTAGGGGGCATGGGTTTGGATACAGCTAAAAAATATTTTGATTATAAGTCAATAAAAAAGGAAGTAGCTTTTTCTTGGTCCAGATGTTTAAAATCGGGCAAATCCCGTTCTATTATAGTTAATAAACATGTAAACGGTAAGGATATTAAAAACTTATATTTTAGTAAAGCAATTAGGAATTATTTTTTTGAAAAGGTTAATAAAATTAATCAAAAGTTAAATGGAGGTTACTGTTTTTTTCTAATAAACAATCAATTTATAGTAGAGGTAATGTCTGCTTCAGCTAATATTTATTTAAAGTTACATGCTCTAGGCATAAAAAAAGGATTTTCTTTTTATGAAAAATATTCGGGTACAAATGCAGTATATTTGGCTGAAAAAATGAAAAAACCAGTATTTATTCTACCGGGTCACCATTTTTGTAGACCTTTAAATACATATTATAGTATTGCATTTCCTATAATAGATAATGGTTCTATTTTGGGTTATATCAATATTATTAATAAAAATATTATTAAAAATGAAGTTATTTGTTTAAGCGATCTATTGACAAGTAATATTCAGCTTAAATTATATAATAGACAAAGTTATAATAACAAGATTAATTTTAAAGAAGGATTATCTGAAAAACAGTTGTATATATTAAAGATGATCGCCAATGGTCTGACAGAAAGTTCATTAGCAGAAGAATTGCATTTAAGTAGGAGTACTATTAAGTACCATAAACAAAGATTATATAATATATTTGAAGTTAATTCGCAAATAGAGATGGTAGTTAAAGCATTCAAAAATGGTTTATTGACATTTGAAGAAGTTGATATAAAAAAAGAGGAATTAGGGTCTTGATCAAGGAAATGTAGATATAATCAATACAAATAATTTTCAAAATAATGACATCGAGAATAACTGCTTAAATTAGGCTTAATCTGATATAATAATATATGACTTAAGGAGAGGTAATTATGTATAAAATTTTAGTTATTAATCCTGGTTCTACTTCTACAAAACTATCAATATTTATTGATGATGCAGAAGTTTGGAACAAAAATCTTAAGCATAGCAATAAAAAAATAAAAAAATATGTAAAGATCATAGACCAACTAGCATGGAGACAAAATCTTATTAAAGAAGAAGTCGAGAACTCGAAATATGAATTTGCAGAGTTAGATGCTATAGTTGCTAGAGGTGGTGTAGCACTTGATCCTTTATTGGGTGGTACTTATTTGATAGATAAGAAGATGGTAAAGGATTTAAAGATCGCCAAAAATTCAGCCCATGCCTCTAACTTAGCCGGTATTATATCGTATAATTTAGGTCAACAATATAATAAACCAGCTTATACTGTTGATCCCATTTCAGTTGACGAATTTGAAGATATTGCACGGTTGTCGGGTTTGCCAGAATTGCCACGTCGCTGTCAGTCCCATGCTTTAAATCTTAAATCTATTGGACGAAAAACAGCTAAAGAGATAAATATAAGATTTGAAGGAGCTAAGTTTATAGGCGCACATTTGGGCGGTGGTATTTCTATAGCTACATTAAAACGAGGTAGAATAGTTGATGTTAATAACGCCAATCAAGGAGGTCCATATTCGCCTGAAAGAGTTGGAACTTTACCTACTTTGGATTTAGCTGAGTATATTTTGGATAATCAACCAGAGAAAGATATTTTTATCAAAAAGCTTCTGGGTAATGGAGGTTTAAACGCTTACTTAAAAACAAATGATTGTGTAGAAATTGAAAAGAGGATTGAACAGGGTGATAAAAAAGCCAAGCTGGTATATGAAGGCATGATTTATCAGATAGCAAAAGATATAGGTGCAATGGCTGCCGTTTTAAATGGAGAAGTTGATGCAATATTTATTACAGGTGGTCTCGCTAATTCTGAATATATTGTAGAAAGGTTAATAAAAAAGGTAGAGTATATCTCAAAAGTATTTGTTTATCCTGGTGCTGAGGAAATGGAGGATTTAAAGGAAGGGGTTTTAAGGGTTTTAAGAGGCGAAGAAAGAGCAAAGTCATATCAAGAAGGTAAAATAGATACTATTTTATTTTAGATTAATATTGAGTCATGTATATTAATAATTAAATTGATTTCCCGTGAGAATTTTTAAATTATAAGTATAATTCATTAAATGAAAAAAGGTAGTGTTTTAATATGGCCAAAATATTTTTGACAAGAAAAATTCCTAATGCAGGTTTAAATCTTTTAAAAAGCGCACATGATGTTAAAGTTTTTTCTGATGAGGTAAATCCTGATAAAGAGCAGATTATTAATTATGCAAAGAAAGTTGATGCACTGATTACTTTGTTAAGTGATGAAATTGATGAGGAGATTATAAATAGCTGTAAAAACTTGAAGATTATTGCTAATTATGCAGTGGGTTATGATAATATTGCTCTAGATGCAGCTCGAAGAAATGAAATTTATGTAAGCAACACCCCGGGTGTTTTAACAGAAGCAACTGCTGATTTGACATGGACATTATTGTCTGCAATGGCAAGAAGAATTGTTGAGGCCGATAAATATCTTCGCGAATTAAAATTTGATGGTTGGTCACCTGAATTAATGTTGGGGAAAAGTATATATGCACAAACACTAGGTATTGTAGGATTTGGTAGAATAGGAAGAGCTGTGGCGAAAAGAGCCCATGGATTTGATATGAAAGTATTATATAATAAAAGATCAAGGTTAAGTAATAAAGAGGAAGAACAACTTAATATCAAATATGCTAAATTAGATGAACTTCTCAATAATTCAGATTATATTACAATCAATGCTTCTTTAAATGAAAGCACTCATCATTTGATAGGTAAAAATGAATTTCAAATAATGAAAGATAATGCTGTTTTAGTTAATACTGGTAGAGGCTCGATTGTCGATGAAGATGCCTTAGTAAATGCGCTAATAAATAATCAAATATTTGGAGCTGGAATAGATGTTTATGAAAATGAGCCTGAAGTAAATCCTAAATTATTAAAATTAAATAATGTAATTTTAACCCCTCATATAGGTACTGCTACCACGGATGCACGCAATAAAATGGCAGTAATGGTAGCTAAAAATGTTATAAAAGTTCTGGAAGGTAAAACACCAATCAATAGAGTTACTTGAAAGGAGTTTTCGTATGGAAAGGGAAAAGAAAATATTTGATATTTCCTTAAAGATTACAAAGGATATGATTAATTTTCCAGGTGATAAGGCTACTGAAATTGATAGAGCAAAGGAAATAAAAAAAGATGGATATAACTTAAGCAGTGTGAATATGAGTTTACATGCCGGTACTCATATTGATGCCCCTTCACATTTTGTAGAAAATGGGAAAAATATAGATGATATTGACCTAGGGAAATTTATTGGTAAAGTTCAGGTAATTAAAATTAATAATCAAAAAGAAATAACAAGAAAAGAACTTTTAAATACAGATATCAAATGCAATAAGGTGCTTTTCAAAACAAGAAATAGTACATTATATAAAAAAGATTTTTTTGATGAAAATTATGTTTATCTAACCTATAAAGGAGCTGAATATCTATTAAATAAAGGAATACGACTAATAGGAATTGATTACTTAAGTATTGAAAGCTCTAACAGTCATGATTTTCCTGCACATAAAATTTTATTAAAAAATGAAGTAGTGATAATAGAAAGTTTAAATTTGAGTAATGTTGAAAATGGAATTTATAATTTATTAGCTATACCTTTAAAATTTAAAAATTGTGAAGCTTCTCCAGTCAGAGCCTTGTTATATAAATGAACCTCTCCACCCAAATCATAGATTGATATATATTTTTTTTAAGGAACCTGAGATGAAAAAAATAATGAATGAGTATATAAATAAATTTTTGGTTAATTCTTAAGGGATTAGCCTTTTTTTTATTGTTTTATTTGATATAATAAATAAAAAGGGTAAAAAGGTGACAATATGGAGAAAATAAAAATATTAATATTTGATAAAAATAAATTATATAAAGATGCTATTTCGTATCTTTTAAAAGACAAAAGAAAGATAAAATCAGTTTTTTCTATATCTCAATATGAACATGTGATTTCAGTATTAGAGAAATTTTATCCTGATATGGTACTTATCAATAGCCTAAAGATGGGAACAAAAGAACTAGAAAATCTGGTTAAAGCTATTAAAACTATTAATAAGAGAACCAATATCTTTGTTTTACAAAATGATAAAAAGGCATTCAACAAAAATACAGATCGTTATGTTGATCTAATAATTCCTATTTCAAAAGATTACAATTATCTATATTCCATGATAAAAAAACATGTGAATAAGAATGTTGAAGAAACTATAAAAGAATTTTCAGTTAATTATAAGTTTCAAAACCTTACTGATAGGGAAATGGATGTAATGAAGTTAATATCTAAAGGTATGTCAAATAAGAAGATATCGGCTGAGCTGTTAATTACTGAAAGGACTGTAAAAAACCATGTCAGCAGTATATTAAAAAAAATGTCGGTTAACGATAGAACACAGGCCTTAATTAAATCTTTAAAAATGGGGATTGTAGATTTAGATTGAATATATATCTATTAATTATTATTGTTTGTTGTATAATGTTTTATTAATACCATATAAAAAAGAGAAGAGGTATTCATATCAACTTCTTTAGATAGATGAATTTTTTTATATATAAAACCGTACTTATAAGAAAACAACTTTGGAAAATTATTGATAAAAAATAAAAAAAGCTCTATTTTTGACAAAATACTAGTATCCTAATAACATAAAAATAGCAATCTTTTTGTGGATATTATTATACAATATTTCTATAAAAATATCATATAATAGTCAAGGAAAAGCATATTAAATTTTACATTATAAGATTTGTTGTGATAAAATAGCTTTGTTAGTATGAAAAATAAGGAGGTATGCATGGATAAAGAAATTGCAGACTTGTATAATACAAAAGATATATTAAGCAAATATAATATCAGGTTGAATAAAAATCTGGGGCAACATTTTTTGGTCAGCAATGTCGTTTTGAACAAAATTATCAAGGCTTCAGATCTTAAAGGTAACGAAAAGGTTATTGAAATTGGAGCAGGTATAGGTTCTCTAACTCAATATTTACTCAAAGTATTAGAAAAAGGAGAACTTATAGCTATTGAAAAGGATACAAGATTTATAACTATTCTATCTGATTTTTTTAATAACTATGATAATTTAATTATATTAAAAGAGGATATTTTAAATATTGATTGGGATAATTTTATTAAGAAGTATGATTTAGAAAAAGTCGAAATAAAGATTATTGCTAATCTTCCTTATTATATCACAACAGCAATTATTAAAAGCCTACTTTTCTCACCCCTAAAAATAAACTCTATGGTCTTTATGATACAAAGGGAAGTAGCAGAGAGATTAGTTGCGCAACCAGGAACAAAGGCATATGGTAGTTTATCTGTGTTTATTCAGTTTCATTATAAAGTTGAAATAAAATTTGAAGTTCCTCCCAAATTTTTTATTCCTAAACCCAAAGTACATTCTGCTGTTATAAAGCTTACACCTTATCAGGAAATTCCTTATAAAGTAAAAAATAAAGAATTTTTCTTCAATTTTGTTAAAGCAATATTTAATTTAAGGAGAAAAAATATAAAAAACAGTTTAAAATTATCTCCTCTCTTTAAGATGGATAAAGAATTGATTATTGAAGGATTAAGGCAATCAAATATTGATCCGAGAATACGGGGGGAAAAACTAGAGATTCCTAAATTAGTTTCTTTAAGTAATATATATTGGGAATTAAAGAAAAAAGAGTGATATAAAATGAAATTTATCAGTCCAACTGAAGGAAAAATGGATATAAAAGAAACTTATAAAAGTATTGTATCTTTTATTCAGGAAAAACCTCAGTACCAATATAAATTAATTATTGGTACTGATTCTCATCCTGGTATTAAAGAATCTGTGTTTGTAACTGCTATAGTAATTTATAGAGTTGGTCATGGTGGTAGATATTTTTATCATAAAGAAAATGTAGTAATGAATAGTGGTTTCAAAAAACGTATTTTTAATGAAGTAGCCAGGAGTTTAAAAGTAGCCAGCAAAATTACAGATTATATCTCTTTTGATAACACTACTGAATTATTTGATATTGAAATCCATATTGATGTAGGACAGAATGGACCTAGTAGTGCAATCATCAAAGAAGTTGTTGGTATGGTGGTTGGAAGTGGTTATGATGCTTTAATAAAACCAGATTCTTATGCAGCTTCCAATGTAGCTGATAGATACACTAAATAAATTTAGATGTTTTAACAATAAAGAGGTCTTTTATATTGAATCTATTAATATAAAACTGATAATTATGATTAATACAATTTAATATTTAAAAAAATAACAGATAATAGGAAAACTTGGGGGGGTTTTCTCATGAGAAAAAACACTTTAACTCAGATTAAAAAAAACATTGCTAAATATGTTGGTCAAGAGGTAATTATTAAAGCAGATAGAGGTAGAAGGAGATCAATTAATAAAGAAGGAATATTAGATGATACTTATGACAACATATTTATTGTTAAAATAAAAGAAGGTAAGCAGGAAAGGCATCTTTCGTTTTCATATGCCGATCTTTTAACTGACTCTGTTGAATTGAAATTGAAAGAGGATCATCAGAGAATAGGAGTAATATAAAATATTATATTCCTAAATAGTTGTTGATGTCACAAATATATATATATATATTTATATTAGTAGTCGGAGGTGTGTTTAGTTGTCATTTGAAATGTTAATTGGTTTGACCGGGGGTTTGGGATTATTTATCTATGGTATGAAGCAGATGAGTGAAGGATTACAAAAAACTGCCGGGAAAAGGTTAAGACATATTTTGGCTTTTTTAACTAATAAAACTTTTTCTGGAGTATTGGTTGGTACCGGTATAACCTCAATTATACAAAGCAGTAGTGCTACCACTGTCATGGTAGTAGGATTTGTAAATGCTGGATTGATGACCCTATATCAATCTATCGGTGTGATTATGGGAGCTAATATTGGTACAACAGTGACAGCTCAGTTGATTTCCTTTCAACTCGGAGATTATGCATTTCATGCTATAACTTTAGGAGCTGCCGCTTATTTGTTTGCGAATAAAAAGAAATATCAATATATAGGACAGGTCATATTAGGATTTGGCATCCTTTTTATGGGACTTAATATTATGAGTGAGACGATGCACCCCTTAAGGGAATCGCAGTATATTGTTGAGTTGATGAAAAATTTCGGGGATTACCCTATTTTAGGTGTAATAGCAGGTATGACTATTACTGTTGTTGTGCAGAGTAGTAGTGCAACATTTGGTATTTTAGTAGGTTTAGTTTCAGTAGGAATTATTGATTTTAGCTCTGGAGTACCGATTTTACTGGGTAGTAATATTGGTACTACTGTTACAGCGATATTATCTGCAATTGGAGCCAATAAAACTGCTAAGAAAGCTGCTGCAGCCCACTTTATTTTCAATATATTAGGAACAAGTATTATGATTACTTTTATATATCTAGTACCTGGTTTTGTAGGTAGATTGAGAGAAATATTAAGGGCCTTTAGTATAGCCACAAATAATTCGGTTAGTGCTGAGAGAATGTTGGCCAATACACACACATTATTTAATATTACTAATACATTATTATGGATGCCTTTTGTGGGTTATATGGTGAAATTAGTAAATAGGATCATACCTGGGGAAGAAGTCTCCATTGAAAGGGGATTGGTTCATCTTGATCAAAGAATGTTAAGTACCCCACAGGCTGCTTTATCTCAGGTAAATAAAGAGGTATGTAGAATGCACGGTCTGGTTGAAGAAATGGTTATTGAATCAAGAAAAGCAGTAATAGAAAAAGATACCAAAATGATCAATAAGATTAAACACAAAGAAAAGATAATCAATGAAATAGAAGAAGATTTATTGATATTTTTAACAGATATACCTCAAAATACATTATCAGATAAAGACATTAAGACACTCGATAGTTATTTTGCAATTATTGATGATATTGAGAGTATAGGAGATGATGGTGATAGCATTGCCGACTTATCAGAATACATAATTGAAAATAATTTAAAATTTTCTAAAAAAGCCGTGGAATCAATAAATCATGCTTTTGACTTGGTTTTAAATTACTTGAAAATATCTCGAGAAATTATTGAAACCGGTGATGAAGAAAAAGCATCCAAATTATTTGCAGGAGAAGAGGAAATGGATAACATTTTGCTCAAATATAGAAATGAACATATGAAACGATTAAATAGAGGTGATTGTATTCCCGCTGCTGGGATAGCTTATTTAGAAGTACTAGAAGACCTGGAACATATTAGTGATCAATTTGCAGATATTGCTTATAGCATAATAGAAAGAAAAAAGAAGAGAACTATTTAGTTAAAGGTTTGAATGGCCTTTGACTATTTTATAGGGGGCTATTATGTCGAAAAAAATTCTAATCGTTGATGATGAGAAAAACATAAGGGATTTATTGAAATTTAATCTTGAAAATGAAGGTTATAAGACAGTAGATGCTTCTGATGGAAAAGAAGCTCTAAAAAAAATCGACCCAGAAATTGACCTTGTCATTCTTGATCTGATGTTGCCTGAAATAGATGGATTAAATGTATGTAAAAATATCAGAAATAACCAGGCTATAGGAGATTTGCCCATTATTATGCTTACAGCTAAAGGTGAAGAGATAGATCGAATTTTAGGTTTAGAATTAGGTGCAGATGATTACATAACCAAACCATTTAATACCCGGGAATTAATTGCAAGAGTCAAGGCATTATTGAGAAGGATTGCCATGACTAAAAATTATGGAAAAAAAGCAAATAAAGTAATAAAGTTTAAAAATATTATTATAAATATCGAAAACCATACTATAAAAAAAGATGGTGAAGAAATTGCAATTACTCCCAAAGAATTTGATTTAATAGTTTTCTTAATTCAAAAAGAAGGCCAAGTATTTTCCCGCGATCAATTGCTAAAAGAAATCTGGGGTTATGAATTTGCCGCAGATACCAGAACTGTTGATGTTCATGTTAGAAGATTGAGAAAAAAAATTGATCAAAACTTAATAAAAACCGTGAGAGGGGTTGGCTACAAATTTGAAAAAATGGAATGAACTTAGCTTAAGAAGCCAATTAATCATTGTTTTTGCTTTAATACAGATAATATTATTTTCCTTAATATTTTATTTTGTCAGTTTAAATTATCGGAATTTTTATATCGAACAATTAGAAATTAATTTAAAAGACAATATAAACTTATTAAAAAATGATAAATTAATTATAAGCTATATCAATAATCCCGAGCAGCTGGATCAACACATCAAAGATATCGGTAAAACTATAAACACCAGAATTACCATAATTAAAGACAAAGGGAATGTTATTGCTGACTCGAGGTATGAACCTGAATTAATGGATAATCATATTGATAGACCGGAAGTAAGGGATATTTTACAAAACAATGATTATGGTGTTTCTTCTCGTATGAGTGATACTCTTAACCACAAGATGCATTATATTGCTGCATCTTTTAATATTAATAATAGAAAGGTCATTATAAGGCTAGCCAAGTCCTTAGAAAATATTAACAGAGTTATAATAGAAGATATATATAAATATTTGTTATTTTTAATTTTACTTTTATTAGCAAGTAATATAGTAGTCTGGCAATATTCAAAAGCAATTATTATTCCTCTTAAGAAAATAAAAAATATGGCGCGAGAAATCACCCGGGGTCAAAGAAATGAAATCGGTGAAATAAGTTATTCTAATAATGAATTAGGTAGTTTAGTCCAGGAATATAATAGATTGGGCCAAAAATTAGATAAAAAAATCGATACTTTGATGGAAGAAAAAAATAAGCTTTCGGCGATTTTAAATAGCATGACTGAGGGTGTTATAGCAACAGATGTTAATAAAAAGATATTAGTGACTAATCCTAAAGCATGTGAAATGCTTAATATTAACTGTGAAGATATAGAAGGCAGCAATTTTATGAATAAGTTAAGAGATCATAGGTGTGAGGAGTATTTGGATAAGGTTTTAAGTAAAAACGAATATTATAGTATTGAGATGAAATTTAAAAACCCTAAATTGATATATTTAGAATGTAATTTTAAAACTATAACTGATAATAATAAAAATATTATTGGTGCTGTGATTGTTTTAATTGATGTAAGCAGGATAAAGCAATTAGAAGAAATGAGAAAAGACTTTGTAGCAAATGTTTCTCATGAATTAAAAACACCTCTAACCTCGATTAAAGGTTATGCAGACACGATAACCGAAAATGAAATTACAGATTATCAAACCATTAATAAGTTTGTAAGTATTATTAGTCAGGAGACAACTCGTTTGAATTTATTAATTAATGATCTTTTAGATTTATCTAAATTAGAATCTGAATACTTTGACTTAAAGCCAGAAAAACTAGATGATATTCTTGATAAACCCTTAAAACTATTAAAAAAAGAATTAGTAAAAAATGATATTGAAGTATTTAAACATTTTGATAAAGATTTGCCCTTTGTTAAGATGAATAAATCACAAATAGAAAACTTATTAATTAATTTAATAGATAATGCAATCAAGTATAACAAAAAGCATGGCAAAATATATTTAAGAGCTTATGAAAAGAAAAATAAAGTTTTTATTGAAGTAGAGGATACGGGCTTGGGAATTTCTCAAAAAAATCAAAAGAGAATATTTGAAAGATTTTATAGAGTTGACAAGGCTAGATCTAAAGATGTAGGAGGAACCGGCATAGGTTTATCTATAGTTAAACATATAGTTAAAGGGCATAATAGCACAATAGAGGTTAAAAGTGAAGAAGGAGAAGGAACAAAATTTAAGTTTTATTTAAATAAAGCCAAATAAATTTTCTGTTTACAGAAGTTTAACATTAACTTAACACTATTTTAGTTATATTTTTGCCATATTTATGGTAAATTTATAATAGTGTTAAGTTAATTTTTTTTTAGGAGGGAGTTTAGTCTTGATGTCAGAAAATGTAAAGATAGAAATCAAAGATCTTAACTTTTATTATGATGATTTCCAAGCCTTAAAAAATATAAACATGAAAATTGCGGAAAACGAAATAACAGCATTAATTGGTCCTTCAGGTTGTGGTAAATCTACTTTTCTAAGGGTTATCAACAGGATGAATGATTTGATTGATCATACAAAGGTAAAAGGAGAAGTGATTATTGATGGACAGAATCTGTATTCTTCTGAGATTGACGTTGTAGAACTAAGAAAAAAGGTTGGTATGGTATTTCAACAGCCGAATCCTTTTCCTAAGACAATATTTGATAATGTTGCATATGGGCCTAAAATACATGGAGAAAAAAATAAAAATAACTTAGAACAAATAGTTGAAGAAAGTTTGAGAGGGGCGGCCTTGTGGGGTGAAGTAAAAAATCGATTATATCAACCTGCTCTTGATCTATCAGGTGGGCAACAACAGCGACTTTGTATCGCTAGGGCATTGGCTGTAAAACCCGAAATTCTTTTAATGGATGAACCGGCTTCAGCTTTAGATCCAGTTGCCACCGCAAAAATAGAAGAACTAATGGCTGAGCTAGCAAAAAATTATACAATTGTTATAGTTACCCACAGTATGCAACAGGCTGCTAGAGTTTCCAATGAAACCGGATTTTTTTTGATGGGTGAGGTAATAGAGTATGGAGAGACCGGTAAAATCTTTGAAAATCCAAATGATCAGAGAACTGAAGATTATATAACGGGAAGATTTGGTTAACGAAGAAAGGAGAGTAAGAATGCAAAGAAAAGGACTTGATGATAATATTGAAAAATTAAAAAATGAAATGTTAATCATGGGCAGTAAAGTTGAAAAAGCAATTGAAAACAGCATAGATGCCTTAAAAAAACAGGATATAGAATTAGCTGAAAAGATTATGAAATCTGATGATCAAATTGATAATTACGAATTGGAATTAGAAGAAATGTGTACAAGGTTAATAGCAACTCAACAACCTGTGGCTCATGATTTAAGAACCGTAATAGTTATTTCGAAATTAGCTACAGACCTAGAAAGAGTTGGTGACCACGCTTCTAATATTGCAAAAATGGTTATAAAAATTGGTAAAGAGCCATTGATTAAACCTTTAATTGATATTCCAAGAATGAACGATATAGTAATATATAGATTAAGAGAAAGTTTAAAAGCTTTTATTGAACAGGATGTAGAGCTAGCTCACAAAATTGCCAAAGATGATGAAGAGGTAGATTTGCTAGATGAACAAATATTAAGAGAATTATTGACATTTATGATGGAAGAACCTTCAACAATAAGGCAGGCAACCTCCCTTATTTTTATCAGTAGATTTTTAGAAAGAATAGGAGATCATGCTACAAATATTTGTGAAAGAGTGATTTATATGTCGACTGGTGATTGGGATATTTCATATTAAATTAATATTTCAGTTACTTATAATATATTTTAAAAATTTGCTATATACAAAAGAGGAATGGTTGGTATGTTAAATAAAATATTAATTGCTGATGATGAAAAAAATATCAGAGACTTAATTAAATATAATTTAAAAAACGATAAATATCAAGTGATCACAGCTTCTGATGGTGAGCAAGCTTATATAAAGGCACATGAGAATGTCGATTTGATAGTACTTGATATTATGATTCCTATAGTTGATGGTTTAGAAGTTTGCAGAAGGATTAGAAAAGATGAAGGAATAAGTGATATTGCAGTAATTATGTTAACTGCAAAAGATAAAGAGATAGATAGAATATTAGGCTTAGAAATAGGAGCTGATGATTATATTACTAAACCTTTTAGTATAAGAGAGTTAAAGTCCAGGATTAAAGCTGTTTTAAGAAGAACAAAAACGGATAGTAAAAAAGAAAAAAATAAAAATTCTTTTATTTCAGATAAATTACAGATAGATCTTGCAGGTTATGAGGTTAAAAAAAATGGTAAAATTATTAATCTAACTCCCAAAGAGTTTGAGCTGTTAAAGCTTATGTATAATAATGCCAATATGGTATTGACTCGAGATCTTCTTATAGATAAGATCTGGGGATTTCAATATACAAAAGATTCAAGAACATTGGATGTACATATTCGCAGATTAAGAAAAAAAATCGGAGATGATTATTTACAGACAGTAAGAGGGTTGGGTTATAAATTTATAAATAAAAACTCATCCCTTTAAGACAAAATTTAAAATATGAAGCAATATTTTAAACTTTGCTTAATTCAATCAAGATTTTTAAACAAGATGAGTACAATTATATTTAACACTTTATTAACTTAATTGTAAAAAATCATTAATCTGTTTGTAACAAGCATCTGTTATTATAATATCAGAAGTTAAAAATGATAATTATTACTTGAGGAGGAATTAATTAATGAAAAAGAACTTACTTATTTTATTAACTGTCGTAATGGTTATTTCTTTATTTACAGGTGTTGTAGGGGCTCAAGAGAATTTGACTATTCAGGGTTCTTCAACAGTTCTGCCGATTGCACAAAAAGCAGCTGAGGTCTATATGGAGAATAATGATGTGTCTATATCAGTTAGAGGTGGCGGGTCAGGTAATGGCATAGCAGCCTTAATCGATGGCACAACAGATATTGCTGATGCATCTCGTTTTATTAAACAAGAAGAAGTTGATAATGCAGTTGCCAATGGCCATTTTCCTGTACCCCATCGTGTGGCCATGGATGGAATCGCAGTTGTTGTACATCCTGATAATCCAATTGATAAGTTGACTTTAATGGAAATAAAACAAATATACACAGGTCAAATTGAAAACTGGAGTGAACTGGGTGGAACAAATCAGGAAGTAGTTGTGATTTCAAGAGATTCAAGTTCCGGTACTTTTGAGGTTTTTAATGAGATTGCTGTAGAAGGAGAGAGAGTTACTCCCGGTGCATTATTACAGGCATCAAATGGTGCGGTTAAAGATACTGTTGCCAACACCGAAGGGGCTATAGGCTATGTTGGACTCGGATATCTTGATGAAAGTATAAAAGCCACAAAAGTTAATGGTGTATATCCTACTAACAGTACTGTAGCAAGCGGCAAATTCCCCATAGCAAGACCATTGTTTATGTTTACTGATGGATGGCCTGAAGGTTTAGTGGCAGACTACATTAACTTTGTGTTGAGTGCAGAAGGACAAAAAATAGTTGAAGAACAAGGGTATGTCCCTCTTCATTAATTAACAAGCAAATCTGGGGAGGAATATTCCTCCCCAGCATTACATATTAAAAATCTTTTTAATGGAGGATTATTAATGGATTGGAAAACAAAAGAAAAGATAATTAAATATATACTATTAATCTTTGCAATGTCTTCAATTATGTTTCTCATTGGTATTGTAATTGTTTTATTCAGAGAAGGTTTACCAATTTTTTATAAAATAGGTATAATAGATTTTTTATTCGGTCAGGAGTGGTATCCTACTTATGATCCAGCTTCTTTTGGTATTTTGCCTCTTATATCAGCATCAGTCTTAGTAACATTAGGGGCAATGATTTTTGCTGTTCCCATTGGCCTATCTACTTCAGTATTTATATCCTATATTATGCCGAAAAGCATAAAAAACTTCATAAAACCTATAATTGAATTACTGGCAGGGATTCCTTCTGTTATTTATGGCTTATTTGGGATGAAAATATTGGGTCCTTTTTTAAAAGATATATTTGGACTACCTACAGGACTGACCGCTCTAACAGCATCTATAATGCTGGGCATAATGGCACTTCCTACAATTATAAGTCTTTCTGAAGACGCCATAACCTCAGTGCCGAAAAAATTTAGAGATGCTTCTTTAGCTTTAGGGGGAACAAGATGGGAAACAATCAGTAAGGTTATTTTACCTACTGCCAGCTCTGGTATAGTAACATCTATAATGTTGGGGATGGGTAGAGCTATAGGTGAGACCATGACAGTTTTAATGGTGGCCGGAGGCGCTTCTGCAATGCCGGAAGGCATATTGAAACCAGTTAGGACTATGACAGCAACTATAGCTGCTGAAATGGGAGAAACTCCGGTAGGAAGTAATCACTACCAGGCATTATTCGGAATTGCAATTGTTCTATTCATAATAACATTAAGTTTTAATATCATAGCTGATCTTACTCGTAAAAGATTTTATAAGAAGGTGAGCGGGAAATGAAAGAGACAAACATTGATTATCGCCATTTAAAGCAGAAGGTAATATTTTCTTTATTGGGTATTACTTTATGTGTTGTCTTATTAATATTGGCTGTTATTATATATTTTGTTGTAAAAAGAGGTATCGGAGTTATCAGCTGGGAATTTATAACTGCCATGCCTAAGAATGGGATGACTGAAGGTGGAATTTGGCCTGCATTACTCGGTACTTTTTACCTTGTAATAGGGGCAATAATATTTTCAACCCCTTTAGGTGTATTTGCTGCAATATATATGACTGAATATGCTAAAAAAGGCAGGTTGGTCTCCATAATCCGAATAGGTGTAAATAACCTGGCTGGAGTTCCTTCGGTAGTTTTTGGGTTGTTTGGGTTAGGAATATTTGTTAAACTTTTAGGGTTTGGAGTCTCTTTGTTATCTGGTTCATTAACATTAGCTATTGTAATTTTGCCCACAATAATTCGTGCTTCAGAAGAAGCAATAATAACAGTACCAGATGAATATAGGAATGCTTCTCTAGCTTTAGGAGCAACTAATTGGCAAACTGTTAAAAATGTAGTATTACCAAATGCGATGCCTGGCATCTTAACTGGTGTAATATTAGGAATAGGCAGGGTGGCTGGAGAGACGGCCCCGATTATATTTACTGCTGCTACATTTTTCACAATGAGGTTGCCCTCATCTGTTTTTGATGAAGTTATGGTTCTACCATATAATATATATGCCTTAGTGACAGCCGGCACTTTTCCTTCCAAACAGATTCCTATAGCTTATGGAACTGCATTTGTGCTTCTCTTATTAGTTTTGCTGATAAATTTAGTTGCTGTTGGATTAAGATTAAAGTTCAGCCAAAATAAAAGATAAGCATCTGTTATTTTTGCATGTAAAGATAAAATATTAAATCAAAGATTTTTATATTATCCGCAGTAAAAATATAAAGCAATTTCATTTCTCTATTCAAAATAGTATTTTTCAAAGCAGCTGATATCAAAAGAGATTCTCCTGATTTTATCTTTCTGGTTTTATTATCATCATAATAGATAGTATAATTTTTGTTGATACACATAAGTATATCAAACTTATCATTATTGATGTTAATACTATTTTTTTACTTATTTTTTTCAGTTACAAAATATTCAGAAATACACAGGATTTCTTTTTTGTACTGGTCAGTAATTTTACTATTTTTAACTTTGTTACTATCTTTAAATTTAGTGGCTGCAAGACTCTTCTTGAGGTGTAATTTTCTTTTATTTTCCTTATGATCTACTCTGTACCAATCATATAATCTATAGGCAATATTTGAGTTTTGCTGTATTTCTATTATAATTAAATCGCCACCGATAGCATAAAATGTACCAGGAGGAACAAAAAAATCTCCTTCATTTACTTTTATTTCATTCAGATAATACTCCAAATTGCCTTCCTTAATGACTTTTTTAAAATTTTCTTTATTATATATATCTTTAAAGTCCAATATATAATTTGCCCCTGGGTGAAGAGCTAAGGAAATAACATATCTCTGTTTTTCCATGTTCATATTTAATAGTAAATTTATCATCAGGATAAACCTGTACAGACTTTCTTTAATATTATTTTCTTCCATACTTCTATTCAAATTAGTTTTTAGCTTTGTCCCCCCCAAAAAAATATTATATATATCGGGTGAAACCTCAAAAGATAAAGATTTAAATTTATTCAACTCCATTATTAAAAAATTAAAATATATAATAAATAAATTTATAATAATACATAAAATAATTAAAATAATTTATATTTATATTA
The DNA here is from genome assembly GCA_018334565.1 of Halanaerobiales bacterium. Taxonomy (GTDB): domain Bacteria; phylum Bacillota; class Halanaerobiia; order Halanaerobiales; family M55B127; genus M55B127. Next base: position 5,649 of record JAGXLU010000015.1, on the reverse strand, counting down.
AAAATATTGATAAAAAAATATTGCAGATAAACAAAAAATATGATAGAATATGAGCAGTAGTAGTAATGGAGGTTGTTCGTATAATGATCAAGAAATTTTCTAAGTATTATATAAACCACTGGAAATTGTTTTTATTGGATATGGTAAGTGCTTTATTAATGTCTGGTATTGATTTGATGTTTCCACTTATTGTCCAGCGATTGCTGGATCAACATTTTCCCAATAAAAATGCCGAATTAATTATCAGAATGCTGATCTTATTATTTATTTTATATGGTTTAAGGTTAATTTTCCAGTTTATTGTGCATTATTGGGGTCATGTAGTTGGTATAAGAATGGAAACAGATATGAGAAAAGAGCTCTTTAACCATCTACAAAAACTATCTTTTAAATTTTATGATAATACAAAAGTAGGATATCTTATGTCCAGGATTGTTAATGATTTAAATAATATATCAGAGCTTGCCCACCATGGCCCTGAAGATATTTTTATTTCAACTGTTATGCTCTTGGGGTCCTTTTTAATATTATTATTTATGAAATGGCAGTTAGCTTTATTCACATTTGCTATGTTACCGATTATGTTTTATTTTTCTATGGTTTTGGGAGAAAAAATGTATTTGTCATTTAAAGATATTCGAGAAAAAATAGCTGAGGTTAATTCCATTGTGGAGGACAGCTTAAGTGGAATTAGAGTTGTAAAGTCTTTTACCAATGAAAGTCTAGAAGAAAATAAATTTGATGTTGGCAATCAACAGTTTAGACAGTCGCGAGAAACGGCCATGAAGAATATGGCATCTTTTCATTCCGGGATGAATTTTTTTGCTAATTTAATAAATTTATTTACACTTTCAGCAGGTGCTTATTTTATCTTTAATGATGCCTTAACAACAGGGGAGTTAGTTGCTTTTATCTTTTATGTAAATATGTTCATGAATCCTATCAGAAGGCTGATTAATTTTAATGAACAATTTCAAAGAGGTATGGCTGGGTTTAATAGATTTTTAGAACTACTCGATGTTAGACCTGAAATAACAGACAGAGAAAATGCGAGAGCCTTAAGAAATGTAAAAGGCAGCATAAAATATAATAATGCTACTTTCGGTTATGATAACCATACTAAGATTTTAAAAAATATCAATGTAGACATACAGTCGGGAGAAACAGTTGCATTTGTGGGTCCATCTGGAGTTGGCAAATCCACACTTTGTAATCTGTTGCCGAGGTTTTATGAACTAGATGATGGAGAAATAACTATAGATGGAATAAATATCCAGGATATTAAATTAGATTCTTTAAGAAAAAACATTGGTATTGTGCAACAGGATGTATTTTTGTTTAATGGAGATATAAAAGATAATATTTCATATGGCAACCCTAATGCTACAAAAGAAGAAATAAGAGATGCTGCTATCAAAGCAAATGCTCATCAGTTTGTCTTGAACTTAAGTGATGGATATAATACTAAAATTGGAGAAAGAGGTGTAAAGCTATCAGGAGGACAAAAACAGAGAATATCTATTGCTAGATCTTTTTTAAAGAACCCTCCAATTTTAATTCTAGATGAAGCGACTTCTTCTTTAGATAATGAAAGTGAAAAAATTATACAGGCTTCCCTGGATAGATTATCAAAAGATAGGACCACTTTAGTAATTGCGCATAGATTATCAACGGTTAAAAATGCTGATAAAATAGTCGTTTTAACTGAAAAAGGCATTGTAGAGAAAGGCACACATGAACAACTAATTGATAAAGAAGGTGGATTATATAACAGGTTATATAAAACTCAATTCACTGAGGCAGAAGAAGATTTATACTTCGAATAGCTAGATGGTATCTATAATTAACTTGACCACAATTGCCAAAGACATAGACACAAAGATAGGTTTTATTATTTTGCTACCGTGTTTTATAGCCATTTTTGTTCCCAAAAATGCCCCTAAAATCATTGATATGGCCATAGGGATACCTATTGAATAAACTATTCTACCATGGTAAGCAAAAAGAACCAAGGAAGTAATATTACTGGTGAAATTTAAAATTCTGGCATTAGCGGTACCCATTGTAAAATCAAATTCAAAAAACCGGATAAAGGCATATAATAATATTGAACCGGTACCGGGCCCAAAAAAACCGTCATAAAAGCCAATAGTAAAGCCAATTATGCTGCCCATAACTATAATTTTGGTATTAACTCCCTGAAAGTTGTTAGTTGAGCCGATATTTTTGCTCAAGAGAGTATTAAGAGCAACAATAATTAGTAGTATCAGAATAATTATATTAAGATACTTTTCATTTATTTGTAAAACAGCAGTAACACCCAGGGCTGCTCCTAGAAAGCTAAAAGGAAGCATATATTTTATCAAAGGGAAATGTATTTTTTTAGAGTTTATAAAAGTTAGAGTACTTGTAAAAGAAGCATTAGTTGCAGAAAACTTATTAGTTCCTAAAGTTAGATGTGGTGGTAGTCCAGCAGCCATCAGAGCTGGTACGGTTAAAATACCCCCACCTCCTGCGATGGAATCGATAAAAGATGCAGCGAAGCCAACCATACATAAAATAATAATAGTAGTTATTGACAAATATATCACCTAATTCATTTATATATTCATTGCTTAACTATATTCAAGATTTATTTGCATAATCCTTTAATATTTAGGGTTGATTATTATGGATAGGTTTAATGAAGGTAAAAAAATTTCATATATAACAATAGTTGGTAATATATTTCTGGCGATTTTAAAGATCGTAGTTGGTATTTTAGTAAGCAGTTCTGCTTTAATAGCGGATGGCTTTCATTCAGTTTCAGATACTGTATCCACTTTTGCTGTATTAATAGCGATATTTGTTTCTAATAAACCCCCTGACCGCGAACATCATTATGGACACGGTCAGGCTGAATCAATTGCAGCAAAAATATTGGGAATATTGCTACTGATGACAGGTTTTGTTCTGGGATATAATATTGTTTTAGATATTATAAAACAAGAGTTTAATGTACCGGGAATATATGGATTTTGGGCAGCTGTTATTTCTATTGTTGTTAAGGAATCAATGTTTCGTTACACTTATCAAGTTGGAGCAAAAACGAATAATCAAGCCTTAATTGCAGATGCCTGGCACCATAGAAGTGATGCAATATCTTCTATAGCAGCTGCAGCAGGCATATTAGGTGCAAATATGGGATATCCAATCTTAGACCCAATTGCCGGTCTGATCGTAGCCGTTTTAATCATTAGAGTAGGATGGGGTATAATAGTAGAAGCTATAAATTCTTTGATGGTGAAAGCCCCCAGTAAAGAGAAAAGTGATAACATTAAAGAAGTTGTTATTAATACAAAAGGAGTCAAGGCAATCAAAGAATTTAGAGCTCATTTTAGTGGTGTTGACTTGTACATAGATTTAAGAATTATTGTTGATTCTAATTTGACTGTAAAAGAGGGCCATGATATTTCCAAAAATGTTAGGGATAGGCTTTTGGAAAAGCTTAAAGAAGTTAAGGAGGTTTTAGTGCATATTCATCCTGGGTAATAGCTGCAAATTGGAAAAATAGGAATACAGATTTTTTGCGTAAAATTAGTAAAGGAGGAAAATTATGACAAAAAAATTATATCGTTCTAAAAAAGACCAGATAATTGGTGGTGTATGTGGTGGTATAGCAGAATATTTTGCCGTTGACCCTACTCTTGTAAGACTAGCATTTGTACTCCTTGCTTTTGTTGAAGGAGCAGGAATAATTGGTTATATAATTGCCTGGATAATTATTCCTGAAAGAACTAAAGATGATCATCAAGGTCAGGATGAAGTCTATGATGTAGACTTTGATGAGGAAGATGAAGAGGGAGAGTTTAAATCTAAAGAAGCATCGTCTAAAGGGGAAAAAAAAAGTAAAGAACAGAGAAAAAACATCCTAGGTTTAATTTTAATTGCTTTGGGTTTGTTTTTCATAGTCGACAATTGGATACCGGGGTTTTATTGGCGTAGATTTTGGCCTATAATATTAATAGTACTGGGTTCAATCTTAATATATAGGGAGGCTAAAAAATAAATGAGTGAAAATAAAAATAGATCTGCCTATATTTTTGGGTTAATCTTAGTTGTAGTAGGTTTGATATTTTTGTTGAACACGTTGGGTATTGCGACTTTTAGAATATGGTATTTTATCATCAAGTTTTGGCCATTAATATTAATTATTATTGGTTTAAATATCATTTTGAAAAAGTCAAAACTGTGGTGGATAATACCGATCTTGGTCCTGGTTATTTTTGTGGGAGCAATATTTATGCCGGAGGCTGTTATGAGACGTTTTAATACCGATATATTTATCATGGATTCAAATAATGGCGAACGGGCGGGTGTATATCAGGAAGATAAAGAATATGATAATGAAATAACAAATTTTGATATTGAACTAATTTATGGTGCAAACAGATTACATATTGATAGAGTAAGAGATAATGATAATTTATATGATCTTGATTTAGATTATAGAAATGCACAACCTAACATCTATTATAAAATGTTTAATAATAAAGCAGAATTAAAAATAGAGCAGTCCAAAAAAATTAATATTGGTCTAAATTCTGAAATTTGGAGAGTGGGTTTGAGCGGCAGGGTTCCCATTAATCTCAATCTCAAAGCCGGAGCTGGAGACCTTATTTTAGATTTAAAAGAATTACAGGTTAATAATTTACAAATAGATGCTGGTTTAGGGCAATTAGATATAAAATATCCAGATAGAGATAATAAAACAATAATAAATGCAGGTGCAGGTAATATTAAATTAAGTATTCCCTCACAAACCGCTCTACGTATTGAGGCCAATTCTGTTATCAATAACAATAATTTTGAAGAAACAGGCTTAATTAAACTTTATAAAAATATTTATCAATCAAAAAATTATGGTGAGGTTCAACATAGAATTGATATTAAGATTTCAACATCTGCAGGTAATATTAATGTTGAACATAATTAATTAATTTAACTGAAAGAGAAGCACTTAAAAGTACTTTTAGGAGATCTCCAATTATAAAAGGCAAAACCCCTATTGTTAAAGCATTGATCAAATTAACTTTTGTAATTAAGATCAAACCCGTAATACCTAAGACATATATAGCGGTTAATCCGAGTAACATATATAGCAGTTTTATTAAAAATTTATTTTCACCAAGACCAGCAATATAAGCTGCTATCAGAAATCCAAAAATGTAACCACCTGTAGGACCAAATAAAATACCTATTCCACCTGTACCACCTGCAAATACAGGCAAGCCGATTGCCCCAATTAGTAAATAAATTATCTGGGATAAAAAACCGTATTTTTTACCCAGGACACTACCTGCTGTAAAAACAAAGAAGTTTTGTATGGTAATTGGCACAGGACTGATCGGTAGTGGTATATATATATAGGCACCTATGGAAGTTAATGCTGCAAAAAGGCCTGTTAATATTAAATATTTGGTTCGGTATATATTTTCCATTCTTTTATTTTCACCTCTGAATTAATATTAAATTGTCATTATTATAACAACAAATATTTAATTATGCAATATTTATACTTAAAGAAGGATATCTGCCATCAATAATGAAATTATATAAATAGATGAATAATATTGGAGGTGTTGATATTCTTTTGAATTATTAAAGGAG
>JAGXLU010000054.1 GCA_018334565.1 Halanaerobiales bacterium | reverse complement strand
CACCTACATTTGATTATAGTATTGATGCCAATTAATTCAATCATTCATTTGAAAGTAGATTGTGTGCTTTCGACTTGTATATCAACTCTATATTAATTATTTATTATATAATTAGAAGTATCAAGAATTAATAGAAAAAAATGGAAATAGAAGTAAAAATATTATTTCCGATAATTATACCGGGATATATAATCAAAATAATAAATAATTAATATAACAGCTAAAACTATTAACTCAAAAATTAATACAACCGATCCGATATTATCAGATAACATCGCAAACCAGGCAGGTATATTTTCACTAATTTTATCTGCAGTTTTAAAGAAATAACCCACAGCAACTTGACCAGATGCAGCCAGGGTAGAAAATGCAAATATTCCTAATGAGGCAATCGCAGAAATACTGACGACTCCAATTGATAATAAGATAGAAAGTGCAATAACAGCAGCACTAAATAATCCAATAGATAACCCTCCAAAAGACAAAATACCAATACTAAAAACACCAATTGCTATTAAACCATAGGCTGACTTACCCAAAGCTATTATCCCTTTGGCTTTTTTACCAATAGCAACAACTCCCTTAGCTACATTATAATCGCCCAATTTGGGATCAAGACCACTGGTTATATGGATAAGGGGTAAGTTGCCGATCTTCATCTGGGTTTTCAAATTCAAATGAGGGACCTTAGCCGAAAATTGAATTACATTTATTATTCCCATATCTTCTATATATTCAGCATTTTCTTCGGTCAATCTCAGGGCCCTGTATATAGCAGGTTCTAACTCCTCATTAAAAGCAACCCTGTCATCTTCATATCTGCTCAAAACTTGATCAACCTTTCGGCTGACTCTTTTTTTAATCTTTTTGCTTTTCTCTTTGTTCAAAAATAAATTGCGAGAAAAAAGCTTCATGTATTCTTTTTTTACGTCCATTTCATCACCCCATATGAAATTATATATTTAAAAAACAGACTTTTTGCATTTATATATAATATCAATTATTTAACTTAATTAACTATATCAAATGTCATCTAAAAACAAGATCAGAAATTAAGTACTTTTTATAAATTTTTTAATTACTTTTCCATAAATTATTTATTATTTTTAATAATTCACTTCCAGCCGGCTTGGTGGGCCACATCTCTCTTATAGAATCTTCTCTCATGGCAGATGCTATATTATAAAAAATTTGTTTATTATATTCAACTTCTTTCAGCAATCCTTTAATCTCCTGCCTTTTACCCTTGTCTTCATAAGGACATTTATTAATTGAATCATTAAATTCTATTCTATTTTTTGCAGATGCAATTCGCTTTTCTCTTAAATATATTAAAGGCCTTATAATAAAAACCTCATTTCTACTTAAATATCTTTTAGGTTGTAAGGTCTTAAGTTGACCCGAATATAAAATACTAATCAAAAAAGTTTCTATTGCATCATCGTAATGATGACCAAAAGCTAATTTTTTATAACCATTATTTCTCATATAATTAACTAGAGCACCTTTTTTAAAATGTGCACATTTTGCACAAGGATTATTCTCCTCTTTGTTTAAAATATATTTATAAATATCTGTTTCTATAACTTTAAGATTAACTTCTAATTGTTCAGATAAGTATTGTAAATAAGACAAATGATTACTGGATTTAAAACCAAGATCGACCGTAATAGCATCTACTGTAAAATTTAAGGTAGTATGCTTGCTTAAAATTTTTAAGGCATAAAGTAAAAAGGCACTATCCTTCCCGCCTGATAAAGCAACTAATATATTTTCTTCCGGATTAATTAAGTTAAACTCAGCTATCGCTTCCATTATTTTATTATTATGTATTTTATCCAGATATAAATCCAATTTTCCACCTCATATCTGCGAGAAAGCTTCTTATAATCTAAAAATAAATACCTGACTATATCTTAATCTCTTTCACAGATTTTTCTATACTTACAATAACTGCATACTTTATCATTTTTTCTTCTTGTAAACTCTTCTTCTCGCAGGGGGATATTCCATTTTTCATCTTTTAAATATTTTTTCATATTTTTGAGACTATCTTCTATTGCATTTTCAACCTCAGGTACAATCTTATAATTAAATAGTTGTTTTTTGCATTTCTGTTCATATAAATAGATAAAAGAAGTTTCTGTTTCACCAGTATACTCATTATTTTGATAATAGTAATAAACATATAACTTTAATTGGTTTAAGTTGCTATTTTTTTCTTGACCTGTTTTCCAGTCGATAATATGAGGCTTTTTATTTTTTCCCTTCTTAAATATTAAATCAGGGATTGCATAAACCTTTGTTCCTTTATAATCAAAACTTTCAAATGTATTTATATCAAAGGATTTAACATAAAAAGAATTTTTAATATTTTCTATAATATCTGTATTAAGCAGGTAGTTTATGATTTTATCCTTTTTGTATTTAATAAAATCTATTTTGCTTAAACTAAGCTGGCCATCATAATAAATATCTTTTAGCATAGTGTGTTTTGTTGGGCTCATTTCCCAGGCAGATTTATTTTTGGATTCTAAAACAGCGTCATTAAGATTTTTTTTAATATTTTTATCTAAGTTTGTTCTACTGAGTGAAAGGCCTTCATCTATTATTCTGTGTAAAAGATGGTGGACTGAACTACCCAAAACTGAATCTAAAGATTCCAATTTTTTTAATCTATATGTCTTTTTCTTTTCCTCCGGTGCATCCCATTCCCAACCATTATGACTCTTATAATACTGATAATAATATTTACGTAAACAGGTTTGAAATAATCTATCCCTCGAAAGAGACCAGGACCACTCCGGATATTTTCTGTGTTTATAGGCCATTTTTGTATTCACCCTTAATTTCTTTTATTAAATTGTTGATTTTATCAAGATGAGAACCCTTCCAGTAAATTTGCCTGCAGTTTGGACAAATATAAAATTTATTGTAATATTTTTTTGTTTTTGGTTCTAAAAGATCTATAATATCCTTTTTTTCAACCCTTTTTAAAAGATGATTACACTTAGGACAACGGCTTGATTTTTTTATATACTTTAATAACTTATATCTAAATATGACTTCTTTCAACTGCTGATGAGGTTTGTCAGCACGAATAAAATATCCATATTTAACAACCTTACGCATTAACAGTCCATGATCTCTTGTTAATAGCATTCTATTTTCCTGGCTTGATTTTTCAGCTAAATATTTATCCCCATAATCATTATAATAAAGAGTATCAAAACCCAAAATCCTCAGGTAGTTAACCAATTTACCCAGGTGTGCATCTGCAATGAATTTTGGTTGATAGGGATATTTTTTTCTGATTGTTTGCTGTGAAGATTCGATATCTAACTTTCTAAAAACAGGATATGCACTTATCTGATCTCCATCAGATACCAGATAATTAAAATCTATAACAAAATTCTCTTTTATTAATAAGTAAACCTCGGTATGGGGAATACCTTCCCCCTCTAAAATATCCTTGATGGTCTGCCTGTTTTTAAAACTTATTTCCCTTACTTTCTTATTTTTTGATTTAAAAAAATGGTTTAATTCTCCAAATAGCCTTAGATATACCTTTTTACCCATAATAATTCCTCTTTATTAATCATTTATGAAAAATACTCCCACTCCATCCTTACCTAGATGAACTGTCAGAACATTACTGATCATGTTAATCATAAAATCAGTTGTACCAAAGCGTTCCATAATCATATCTTTTAACTTAAGTGCATATTCCATCTTACCAGAATAACTAATACCAATTAATTGATTTTTAAGGTTAGAACCTCTCTCTTCCATAATTTTTATTATTTTATCATAAGCCTTATTGTAACCGCGAACTTTTTTAAAAAACTGTATTTTGCCTTTTTTCACCTCTAAAATGGGTTTTATATTGAATAGGTTACCAACAAAGGCAGTTGTTTTATTGATTCTTCCACCTGTTTTTAAACTCTCTAAATCATTTAAAGTAAAAATATGTTCTATTTTTTCAGAAATATTTCTCAAATTTTTAACTATTTCCTGAAACGACAAATTATCATTCTCAAATTGAATGGCCTTTTGTACTAAAAGTCCGATTGCAGTTGACCCACACTGTGTATCTAATATTTCAATCTCAAAATTAGGATATATTTCTTTTGTATTATCAGCCACAATTTTTGCGGATTGATAGGCACCTGACATTTTGGAGGAAAAAGCTAGATATATGCATTTCAGCTTTTCTTTGGCACATTCTTTGAAGATGTTTTCAAAATCTATTACCCTAACCTGTGAAGTGGTAATATGACGTTTTTCTTCTATAAAATTAATAAGTTGTTTATTGTTGATATCCACCCCATCAAGATATGTTGTTTGATCAACAATTATTCTGAAGGGTAATATCTTCACATTATTATTCTCCAAATATTTTCGCGGCATGTCACAGGCACTATCTACAACTATTTTTATATTACTCATAACATCATTCCTCAAATCTCTTGATTTTTATAATTCTTCTTAATTAAGGTGCTTGCTGTGTTCAGTATATTTTGCCCTTTCTCCCCCAATTAATTTGGGACGAGTTCTGGCTAATGTCAAATGGGCTTCACCTATTTTATTTATATCTATTCTAACCGGTATGGCTACATGTTTTAAGTGCATACCTATAAAGGTGTCTCCAATATCCATTCCAGCATGTGCCTTGATCTTTTCTATCGATACTGGATTATCAAAATGTTGATATGCAGCAGTTGCTAAAGAACCGCCGGCACTTTTATGAGGTACAGCATTGACTACTTCCCAATTATATTTTCCAGCACATTCTTTTTCTACTATTAATGCCCTATTTAAATGTTCACAGCACTGAACAGCCAGATATAGCTCATTCTTTTTTATTATAGGGAGTATAGCTTGTATAATGGCTTCACCTATTTCTAGATTGGTCGCAGTGCCTATTTTATTACCAGTAATTTCACTGGTACTACCTCCTAATATGAATATGCTTCCTTTAAGTAGATTCGTTATTTTCAATAATTCTTCCAATGAGTTCTTGGTTTGCTGGACAATCTTTTCTATATCCATTTTTATAACCTCCATCTTATATGTTCTTATATCATTTTAACTATTAAATTGACATTTTTCAAATTTAACTTAGTTATAAAAACTTTTTTAATGCCTTACCATCCAGATAATTATAACCGGAACCCTGCTGAAAATCAATACGATTCATTCTATTTAAGATCATCTGATGTATTTGAGCCCAGTGCTTACCCCAGTTAACAAAAAGAGTCTTATCTTCAGGCGCTCTACCTAATAATCTCTGAACAGCAATCTCAGGTGAGAGATATTTTAAAAATGTTAAAACCCTTTTTATATAATCTTCTTTACTACATATTTTTATTTGTCCCTTTTGATACATTTCAGCAAATTGAGTATTCTCTCTTATATATAAAGCATGTAACTTCACATTATCAACTTTTAAAGCTGACAATACTTTTGCATTTTCAATAACATCTTGTTTCTCATCTCCCGGCAGATTCAAAATTAAATGAACTCCAGTATCTATCTCAAATTTATGAGCTGTTAAAACTGCATCTATAAACTCAGCCAGGCTATGCCCGCGATTCACTTTGTTTAAAGTATGATAATTTACCGTCTGCAAGCCAAGTTCTAAGGTTAAATTAATATCCAAATTTTTTCTTTCAATCAAATTAGTTAGTTCTTCTATATAATATTCATTGATACAATCTGGTCTGGTAGAAAAACAAACTTCTACAACATCTTTGACAGAAGCGGCTTTTTGCAAATGTTGTTTTAAAATATCAAGTGGTAAATATGTATTACTAAAGTTTTGGAAATATGCAATAAATTTTTCTGCGTTATACTTATTAGATATATTTTCTTTTAGAGATTCTATCTGAGTTATAACATCCTGTTCATAATCATTACTTTCAAAAACCGCACCTGATTCTCCACAAAAGTAACAGCCCCCCCTGCCCAAGTTTCCATCCCGGTTAGGACAGCTAACTTTTATATTGACTGGAATTTTATATGTTTTAACCCCATATTTATTTTTTAAATGTTCAGAATACTTATAATATCTCAAATCACCACCACCTTATAAAAAAGCAAAAGACAGTCTAAACTGCCTTTTCTTAGAATTAATCATAATTTTCTATTTTTTCTTTAAATTTTTTCAAATCAGGAAAGAGATAACCATAAAATTCATATAAATTATATTCACTGTCATGGTCGTATTGTTGTTGTCTCTCTTCCCAATCTTTTGACAGATAATGAGAAATCGTTTCAACGAATTCCTCTGCTTCTTGACTGGTTAAATATACTTTGCTAGATGAAGTTAATAAATCTGAAGTGTAATTAAATTTTTCAAGTTTTTCTTTAGGATCATCTAAATTTCCTAAAAATTTGTAGAAATCGACTATGCGATTTTCTAGATGATTTATATAACCATTAAGCCAACCTAAGTCATTCTCCTTTAGATATTTAAAAATTATCTCCTTGCCTTTAATAGATTTTGCTGTCAACCTTATCTTTTTTTCTTGAGAATCTTCTGATTCAACCTCGGTTAAGATATCATATTTTATTAATCTGTCAAGATAATCATCAATCAATTTAGCATTCCCATCTAGTCCGTTAATTATGGTCTCTCTACTAACAATATCAAAATTAATGATATCTATGATATCCTGTACCAAAGGATCCCCTATTAATTCCAACTGTTCTTTTTTGTCTAATTTAAGTACATCCCGCATGCTAAAAACCTCCTATTAATGAAAAAACAAATTATTCGTTATACATCTTATTATTCTATAAATATATTTGTAATCCTTTAAAAAAGGATGGGTATTTAACCCATCCTTACTTTTGACATCGTAGCTGCTTGCCCACAAAACTTATAACCAAAATTTCATTATCAGATTTGCCAAGATGTTTACTGCTTAAACACCATTTTATTTCTAGTAATTATTTTTAAATATAGTTTTCCGTAACACTTGAACCAATTTTTATGGAAGAAAATATAATAACCCCGGTAATTGCATTAATAATACTGGCTGGAATTACTATTGTATAAAATAAAGCTGTAAAAGGACCTGGAAGGCCGAAAAGTAAAGCAGCTGTCCCTAAAAATACCGCACCACTGATTAAAGTTCCTATTAATGTTATTATAGCCACACCTATTTTATTACTGAATTTACTCATAACTGGGCCCAATATAGCAAATACAATGAAAAAGGTTAACATCTTATCAACAATATTTGCTACCTGTCCTCCTGGAAACCCAGTTGTTAAGGCTGTAAATATTCCTGTTGCCAAAGCAACTAAAAATCCTAATTTAAAATCCCTCTTAATAATTAATACTATGAACATCATCGCCAGTGAAAAATCCGGCTTCATTCCCAATAATAAAGGTGGAAACACCGCATGTAATATAAAACCAATCGCTACCAACAAAGAAGCCTGTACAATATCTTTAGTTTTCATTAAATTCATCTCCCTTTTATTTTTTAAATACTAAACTAACTACTTTCACCATCTATCTTAGAAAGGGAGAAACGCCACCAGGTATCCATGTTTAAGTAATAATTATTAATATTCTTCATTCTCATAATCATCCTCACTACTCAATATACTTTTTAAAATTAAAAAAATCCTTCACCCCATCAGGGACGAAAGATTTAAATTCCGTGATACCACCCATTTTAATCAATTAAAATGATTCACTCTTAAGGAAACCAAAATTTGAGTTCCTTCTTTATTTATAACGGTAAGCATCCGGCCTGGAATACTCTTTTCTTGAAAAGAAAATTTCACCCTGCATCTCCCAAGTCCATTCACTACTTTTTTAATACCGGCTTCTCAGCTCCACCGATTCTCTGTAATTAAAATAAAATAGTTACTCGTCTTGTTCACAGATTTTTCTCTTTAGATTATAATATTTTATATAATATTAGCATATATTTAATCACCTGTCAAGGATAAGAGGAAAAATTAGTTCATCTTCGAGTATATTAATGTTGTTTATAAAAAGTAGTTAATTTTATTATTAGATCGTTCATTTTGTTAGTGTGACCTTTTGCTTTGTAGCTCTATGTTTTGATCAATTTGAACTTTGAACTATTAGAATCCATATTTATTTCCTTTACCATATCAACCATTAAGTCTACATTACTCATCTTTTTTTTATTCAATAATTCATCTATTCTTTTTTCTATTCTTACTTTTAAAACAGAATCCTCTATGTTCTTTTTCTTGACAGCCTTAAATCTGATATTTTTATCATCTGTTCTTATAACCTGAAATTGTTTTAGACCTTTAATGTGCAGTTCAACAAACACAATTGGATGGATAAAGTCGAGTTCTCCGTTTTTATTTCTTAACCAAAGTAAATCCTCTTCTCTACCGGAAACCGGTTGTACATAAGTAAAGGGCCATTTTTTATTTTCTTTATCTATTTTTATAGTCAAATCATCAATCTTATATCTTATAAGTGGCTCGGTATAATTATAGAGGTTAGTAAGCAAAATATGATCTTCCTTAATCTCAATTATATTCAAATCATCAAATAAATACATTCCCTTTTGACCACAACCAATTCCCATCAATAAAGACTCAGAAGTCCCATAAAAATTATAAGGGATTTGTCCCCAATATTCTTCTATAACAGAAGCTGTTTGGGCTGTTAAGGGTTCACCTCCACATAGAATTGTTTGTGGTTTAATATCTAAATTGCCCTTTTGTTGATAGTCTAATAACATCTTGATGACAGAAGGATACCCGCTTATAACATCAGGTTGTAACTCATTCAATTTATCAAAATAATTTTTGAGTGGATAATTTACATCAACTAACAAAAAATCTTTATAAAAATGTTGTTCAAATTTATTGATTGGACTCAAAAAGAAACTTACCCCTGCATAATGTCCATCAACTGCACCAACATAACAATATTTTTTTCTCTTTAGACCAAAGTGATCAAATAGTCGACTGGCCCCCACCGCCTTAAGGAGTTCCCAATTATCTTTACTATAAATATAATAACCGATTTCACCTGTAGTGCCAGAAGTATGAATAATATAATATTTATCCTTATATAAAGAATTAGGATCAGGATTTTTTTCTATAAATTCTGTGACAGAATTTATATCAATTTCATTATTGGTCACTAATTGATTGAAGTTGTCCATTATCATCTTTTTGTTTGTTTGAGGAAGATCTTCGAGTTTTAAATCTTTTATGTTTTCAAAATATATATCTGCATCTTGAAGTAATTCCCTGTAAAACTGGCTATTTTGATAGCTGTATTTGATAAGATTAATCAATTTAAGCCGCTGAATTTTACTAATATGTTCTTCACTATATTTAAGATGGCGGTCATAAGAAATTTTCTTCCATAATATATTTAAAAAACCCATTTGTATTCCTCCATTAACAATTAATTAAAAATCTGATACAATAAAAATGGTGATAGATATGTTTTACTATAAGTTTAACAAAGAAAAAGAAAGAAATTGTGATGTGTTACTTTTTGCCAATCAGCAAATATATGAGAAAATTGAAGATGACTCAATACAACAATTATTTAATGCAAGTAAATTACCAGGTGCTGTAAAGGTAATTGGTCTACCCGATATTCATATTGGTTATGGATTACCAATAGGTGGTGTTCTGGCAGTTAATATGAAAGAAGGAGTTGTATCTCCTGGAGCTGTCGGTTTTGATATCAACTGTGGTGTTAGGCTATTAACGTCCAATTTAAAAAAGAATAATATTTTAAACCAAATAGAAACCATATTACAAAAATTTAAAAATAATATACCTGCCGGTGTTGGAGTAAACTCCAATCTAGATTTAACTAAAAGTCAATTTAAAAATATAGTTGAACAGGGTGTGCCATATTTAATTGATGAATTTAGCTATGGCAATATAGACGATATTCAAAATATTGAAGATGGTGGAGTATTTCCGAAGGCAAACTTTGCTTGTATATCTAATAAAGCTATGAAAAGAGGTATTACACAGGTTGGTAGCCTGGGTTCAGGCAACCATTTTGTTGAACTTCAGTATGTTGAGCAAGTGTTTGACAGCAATCCTGACTTTAAAGAAGGTCAAGTCACAATAATGATCCATACCGGTTCGAGAGGCTTTGGGCACCAAGTTGCCAAAGATTATATAAACAAAGCAGTTGCAATGAGTAAAAAGTCATCCTTCGATTTTCCCGTTAAAAATTTAGCTTATTTACCACTTAATACAAAAAATGCACAGGATTATCTCTCTGCAATGGCCTGTGCTGCCAACTTTGCTTATTCGAATAGGCAAGTTTTAACTCAAGAAGTAAGAAAAATTTTTAAGTCTCTTTATCCTAATCATGTCTTAAATTTATTTTATGACTTAACACACAATATTGCAAGATTTGAAGAACATAAGATTGATAGAAAACAGGATAAATATCTAATTCATAGAAAAGGTGCAACAAGATTAGATTATAACTCATATGCACTTCTACCCGGATCAATGGGTACAGCAAGTTATGTGATTAAATCTGCTAATTCTCAATCAAACAAGGATTCATTAACATCTATTGCTCACGGCGCAGGTCGGGTAATGGGTAGAAGAGAGGCCAAAAGAAATATTACCAATCATCAACATAAACAGGCATTAAAATCAGTAAAGGTTCTCTCTTCTTCTAATGATAGCTTATTGGATGAATCTCCTCTTGTATATAAAAATATTGATGATGTGATAGAATCAATGATAGAAACAAAACTAGCTTACCCTGTAGTTAGATTAAAACCACTAGCTGTTTTAAAAGGATAAAGGAGGAAACTTTATGAACATTGGAGCATTTCTAGATATAGATGGAACACTATACAGAAATTCACTGATGATACAGCATTTTAAAAAAATGATTAAATATGAAGTAATTGATCCCGTTGTTTGGCATG
>JAGXLU010000053.1 GCA_018334565.1 Halanaerobiales bacterium | reverse complement strand
CTGCTTTTTCAGCAAACTGAGCAGTTGGAAAATCATAAGCAGTAATCCATGCAACCTTGTCATCTTTCTCTCTCATCTTAAAAAAATCTAAAATTGATTTCTTTTTAGCCACTTAAATACCTCCTTAAGGTTGATAGACATTTCTTCATTAATGCCCAAAAAGATTAAATATTTAATATATCACCACCAAAAAAGTCTATATATGTTCAGTAATATTTGTCTATTGTCGACAATATACACTACTGTTTTTATTAAACACTATTTTTAAAACTCCTCTTTTAAATTTAAAAAAATTATATTTTTCAGAAAATTAATTAAGGAAAGATTTTTTAAAAAAGGTTCAATTTACCGTTAAATCATTCATGACATTTTTTTCATTATAAGTTCATGTTATTTTTTTCTTTCTCGTACGCTTAAAGCTACTAAGACTGAAAGGGAAGTAAAGCTAGTCATTTTTATGCCCTAAAAAAAGGCTAAAAATCCTAACATTGAAACTACAGCAATACCTATAACTGAAAGTAAAGAATTTAATGTAAAATTAAATTGTACATTATTACTCACTAATCCAACAGTTAAAAAAGAGAGAACAGCAAATAGACAAACCATAGCTATTGTTATCAATAAAGGGATATCTTTTAAAATATGATCTCCAAATAAAGTATAAATAGAATAAGAAAGAGCAGCTCCAAAGGCTAATAAGATGCCAATAGGAACAATATCACCACTTGTTTTACCAAGTACAAAAATTAAACCTATAAAAGAAACTAAAATTGCTCCTATAACTTTTTTAGTTAGTTTCATATAAAAAAGAAGCAATTACAGCTCTAATAAATGGATATATGTAAAAAATTAAAACTGCCAAAGAAGCTGGGATATATCTTATTGCTGAAAAATAACAAAAACTAAAAACAGAATAAAACATTCCAACCATAATGAAAATATTCATTATCTTTTTTTATATAATTTTATCCTTCTTTTTGTAAAAAAGATATATAAAAAAAGTAAAATTGAAGCTAATGTGAAGTGTAAAAAAATAAAGTAATTACATTTATTCCAACATCATATGCAAACAAGGCTAAAATTGGTACATTACCGAATCCAATTGCAGATAATATACCATAAGTAGAACCTAATATGCTTTCATCTAAATAATTCATCTCCCTCTTTTATTTTTAACTCTTAATATATCTTTTTTAAAATATTTAATTAAAAGCCTTTTTTAGTTTTTGAATTTAATTTATTTTTGTCTTTTAGCTAATTAATAAAAAATACCCAGGATTTTTAAAACCATAAAAGGCTCGCGTTATCCAATAAAAAGCCGGTTATTATTTATCATCATTTTCAATTATTTTTCGTTTTATAAATAATTTACATTTAGGATAAATTATATTTTTTTTATTTATTGGCTCCTTTAGATTCTTGAGAATTCAATGCCCAAAAAAATTATAGAATTTTGATAACTGTATTCCCGTTTTTATAAATTCAAGAATTGAATCTTTATTATGGAATATTTTTATTGCCAGTTATATTAAAATGTCTTTATTTAGTTATTAATTAATATATTTATGTTCTTATACTTATATATAGGCTAAAAGATGAAAACAAATATAGTTATGTTTTAAAAATATAAGAAAAATCCAAAAAACCTGCAGCACTGTTTTATTTCACCACAAATTTTTGGATTTTAATTATTTATCATTTGATTTTTATTTAATATAACCCCCACATTCAGAAAACTAATTTTTTAAACTAAAAATTACTGGGTCCTGTGATATTATTTTATTGAAGTATTCATCCTAGTCAAGTTATCTATTAAATTAAAGAAGGATCTTGTTTTTTTACCAGTATTTCTTTAAATATTTTAAGTTCTCATTTTTTAACACTTATTTCAAAATATTTTTCAAGATTTAAGGCTAAAAAATATATTTTTTATTAAAAAGAAAATCATTATGCTTATCTTTGCCTATTTAATCTCGGATCAAGATTGTCCCGAAGTGCTTCTCCAAATAATGTAAAACCTAAGGTGGCCCAAATTAAGACTATACCACCATAAATTACCATCCAAGGAGCTATGCGGATAAATGAATAGCCAGTTTTAATCATAGTTCCCCAACTAGGAGTCGGAGGTGGCACTCCCAATCCTAAAAAACTTAAAGCAGCTACAAAAGTAATAACTACAGGAATATCCATAGCAGCTTGAATGAAAATAGGACCTATCACATTAGGCAAAATATGTTTGTACATTATTTTGAAAACCGATGCTCCAATAGCTTTAGCTGCTACAACATACTCTTTTCCTTTCACACGTAATGTCTGGGCTCTAATCAATCTTGCATAAGCTGGAAAGCGAGTAATACCAATTATTATAATCAGCACAAATAAATTCGAACCAGTAAGTGCAATAATTGTCATTGCAAAAAGTAAAGCTGGAAAGGATTTGATAATATCAAACATAACTAAGAACATATTCCCTACCCTCTCAGAACTATAACCGGCAATTAATCCAAAAAATATTGCTAACACGATTCCAAAAGAAATAGTCAAAATAGGAACAGTCAGTGCTATTCTTGATCCAAAAACTAGCCTACTAAAAACATCTCTACCCAAATTATCAGTCCCGAACAAATGCTCAGAAGACGGTTTAGCTAATCTGTTTGCAATATCTATATCACTTGGTGAATAAGGAGCAATAGATGATGCAAATAATGCTATTAATACTAAAAATAATATCAGTAAAAATCCTAATAATCCTAGGGGTTCAGAAAAAACTCTTCTAATATTTGATTCCCTTATTGCTTCTATAAATTCAAATAAGAAATTTAATTTTTTGCTCATATTTAATCACTCCTTACCCTTGGATCAATAAAACCATATGAAAGATCAGCTAACAAATTAACCAAACTATATAATAAAACCGCAATAATTAGACCACCCTGTACGATCGGATAATTTCTAGATTGAATAGCATTATAAATTAATGTACCCAGCCCAGGTCTATGAAAAATGATTTCAGTTATTACTGCACCACCTAAAAGATTACCAAAACCAACTCCTATCACAGCTATCACCGGTATTAAAGCTCCACGCAATACATGCTTAAATATAACCTTGCGTAATGTAAGTCCTTTTGAACGAGCTGTTCTCACATAGTCTTCTGTCATCTCTTCTAATACAGATGCCCTCATTATTCTTGCTATGTAACCAATCCATCCCAAGGCTAAAGAAGAAGCTGGTAAAATCAAATGCCAAATTTGACTTAAAATATCACCTTCTTTTCCCCCTCCCATTGCAGGAAACCAATCAAGATATACAGAGAAAAATAGCAAAAACAAAACCCCTGCTAGAAAAGAAGGAATTGCAATCATCGATATAGATAAAAGACCTGTTATTTTATCTGGTAAAGAATTTTTATAAGCAGCCGCATAAGTTCCCAATGGAATTCCTACCAAACTCGCGATCAAAATACTAGTGATAGCCAAAACAATAGTGTATGGTAAAGCATTAAACACTAAAGTACTAACTGGCATATAGTTTAATACATCTGTGCCTAAGTCTCCACGAACTATATTGTACAAAAATCTTACTAATTGGATATGCACTGGCCTATCTAACCACATTTTAGCGCGTACTTCTTCTATTATTTCAGGAGTAGCTCTTGGTCCAAGAATAACAGTTGCTGGATCTCCAGGTAAAAATTGGATTATTATAAATAATATAATAGTAGCGCCTAAAACCGTAATCAAAGTAACTATTAGCCTTCTTGTTATATATTTAAACATTAATTATTCATCCACCCCTCCTTTTCAAATATTATATTTTCGGAAGCCATTCTCACAGGCTGGACCATTAGAAATCCACATTTCTTTTCTAAAAGGAACCATAACAAAGGAAGAACATGTTATAATTCGTTTCTTTTTGTCTTTTTTAGGATCTGGATGCCTACATATTGATTCTGGATAATTGACATGGTCATACATAAAATTTTTGCATTTCTCTAAATCTATATTTCCATATTTCTCTTTCAATAATTTATTTATTCTATTTTGCCTGATGATTGTAGAAGCGGAATATTTACTTGCAACTTTTGCAATATCTTGCATGTTTTTAAATTTATCTGAAAGAAAATGATTTGTATGTGTTAAAAAAGTATCTGAATATGAAATATGAACATCATCAGGAGTAACTTCAATATTATATATTTCACTAGTGTCTGCAATTAAAAAATTAAAACAACCAGCTCTTTTTGCACTAAAAATAGCAGCAAGTGCATCGCCTATTTTATCCTGCCTTAAAATTTCTGCAATAATAATATAAGTTGGGACCCCTACATTTATTTTCAGACGCGGGACCGAATTCCAAACAAGTGATATCCCTTTTGAATTCATTCCAGCTCCTGCTAACATCCCAGCATATGTGTATGCTAAAATTGCAGGTCCCTTATCCACTTTTTCTTTAAGTAAAAATGCTCCAGCATTTTCACATAAATTTTTGGAAATATCCCATGTTTGTCCAATAAAGGTTTCTCCATTAATTGTTGCTTTACCAGTACTAGCAAAAGTAGTACAGTTGTGTGAAGTAAAGCCTGATGTTTCTTCTTGCATATGAATCATTACAATTTCTTCAAGAAGTTTGTTTGATCCTTTAGCAATTCCTCTTAACTCTTCATATATATCTTTAGAATATTCCTCAATATATGGAAGGTGTTTTTTTATATATTTTAATAATTTATCTTTAGAAGTTTGGTCTTTAAGAAAAGTTTTATATACATATTTAATCAAAATCTCTATTGAATCTTTTTTTAGTTTTCCATATTCCTTGCCTCTATCAAATTGATTACCTGATATTTCTAATAAATCAAAGTTGTTCTTTTTTGTCATAATTTCACATCCTGCCATTTTCTCTTATAGTGTTTTTATGGAAATAAGTGGGAAGTCTATAAATTACTTGACTTCCCACATTTTTATATTTAATCAGTAATTTCCCAATAACGATATTGATTGTAATGACCTAAGAATACTGGTTTTACCCTCTCATTACTAACATAAGCTTTAGCTCCATTAGTCAACCATATTATAGCTGCTTCTTCATCCATAATTTTTTGCATTTCAATATACATCTCTTCTCGTTTTTCTAAATCCATCATTATAGCTGCTTCATCAGCAAGTTCATCATATCTACTGTTAGACCATTTCAAAAAATTCCATTTACCAACCTGATCTGTCGTAAACCATTCTACCCAATAACCAGGATCAAGAGTTAGACTAAAAGTTTCAAAAAACATAATTGGATGAGATTCTTTACCTACATATTCATACCATGCTGAAGTTTCAATAATTTTAATATTAACTTCAACTCCAATTTTTCTTAAATTTTCTTTTGCTATTTGACAAATATTCATATATAACGGATTACTTGTTGTAACCATCTCAACTTCAAAACCATCTGGATATCCAGCTTCATCTAATAAATTTCTGGCTTTTTCTAGGTTTACATTATATTGAGGTGCATCCTCCCAATATCCAAGTATCCCTGGAGCTATCATAGCATTTGCTCTTTCCGGTACTCCGTTATAAGCACCATCTATTATCATATCAACATCAATAGCATATCTTAATGCTTTTCTAACATTGATATTATCAAATGGCGGATATTTATGATTAAATCCTATAAATCCATATTTTAACGCTGATAAAATATGGACATCCACATCAGACTCTGCTTTATATCGATCAATCGAATCAAGAGAAATCTCTGTAACGTCTAAATCTCCTTTATCAAAATTCATTTCACTTATATTTTTATCTACTAATGGATACAATTCGATCTTGTCGATGTTGGGTTTTTCATCAAAATATTCTTCGAATCTTTTTAAAACTAAAACTTGTTCAGGCTCCCATTTCTCCAAATAATAAGGTCCTGAACCAATTGGATTTGTCGCAAATTTATTACCCATCTCTTCATAAGCTTTTTTGCTGACAATACTGCCAGGAGTGAAAGGAATTGTAGTAACAAGTAATGAAGCTAAGGCATCCTTTAATATTATTTTCCCTGTATATCTACCCGTTACTTCTACTCTTTCTAATGTCTGCCAATCTGCAACATATTCAGAATTTTGATCCGGATCTATAATCCTTTCAAAAGAGAATTTTACATCTTCAGCAGTCATTTCTCCATAACCTTTATGAAATTGAATGCCTTCTTTTAATTTAAAAGTTATTACTTTTCCGTCTTCACTAACATCTACTTCTTCAGCTGCATCAGGAACTAATTCTGAAGAACCTGATTTATACTTAAGTAAATTACTATAAAGCACTAAAGCAATGTCATATCCCCTTACCAAATGAGCTGGGTCCAAGTTTTCAATGTCTTCCCCTAAACGCATTCTTGACCTGACAATATCTTCATCAGCACTATAAACTACTACACCAACTGACAAAATTAATATTAACACCAATAAAAAAAATACACTTTTTGTAAATTTCACCATAATACCATTCATAATATTATCCTCCTTTTTTTATAAAAATTGACCAAAAAAGATGCAAATACACTTTTTGATACACTCTTTTGTAGTCAATAATTTATTGTTGCCTACAGTCGACAATGTCTTTAATAAAAAAATATATAATCACTAAATCGATTATATTTTTACTTATAATTAAATCATCACAAAAAAATAATTCTTTTATTTATCTCTCTCTTACTAAATTAAAGGTATCCTCTAAAACTCCTTCTTTTAAAAAGTAATTTTTCTTATATTTCTGAATATTTTAAAAATAATTATTCAGATTACTTTTGAAAATTAAACAAAGTAAAGTTATCCTGCTATAATTGAATTTTATCTTTCTATAATAGTGAGATATTCATTTTGATACTACTTCTTCACCTATCTATAAACAAAACGTTTTTGTAATATAGAGCTAGAAGAGAAATAATAAAAAATAACAAAATATTTGATAGTTCTTTATTATTAAAGGAAATTCTTAAAACTTCAGAATATATATACACAACATTTTGAAATTACAACAACTCTAAAATAAGAGTTAAATCTTGTTTATAAAAAAGCTTATCAATAAACAACCTATAAGTAACTAATCTCATCCAATTAGGCAAAAGATGTTACAATATAATAATCTTCTATTTGAATTAATAATAATCCTGCTAGAAATAACTACTTTCTTAGCAGGATTATTTTTATGTTATATATTTTTTTAATGTGATACAAAATGATTATGATAATAAATATATAGGATCACTATTTCATCATTTTCTCTTCATCAAATATTTTTATATAAAGTTTATTATAATACATTTAGTTGAGAAATAATTTATATGTTATATTATTTTACTCTATTATTGCTTATTAATATCATCATCCTTGGTTTCAGATGTTTCGCTGCTTCCTGCCGTCTCAGAATAGCTCATAGTCTCTTTCCCAAAAATTTGTTCTTCTGAAAAATCTCCTACGTATGGGAGTTTATACATCTCACCTTGATAGGCTTTATACATCATAAATAACCATAGGATAATTACTAAAGGTGAAATAAGTAACGAAATGATCCCTCCGATTATTGGTATTATTGGGGCTACCATCCCTGCTATAAATAATACAACAAATGTTACTAAAGACTGCATAGCATGAAATCTAACAAACTTATTTTCTTTTTCTAAGACTAAAAAAATAATTCCAGTTACCCAAGCCACAATGTAACAAAGTACAGCCTCTAAATTTTCATCTATACCCAATACAGTATCAGTATCACTCAATATAATCACCTTCCCTAATATTTTTTTAGTATCTAATGTCTCACATTTCAACTAATTCAACCCCACAATTTTTTTGCTAATTCATCCTTACTTTATTACTCACTTCCGTTGTCAAATAAACAATTCTAGGTCAAGGCGATTGTGTTCATTCAAACTCATTATCAAATTTTATTTTCAGTACTTCCCCCTTCCTATTTGAAAAACCCATTTCATATCTACTACATTACGATTATATTCTGCACTTTTTTACTGAATACCGACTTCAGTTGAATTTTCAATACTATCATAAAAACTTAGTTAAACCTATTTTGTGTAAAATAATGCATGAACAAAGATCTAACTCTCCTTAAAATAACATTCAATCTTCATTTTCTTAAAAATAATTATTTTATATAAAAAAATCTAAAAATTGCAAACTAGACAATAGTTTTTAATTTTCTCTCTCGTTATCTTTTGTTTTTATATTTATACATAACCTGACAAAATCCTCTTATTTTTAATCTGTCTGTCCTAAGAAGAGTATTGAATATTAAAAGTTAGGTTAATTGAATAGATTTCAGTATATCTATATTCCTTTTACTTATAATTTTCAATTGTTCAAAATTTATTCTAATTTTCTGTGTAGCTAAGTATTTTCTAAAAATAGAGTAGGACCAATCTCACAAAGGGGATTTCTCTACAAACAGCGCGGATTTTACGTAAACTGCTTTCTATTTCGTTGCCCTATTAAAGAGAGCAGGCAACAAAGAACCTGCCAATCTTTTGTTCAATAATTCAAGCATATTTATCCCTATCTTTATACTATTATCAAGCACATTATTAGGCTTTTTCAACAATCGCACCTCTTGGTATATTAATACTGAGGTTATGATAATCTTCTTCTACATCACTTCCAGTTATGCCTTTGACCGTTCATTAACTCAAGCAAGCCCATTAACTACTATTAACATTTAAACCATTCAAATAAATAGCTCTTCTTGTTTTCAATTTTTGTTTACGCAAGTGCCATACGATCAAGTTGACTTTATCTAAAATATCTCATGAAAACATCATCCTAATCTTTTTTTGGATTAGGGTAGAGTAATTAACATGGCTTGATAAATCGAAAGTTTTGCTCATCAGATTGATTATCATCAAATTTGTAGTCATCGAATTTAATTTCCTTAATATGAGCTATACTCTCAACCTGTTTTTTTATCATTTTATTAAGCATTTTTCCCCTATTATGTTTGACGTAATAGCCCATGGTTTTAAGACTACCGTCCTCTTGCTCTTCTTTAAAATAAAAGTTAATAATCTTTCCCTGATAATTATTTTTTACTACTTTGCTATATTCATTTGAAGCCAGGTTGATAATTAAATCAACATCAGCAAAATAATTTTTCATTACCCCCTGCCAGTATTTATAGAGATTGATTCCATTAGGTTTTAGTTTCATTTCAAGTCTGTAGGGCCAAATTTCTGTATCTGAATTTATAGGCCCATACATAGGTGAAAGTATAACAAGTTGTTCTTGCATATATGAGTATTGATCTTGATCATAGTTGTCCAAATCAAGTTGTTTAAATGAGGACCCATTATAACATTCAATGGCAGGAATGGTCTCCTTATCATCAAAACTGTGATTTTGATAAAGCACATATGTTTTATCTAAAAGATTTCCCTGTATACCAAGCTCTGCTTTTAACTTTTCTTTTGACAGTGATTTAAGATAATCAAATAATTCTTTAGTCTTAGCTTCCTTTAAAATTTCCCCACCTTTCTCTTTGCGCTTCCTTTCTTGATTCTGGGTTTTACTAGGTGACAATATTATCTTCATATTTCACATTCCCTTCTTTATGTTATTATATTCAATAAAATTAATGTTATACCTTTTGTGTGTTAAATAAATGCTATTTTTTTTCATTTATGTAAATTTTTTTAGGATTTTGTTGGGAATTGCTCGTGAAATACAAAAAACCCGTTTTTAAGCAGGTTTTTAAAACGGGCATTAACCCTTTTATTTCAACGGCGGAAAGACGGGGACTCGAACCCCGACATTTTTCAGCTTCACCGGATTTCAAGTCCTTTCTAGCTATTATCATATTTTTTTAATAATTGCCATAAATCTCGTTAAATAAGCATTTATAGGTGCGGATATTTATGAACTTTATCAACTTTCTTTATTCATTATCAAATATTTTAGCAGGATTTTAGCAGGATTATTTATTTTCACATTATTATTTCGCAAACTACTTTCTACAAATTAACAATCTAAATATTATTTATATTTTTACAATGAAGTAGTATACAATAATTACTAAAACAAAATTAATTATGTCTAAGATATTGACATAAAACCAGTTGTTTTTAAATTTACTAAATTAAGTATATTCAATTTTTACTTCCAATTTATTGATAACCGGTACAATCGTGAAAGAATTCATAGCAGTATCGATTATTTAGCACCTATTGAATTTGAAAACAAATTTTTAGCTGTTAATTAAAAAAGTTAAACTATTTGTGTCCAAGATATTGACTTAAGTCCCATATTGACTTAGGTCCAAGGATTTACCATTTTTTTTGGATTTACCAATTTTTCAAATTTATCTTCCTGAATATAACCAAGGTCTAATGCCGATTCCTTTAACGTTATATTTTCTTCGAATGCTTTTTTAGCAATTTCTGCTGATTTATCATAACCAATCATTGGATTTAAAGCTGTTACCAGCATTAATGACTTTTCCATATAATCTTCTATTTTGTCATAATTAGGTTCAATTCCAACGACACAATTTTTATTAAATGAATTACAAGCATCTGCTAATATGTTTACACTCTGTAAAAAATTATATATCAAGATTGGTTTACAAACATTTAATTCAAAATTTCCCGACGAGCCAGCTATATTTATTGTCGTATCATTTCCTATTACCTGAATACATACTTGCACAATTTCTTCACCTTGAGTAGGATTAATTTTCCCAGGCATAATTGAACTTCCAGGTTCATTAGTTGGGATATTTATTTCACCAATTCCACACCTAGGCCCAGAAGAAAGCCATCTAATATCATTAGCAATTTTTATTAAACTAGTAGCTAATGTTTTTAAAGCCCCACTAGCTTCAACTATATCATCATGTGCAGCAATTTGTTCAAATTTATTTTGTGCGTTATTAAATTTCAATCCTGTCAGTTT
>JAGXLU010000052.1 GCA_018334565.1 Halanaerobiales bacterium | reverse complement strand
GTACTGGCCTTTCTGACCTTTTATATAAAACTATTATTGGTTTTCAACTCTTTGCTCCAGAAGCTCCCAAAGTTCCTCAGATAAGAATTCCCATCATATCTGAAATACCAATAATTTCAGGCATATTAAATCAGGATGTGATTGTATATTTTACTTATATAGTTGTGTTTTTGGCATATTATATTTTTTATCACACCAGAATTGGTTTGGAAACCCGGGCTATTGGTGAAGACCCTCTAGCAGCTGATGTTGTCGGAATAAATGTTAAATTGAGAAGATATATAGCAACTATAAGCGGTGGTGCTCTGATGGGTTTGGCAGGTGCATATTTGCCCTTGGTAGTTACCGGTACATATACAACAAACATATCAAATGGTAGAGGTTTTATGGCGATAGGCATCGCTATTTTTGCCAGTTGGAGGCCTGAAAGGGCATTGTTGGGAGCTTTCATTTTTGCAGCAATTGAAGTATTGTCCTTTCAGCAGCAGCTGGGATCTTCATTATTCCCCTACCAGTTTTTATTGATGTTGCCCTTTATTTCAGTTTTGGTTATAATGTGGCTGTTTAGAAAAAGAATTGAGTTTCCGGCTTCACTAGGCAAAACTTATAGTAGAGAATAAAATTTTTGAAAGGATTAAATCATAGTAATTAATAGCTTCTGTTCGTCTATCATTTGGCGAACAGGAGCATTTTTGTCTAAAGCTGTATAAAATATATATTATTAGGATTATAGGTAAAAATATCTTATATTAATTAGAGGAAATCTCTTTTAATTGTATAAATAATATGATAGAAGAGGAGGTTAAAAATGGCAGAAAATGTTATAGATATTTCTAATTTAAAGAAGTACTTTGCAGAAGTAAAAGCCCTGGATGGAATAAATTTTTCTGTTAAAAAAGGTATTATCTTTGGAATGCTGGGGCCAAATGGGGCAGGTAAGACTACTACTATTGAAACTATGACTGGTTTATATCAAAGAGATGAAGGAGAGATAAGTATTTTGGGCTTGGATCCTGAAAGATCTCTAAAAATGTTACAAAAAAAGATGGGGGTTCAGTTGCAATCACCCTCTCTCTTTCCTCGTTTAAAGGTTGTTGAAATATTAAATCTTTTTGCTAGTTTTTATCAGAATCCTCTCAAAATTAGTAATGTATTAAGTCAAATAGGACTGCAGAATAAAAAAGACAGCTGGGTAAAGAAGCTATCAGGTGGACAGAAACATCGTTTAGCAGTTGGATTAGCGATGATCAGTAATGGTGAATTGATATTTTTAGACGAACCGACAACAGGATTAGATCCTCAGGCCCGGCAAGACCTTTGGAATGTGATCAGAAATCTTAAAGCAGAAGGTAAAACCGTTTTTTTAACAACTCATTATATGGATGAAGCACAAAAGTTATGTGATGACCTGGTTATTTTAGATAAGGGCAAAATTATTGCAAATGGTTCGCCAGAAAAGCTGATTAATGATTATTTTAAAGACAGAGTCATAGAGCTTGAAGATATGGGGTTAAACAATAGTTTTAAAGAGAGAATTAAAAAGGAAGTTTTTTATAACAGGTTATCATTTGAAGAAAAGAAAGGGCATGTTCTTTTGTATTCTGATCAAATAGATAAGACTTTGAAATCCCTTTTCCAGTTAGCTGATAATTATGAAAGAGAACTTAATGATGTAGTAATTAGAAAAGCAACATTAGAAGATGTATTTTTAAAGATAACTGGAAGGGAGTATAGAGATGAAGCTGTTTAAAGAAGTTTTTATTGCAAATATTAAAGAATTATTAAGGGATAAAAGCGGCATGTTCTGGTTAGTTGCATTTCCTGTGATATTTGTATTTATATTTGGCTTGATATTTACTGGCAATACAGGGCAACAGTCTTATACAATAGGATTAGTTTTAGAAGGAAGCAGTGTTATCAATAATAATATAGAAAAGGCTCTGTTAAAGAATCCTTCTTTTAATATACGAAAGGGAAGTCAAGAAGAAGAGGTTAATGCTCTGCAGGAAGGGAAAAGAGAACTTGTCATTATAATACCTGAAATAGGTTTTGACTTAAATAGTCAATATGATATACAAATTTTATATAACAGGGATTTGAATGGAACTGCTAATATAATTATATCATCTTTAAAAGAAATTTTTTATAGTATTGAACGACGTTTAACTGAACAAACAGAGTTATTTAATATAAGGCCTGAAGCCATACAGGCAAAAACCTTAAGTGATTTTGACTACATATTACCAGGTATCCTGGCCATGGCCATATTACAACTTGGATTATTTGGCTCCTTTCAGTTTTTGAATTTGAGGGAAAAGGGAATTATTAGAGGATTAGGGGTTACCCCTCTTTCTAGATCGGTTATTTTAAGCAGTGAGATATTAATGAGGTTGATCATTGCTTTAATTCAAACAATTTTGATTGTATTTTTAGGGAAATGGTTATTTGATGTTCAGATAACAGGCAATTTATTACAAGTTTTTGGTATTGTTATCATTGGTGCTCTATCATTTATTAGCCTGGGTTATATGTTAATTACCTTTGCCGATTCCATGGAAAGTGGGCGGGGTATTGTGCAGGTTGTTCAGTTTCCCATGTTGTTTTTATCAGGTATCTTTTTTCCGGTTGAATTTTTTCCTTCTTATATCAAACCGATTATTAAAGCGCTCCCTTTAACATATTTGGGGAATGCGCTGAGAGAGGTTATGGTGGGCATTCCTGCCCAGACCACAATGCAGAGGAATATTATTATCTTATTATTGTGGACGTTAGTTACCCTGGTTTTAACCATAAAATTTTGGAAGTGGGAATAAAAGAGGTGTGTTAATTGAAAAATATTTTAGATTATTCCGAAAAAGTTGCAAAGGCGCTTAAAAATAATCAAGTTGTTGTTGCTTTAGAGTCAACGATTATAGCACATGGTTTTCCCTATCCTGACAATATTAAGTTGGCTATGGATTTAGAAAAACAAACAGAAGAATCCCAAGTTACACCCGCTACTATTGCGGTAATCGATGGTAGTATTAAAGTTGGATTGAACAGAGAAGAATTAGAATTTATAGCTAAATCCAAAGAAGTAAAAAAAGCTAGTTTGCGGGATTTACCTGTTTTATTAGCAAAGGGTTTAAGTGGAGCAACTACGGTGGCTGCTACGATGAAGATTGCTTATTTGGCAGGAATTGATGTATTTGTTACAGGAGGTATTGGAGGGGTCCACCAGGGGGCAGAAAATACCTTTGATATTTCCGCTGATTTGAAAGCCCTTTCTCAATATTCCATTATTGTTGTCTGTGCTGGAGCGAAATCCGTATTAGATTTAGCGAAAACGAAAGAGGTTTTGGAATCCAAAGGGGTTCCTGTTTTAGGTTACAAAACAAACAAATTACCAGCCTTCTATATTCAGGATAGTGGACTCAAAGCAGATTACAGAATAGAAGATGGAAAAGAAGCTGCCGAAATTATTAAGGTCAATAGGCGGCTTAAAAATAAGAATGGTATTCTACTTACAGTACCAATTCCTAAAGAGGATGAACTCAACCAAAAAGAATTTAATAAAATTATAAAAAGGTTGAATAGAGAAGTTACTGAGCATAAAATTAAAGGTAAGGCTATTACACCCTATTTATTGGATCGTATAAAAGATGAAACAAAAGGAGAAAGTTTAAAGGCAAATATATCTCTTGTAAAAAATAATCTGGCAGTTGGAATTGATGTGGCCAAAAATTTAAAGGATTGATTATAATATGATTTTAGTTATCGGTGATATAAATTTAGATATAATAGTAAATTTAAGAGAAAAGATCAATTTCAATACAGACAGCCAGTCTAAAATATTTTTTCAAGAGGGAGGATCAGCTGCTAATTTTTCTTATTGGACAGCTGGTTTAGGCCAAAAAGTTAGATTAATTGCTAAAACAGGTCGTGATCTTGCTGCTGATTATTTAGAAGATGAATTTAAAAAAAGCGAAGTTGAATTTATTAACCTGACCAGCGAAAAAAAGGATACAGGACGAATCGTAATACTACTGAACAAAACTGGTCAGCGGACTATGCTAACTGATCGAGGGGCAAATATTACAGTCAATCCAATGGATATAAGAGATGAATATTTTGAAAATATTGATCATCTTCATATCGGTGGGTATAGTTTTTTCGGTGGTACAAACATGGAAAAAACGGCTTTAAAAATAATCGAAAGAGCTAAAAATTTGGGAATAAGCATTTCTTTCGACCCTTCTTCTTATTCAGAATTAAAAAACTATGGACCGAAAAAAATATTAAAACAAACCCAGGGTCTGGATTTTATCTTTCCTAACTATGAAGAGGGAAAAATATTAACAAATCAAGAAAAGCCAGAAGAAATTGTAAAAATTCTAATGAAATATTATAAATTTGTTGTATTAAAATTGGGAGATAAAGGTTGTTATATCAAAAGTGAGCAAATACAAAAATTTGTAAAGCAGCCTCATGAAGCAACAGGAGGAGACACAACAGGAGCAGGAGATGCGTTTTCTGCTGCTTTTATTGTTTATTATATAAAATACAATGATTTTGAAAAAGCAGCTGGATATGCTAATCAGATAGCTTTTAAATGTGTCGAACAATTTGGAGGACATTCTTTTATCAAAAAGAAAGACCCAGTATTAGATCGAAAATTATTTGATGAAAAAACACAAATATGAAATCTACATTAATAATATGATGGTAAATTTTTAACAAATATATTAGGAAGGAATTTAATACCCTATAGCGAATACATAATAAAAGGGAAATAATTTATAGAAGGGGCTGAAATTTCTATATGGATCAGGTTTATGAACAAAAAAGAAAACAACTACTGGATGATCTAAGTAATATGAGTGAAATCGCAGAAGAAATGCTACAAAATGCTATTAAAGCACTAGATGACAAGGATGAAGAATTAGCCAGAAATGTTATAAACCGGGATGATGTAATGGATAATTATCAGGTAACGATTGAAGAAGAGGTCACAAGATTATTATCTCTAGACAAACCCCTCTTAAGTGATGTGCAATATAGTATTGCTCTCGTAAAGATGTCCGGTGACCTTGAAAGAATTGCAGATCATGCAACCAATATAGCTGAGATAGTTCTAGAATTAAAAAACGAAGAGTACTTGCAATCCTTGGTTATGATTCCCGAATTAGCAGATATCGTAAAAGATATGCTTGATGTTGTTTTGGAGGCTTTTATAACAAAGAATGCAGATTTAGCCGAAGCTGCCTGTCGTCAGGATGAGCGGGTAGATAATATTTATGAACAGGTATATAATAGTAATTTAAAATTAATTAGTGAGAATAAAAACCTACAAAATATTAATCAAATTTTTAGGTTTACTAATGTAGCTAAATCTCTGGAAAGAATTGGAGACCATGCTACTAACATTGGAGAAGAAACTATATTTATTTTGACAAAAAAAAGAACAAAATACTAAAAACATTAAAAAATATATTTTTTATGCCTATCTTGACGCTTATAGATAGGTTTTTTTTATTAAAGAAAGGGGATTGAAATGAGTATTTATATAAAAAATAGCAGAATAATTAAAGAAAATAAAATCAAAAAAATGAATATTTTAATTGAAGATAGTTACATAAAAAAAATCGATAAACCCGAAAATTTTTCGTTTAAAGAAAAAAATAATTCTAAGATTATTGATGCTAAGGGTTGTTATGTTTTACCAGGTATAATAGATTCCCATACACATTATCTTTTAAAATCAAGGAATTCAGTTACAGCTGATGATTTTTATAGCGGTTCGCTTGCCTCTGCTTTTGGAGGGGTTACTACATTTATCGATTTTATTGATGATCAATATGAGCGTGGCTTTAGCTTTAAAGAATCACT
This sequence comes from Halanaerobiales bacterium, assembly GCA_018334565.1. Classification (GTDB taxonomy): domain Bacteria; phylum Bacillota; class Halanaerobiia; order Halanaerobiales; family M55B127; genus M55B127. Next base: position 5,182 of record JAGXLU010000052.1, on the reverse strand, counting down.
AAAAAACAGAAAAGAGGAAGCTAGAGACTCAGTTGTTGATTACAGTTTTCATCAGGTAGTAACACATTATAATCAAAATATTGTAAGTGATCTTAGGGAGATCAAAGATGAGGGGATCAATAATGTTAAGCTTTTTACTACCTATAGACGAGAAGGATATTTAATTGAAGAAGCAAAACTTTATGAATTATTCAAGGTTCTCAAACAGCTTAGATTATTACCTATAGTTCATGCTGAAGATAACCAGATAATAGAAGAAAAAGAGAGAGAGCATAAGAAGGAAGACAAAATTGAAATAAAATATCATCCTGATATCAGACCAGCTGAAGCGGAAGCAAAAGCAGTAGAAAATATTGCTGAACTAATAGATTTATTAAAAATGCCGGGCTATATTGTACATCTTTCTTCTAAACTGGGATTAAAAGAGCTTAAAAAGCAGGTAAATAAGGGGATCAATATTAATGCTGAAACCGCACCTCATTACCTTATCTTAAATAAAAAATTTTTAGAAGGAAAAAAAGGCCGTCGGTATTTTATGACTCCTCCTCTCAGAACTAAAGAGGATAATAGATTTTTATGGGAAGGGTTAACAGATGGTTTTATAGATGTAATAGCAACTGATCATTGTGCATTTAGTGAGTCCCAAAAGAATATAGGCGATTCTGTTTTTAATGTATTACCGGGCATACCGGGTTCAGAAACACTGTTGCCACTGATTCATAATTACGGTAGGGCAGAAGGACTCAGTTTGGTCGATATAGTAAAAAAACTTTCTACAAATCCGGCAAAAATATTTGGCTTATATCCTCAAAAGGGTAGCTTACAGTGTGGCACTGATGCAGATTTGGTAATTTTTGATCCTGAGAAGAATAAAAAATTGAACGAAATGTATATGCATTCTAATGCAGGGTATAGTCCTTACGATCATATTGAAGTAAAGGGATATCCTATCACGACCATTAATCGGGGCAATATAATAATCGAAGATGGTTTTTACCGGGGAAACCGGGGGGGAGGAGAGTTTATAAAAGCTGGGCAGAGTTCTTTATTTTAAGTAGTATATAAGAAAGGGGGAAAAGACAATAAAATTAGTTGTGAATATTTGCACAATATTATTTATTATGTTATACTATCTTTAATGGAAAAACAGTCAATAAATAAATATTTTTTTAAGCTTATGAAAAATTTATAACACAATATTCGACACCCCTTCCCTATCTTTAAATAGATAGGGTTTTTCAATTGAACTTACTTTTTTAATGATATCTATATAAATCTCTTTATATAAACTACTTTTTATACTTTCAATTTATTATATAAGTATGGTATAATTTAATTAACTATTTTGGAGGTGGTATCAATGGAAAAAAAATATAATGTAGTTCAAGACAAATTAAAATGTTTATGTGATCCTGAAATTTTCTCTTTTGAATCCACAGCTGAATTAAAACCATTTAAAGATGGAATAATTGGCCAAAAAAGAGCGGTCAATGCTATAGATACTGGTATGAGAATAGACCAGGAAGGTTATAATATCTATATATCTGGAGTAACTGGCTCTGGTAGATCAACATATGCTAACACGATTGCTGAACGGAAATCTTCTGAAAAAAAAGTTCCTAATGATCTTTGTTATGTGTTTAACTTTGACAATCCAGAAAAACCCAAGGCTTTAAGTTTGCCTCCAGGCACGGGTATAAGATTAGACAGTGATATGGAAAATATTATAAAAGATTTAAAAGAAGAGATTCCGGAAGTTTTTCAAAGTGATGAATATGATGAAGCTCGTAATAAGATAATGAGTCAATATCAGGAAAAGTCCAATAGCATTATGGAGGAGTTCGATAAAAAAATCAATAAAGAAGGATTTACACTACAAAACACAGCTAGTGGGACTGTACCTGTTCCTATTGATGAGGACGGGAACACAATAAAGCAGGAAGCTTTTCAAAAATTTAATGAAGAGAAAAAAAGCAAGTTAAGAGAAAAGAGTCAACAGATTCAAAATGATATGGAGAAAATGATGCGGGAAATAAGGGAATTGAAATCTGAAGCTCAAAAAAAGTTAAAAGAAATGGAAAAGAAGTTGAGCTTAAATGTGATTGAACCTCGCATAAAAAACCTTCAAGATAAATATAGTGATGTGAAAGAGATCGTTCAATATTTGGAAAAAGTTAAATATGATATAACACAGAATCTAGATAAATTTAAAGATAGTGAAGACCAATCACAAAAGCAGAAGCTAGCAAAACTATTTGAACAAAAAGATGATAGTTCTTTTTTTATAAGATATAAGGTGAATTTATTAATAAATAATAAGGATACTGAAGGAGCACCTGTGATAGTTGAACATAATCCTACCTTTTATAATCTTTTCGGCAAAATAGAGGCGAAAAGTCAATTTGGCACTTTAACCACAGATTTCACCATGATAAAAAGTGGTGATGTGCATGAAGCCAATGGTGGATATTTGATCATGAAGGTTAAGGATCTACTTACTAAACCTTTTGCCTGGGAGACTCTTAAAAGGGTATTGATTAACCATGAAATTATAGTAGAAAATATTGGCGAACAATATAGATCGATACCAATCAGTGGTTTGAAGCCTGAAGGAATTCCTATTGATATAAAGATTATTTTAATTGGTGATCCTTATATATATCAACTATTGTACCATTATGATGAAGAGTTTAAAAAATTGTTTAAAATTCGAGCAGATTTTGATTATGAAATGAAGAGAAATAAAAATAACATGAAGAAGTTTGCTTCTTTTTTGGCTTCGATATGTCGAAAGGAGTCTTTAAATCATTTTACACCAAATGCAGTTGCAGAGGTTATAGAATACAGTTCCAAAATGTCAGAAGATAAAGATAAAATGACTGCCAAGTTTAATCAGATATTAGAGGTTATTTATGAAGCAAATTCATTATCAGAAAAAAATAATCGCAAGTTGGTTCAAAAACAGGATGTACAACAAGCTATTGAAGAGCGAATTAAACGAGCCAATCTTATTGAAGATAAGATATTAGAAAAAATAAAAGATGAGCAGATATTAATTAATGTTAAAGGAAAAGAAACAGGTCAAATAAATGGCTTATCTGTTTATCAAACAGGTCAATATTCTTTTGGGAGACCTACCCGAATAACTGCTCAAACATTTATGGGACAGGAAGGTATAATCAATATTGAGAGAGAAGCCGATATGAGCGGTAATATTCACAATAAAGCAGTCTTAATTTTCTCAGGTTATCTTGGTAATAAATATGCTCAAGATACTCCACTAAGCTTAAATGCATCACTTGCTTTTGAACAAAGCTATGGAGGTATAGATGGGGATAGTGCAACCGCAGCTGAATTAATTGCTATTCTATCTTCGATTTCTGAATTTCCTCTAAAACAGAATTTAGCCATTACAGGATCAATGAACCAAAAAGGCAAAATACAGCCTATCGGTGGTGTAAATGAGAAAATAGAAGGATTTTATAAAGTATGCAAAGATAAAGATATTTCCGGTCAACAGGGTGTTGTTATTCCTGAGCAAAATATAAATAATTTGATGTTAAAAGATGAAATTATACAGGAAGTAAAAAAGGATAAATTTCATATCTACTCGGTTAGCAATATAGATGAAGCTATTGAGATAATGTTTGATAAACCCTCAGATGAAGTTCATCAAAAAGTTAAAAAGGTAATGAAGGAAAAAGCTGAAAAGGCTGCAAAATTAAAAGCGGAAGATAAGATGATAGGTAAATAAAAAATTAATTTGTTTAAAGAGGCAAATAGATATAGATTTTATCGGCATAAAAACAGGAGGGCTCGCCCTCTATAAATATGCCGATTTTTTTATGCAATTCAAACTAGGATATTTGTCCTATCATATAAGTTTAAGGTTTTAGATAGATATTATTTAATTGATAAATAATGAAAAAGACAAATTAAAATGAACTCTTTTATAATAAAAAGAACAGCTGGAATTTTTAATAGTTTTAGATAAAAAAGTTAAAACCAAATATATTATTAAGCTCTACTATATTTATTATTAAAAAAATTCCTTATAAAGATCAAAAAAATTAAAAAAAGCTTTATTAGTTGGTTAAAAGAAGACATTTCAATATAAAAAAAATAAGTATAGCCCAATTATCTTGATTTAAAATGCATATAATCATCATGAATATATAATTTATTTAATTAATTTTTCCATTTAATAATTATAATTACCAAGAGTTGAATATTACATTTATTTAAAATGATTATATATGAAAAAATGATTATTTCTAAGATTTTAGGAGTATGAGTTATTTAATCTAAGATAAAAGACAATATATTAAAATATTAACATTTTTTAATGTTTGAAATTTTTATTAAATCAATTATAATAATAATTAGAAAGTCAAGTAAAGTCAAAAAGTCAAATAAAATCAAAATTCAGGAGGTGTCAATATGTTTGATTTAATTCCCCGTCGAAGAAAAGAAGGTAAGATGACCGAAAGGTCCGAAGATCCCTTTGATGCATTATGGAACAGTTTTTTCACTAATGTAATGGATCGTTCTGAACTTGGTTTTAGAACAGATGTTAAAGAAAAAGAAGATAAGTATATAATTGATGCTGAACTACCAGGTATGAAAAAAGAAGATATAAGTGTTGAAATGGATGATGATTATCTGACTATTTCTGCAGATAATGAATATTATGAAGAAGAGGAAGAAGAAGGATATATTAGAAGGGAAAGAAGAAGAGGCAGTTATTGCAGGAGTTTTTATGTAGAAGATATAAAAGAAGAAGAAATTAAAGCCGAATATAATGATGGCATTTTAGAAATAACTCTTCCTAAAAAAGAGAAAACTGCAGTTAAGAAAAAAACAATAGATATTGAATAGATTATAAAATTATCTTACCCGGCGAAGGCCGGGATTTTTTTATGTAATATTATAATGTTTGCAGGACTTTTTTATTTAATGGAATATAAATGTAGCTGTACTTGAAAAAACCATAAATATAAAAATATCAGTTATAAATTAAATTCAGAGCTCCTAATATTTAGAATTTTCTTTTTATGCAAAAAACACTGATGAACTACTCTCTGTAGATGATAAAACCCAATATATGAGGTTTTATATAATTCTCTATTTTAAAATCCGCACAGAAATATTATTTTGAAGTTCAATATATGATTACACTGCG
>JAGXLU010000051.1 GCA_018334565.1 Halanaerobiales bacterium | reverse complement strand
AAAATTTTCAGCTAGTTTTATCGCTCTTACACCTCCCTCTTGTTATAGCAATTTAAAAAGATTAATTGTCTTTTTGATTTTCGATATACTGTTTGACAGACTCTTTAGAGATATTGCCAACGGTTTCCACATAGTAAGACTTGTTCCACAAGTGGCCTTCGTATAGTTGTTGTTTTAAACTATCAAACTCTTTTAAAAGCAATCGCCCAGTAATTCCTTTAGCCATTTTGACTATATAGCTAGGAGAAATTTTAGGGTGAGCTGTTGCAAACAGATGAACATGATCTGGCATTATTTCCATCGTTTCGATAATAAACTCTTTATCATCGGCTACTTGATATAATATATTTTTAAGGCTAGATTCAATCTCGCCTTTGAAAACTTTTTTTCGGTATTTGGTTGTAAAGATAATGTGATATCCGACATTATAAACACAAGTTCGTGCGTGAACCAAGTTATTTTTGTTGCCCATAGCCATCACCTTTCTTACATATAGTATATAATCAAAAAGTTATGAAGTCAATTGTAATATAAGTTTGTTGATGTTACAAATGGTATGACAAAATCAAAACCGAGCATATTCATCACCCATTTGAAAAAAGGGTGGGTTCTTTGCTCTTTATTCCTAAAAAAAATACTTTCTTCTTTCAAGTTTTTTAAAAAAATATTGTTGTATTGATTAAACGACCTCGGTATTAAAGTATTCAGGCTATTACTAGTTTTGTTAGTTTTATTTATTTTTACTGTCAATTAAGCAGAATTAGGTTCAAATTATAGTCTTATAATTTATCTTTTTTAAAAAGATCTTTAAAAACTTAACATAATAAGGTCAATTAAAACTTACATATTTTAGTTTTAATGCTTTAAAACCTATCAACTTTCCCCTTTATTTTATCTTGGTATTGTTTAAATTCTTTTATATTTATTTTATATTTTTGACCTTCTTTTTTTGCTTTCAATTCATTATTTTTTATCTTCTTTTTTATCCAACTTTCTGATTTACCCAGTTTTTCTGAAGCTTCTCTTATAGATAATTTCTTCATTTTATCACCCCACTCATTTTATTACGTATATTTATATAATTGAACATATAACACTTTTGACCTTCAATAAATATTTAGTTCTTCTCGTAAACTTTTGGTAGCAAAAAAGATATTGATAAAAACTCTCCAATAATTTAAATAGGAAAAACTACAAAATTAGGGGGTCTTGCCAATGTTCAGTTATAGTATAACGTCTTTATTCCCCTTTAGCTGAGTCAAAATTAAGAATTTCTTTAAAATTGAAGACACTGATCTTGGTTCTGTGTATTTTATAATCCTGACATTTGATAAAAGATTCACTCCTATCTGCTATGAATGTAAAAGTAAGGCTGAAGGTATTCATGTTTGACATAAAAGAGAACTAAGAAATCTAGATATCCCGGGTGTTGAATGTACTGATTCTACTTTTAGTCAATAATTTGAATATTATCTTAAGTTTCTGCTCTTCTTTTAAGAATAATGCCTTTCATATAGTCAATTATCTGTATGATTTGTTCTTTATTAATTAGTTCTATATCTTTATTCCTTACTCGTTCTGAGTATCCTATTTTTTCAAAACCATGGGGAAGTCTTGCATACAACTGACCCTTATATAGAATTTGTGCGATTTCATGTAAAAATAGGATAGGAAACTCCTCATCATCTAAAAGAGAACTTCCCAGAAATTCCTCAGGTTTTTTTTCTTCTCCTAAGATGTCTAAAATTGTGGGTGCTAAATCAGCTGTGGATCCTTCTTTACTTACCACACTCGGATCAATATTGGGGTGAATTATTAACAGTGGAATATTTTCAGGTGATTTAACATTTCTGTCGATTATGAACTTTCTCCCTGATGTGTACTCTTCTTTATTTATTCCAGCATCATGGTCTGAATAAATAATAATTAGAGACTCGTCGATAAGTCCTAAATTATCTAAATGGTCAAAAAACATCTCAATTGATTTATCCAAAAATGCAATAGAATTAAAGTAATCTCTAACAAGACGACTATTAATACTATTGAAATTATCTATAGTTTCATCAGGTGGATAAGTATCAAACGGTGTGTGACTAGTTAATGTAATAAAAAATGCAAAAAATGGTTCTTCTGTTTTTTTAAGATAATCAGTTGACTGAAGGAAAAAGTCATAATCATTAATTCCAAATATAGACTCAGATAAATCCATAATCTTATTTTCTTCAAAATAATCCTCACGACTATAAAATTCATCAAAACCAAGTTCCGGGAAAGCCTTGTGCCTATAGAAAAATGTTTTGTCATTTCCATGGAAAGCCAGTGTATTATATTCTTGAGAATTCAAGAAATTAACCAATGATTTAAATTGAGAAAGATCATTAACCTTAAAGCCATAATTTTTATTAATGGGATAGATAGATGTTAAAAAGGAAAATTCTGCATCAAAACTTCCATTTATATGTTGCGAATAGAAATTTTCATAATATAGAGAGTTTTCTTTTAATTTATTTAGAAATGGAGTTACTTCTTTTCCTTTATATTTATAATCAAGTACCTTATTGTCAAGTGATTCAACCTGGATAACAATAATATTATCTTTTTTATCTATTACCTCCTGACCTGTAAGAGCTTCTTCTGGCGGTGGTTCAACCTTTTCTTTAATTATTTTTTCATCTGGCAAATGAAAATTAACATAATATTCATAAAAATAGAGCGGAATTATACCGTAAACATTTACGAAAGCTGAAGAGCTTTCGTTAAATAGTACTACAGGTCTCTTATTTCCAAATTCAGCATTAGTTATAACTATCTGTCCTGTTAGAATAATTAAAATTATAATCAAAGTGACCATTAATTTATAACTATATTTTTTAATAGATACCTTTTTTAGATGAACTTTTTTCTTTTCAGAGTTCCTATAAAAAGCAAGAATAAAAAAGTCAATTATGAATACAAGGTCGATAGGCTGGAAAAGTTGCCTTACCAACACCTTAAAGGGTCTAAATCCTCTACCCATTAATATATCATTTAAACTTAGATAATTACCAAAGTACCTGTTATACCAGATATTAAATAAAAAGAAGACAGTAAATGCAAATAAAAACCAGAACAAAAACTCTTTACCCAGTTTATTTCTTATTAAAGGCATAATAAATGCCAGAAAGAACAGGAACATAACTACATTTTTAAGTAATAGCCCTTTAATTGAAGGTATATGTAATATCTGGATCATCAGGTAGTTGTATTTAAAAAAGAAGCCGATTAGAAAGACTAATATAAAATATTTTTGTTTAATGGTGAAGTCCTTAAATATATTCAAAAAAGTTCCTCCCTATAATTTTCTCAACTTTAATTACAATTAAAAAATCAATTTTAGATAACATTTATTAAATATAGATGTCTTATTATAGTTATAAAACATACGTTTATAATATCTATTTGACTACTAAAATGGATGTTTTTGCATGTCTGATTACCGAATTGTAAGCAAGAAAGCCCAGCTGATGAATCGGCGGAGATGAATTGATTATTTAAAGATCAATTCAATATTAATCTTTAAATTTATCATCATGTTCTTCAAAAAGCAATTCTAATGCCTCATCAAATAGTTTAGATTTAGGTATTCTAGTTTTATTATTAAGAGTATCTAATTTTTCCACTAACTCATTTTTTATAGTAGTAGTAACTTTAGTTCTGTTTTTCAAAGCCATAAGTTTCACCTCCACCAAAAACCATTATACCATTTCATTAATATACCTTCAAACACCATAATTATATGGTATAATTTAAGTTGAAAGGAGGTGTAAATACTTATATATACTACCTATCGAACAGCAAAAACTAGCTCATAAACTATGTAGATTAAGTGGTCGAATATATTCTAAAACAGTATCTACTATCTTTAAACTAAAGAAAAATGAAGATATTTGGTTATCTAAAAACGATATGGAGAAGTTAATTAAGTTGTATGCTAGTAAGTTTGGTATGCACTCTCAAGCTAAACAGGGGATAGTACAACAATACTATAATAACCTCAAAGGTTTCTTTAAGTCTATTGAAAACGGGAAAATCCTAAACCCCCTTATCGAACTAAAAAATTCAATGAAGTCATATATAAAACAAGTACTATTAAACTAAAAGATAACGGCATATTAAGACTGTCTAACGGAAGAGGAATTACTCAGTTAAAAATTAAAGTACCTAACTTAACTAAACGACCTAAGTATGCGGAAATTATATATGATCACCAAGAAGATAAGTATAAACTTCATATTATAGTTGATCTTAAAAACAAACAGATTAATTATGACAACGATAAAACTATAGCTGTCGATCTAGGACAATTACACCCCATGGTTACTTTCGACAAAAAGAAAAGTCTAATCTATAATGGCGGGAAACTTAATTCATTCATTAGGTTTCGTAACAAAGAGTTGGGTAAAATACAAAATAAAATGTCTAAGTGCAAAAAATACTCTAATCGTTGGAAGAAACTCAATTGTGGTAAAAAGAAACTTCTTCTTAAAAGTAGAAACAAGATTATGGATGTGTTGCAAAAATACATAAGCTACCTTATTAGCTACTGTGTTAAAAATAAAGTTTTTCTTATCGTGATTGTTGATATTAATGGGATTAGAGAAAACATTAGTTCTGTTGGTATTAAGGTTGATTATCAAGAAGAAACTTATACAAGTCAAACTTGTCTTGAATGCGGTAAAAGATATAAACCTACAAACAGGAACTATAAGTGTCAATATGGGTTTGAATACCACAGAGATAGCGTAGGAGCTATTAATATTTTGAAAAAGTATACAATCGGTACTCTAAAAGATAAATCCGATTGGTTAGAAGGCGTTTTGACTTCGCCCTATGGAGTAAGATATGATTCTAACTCCACTAGTTGCCAAACTGATTGGAACTCGAGACCTTTTAGTCAGGTAGTTTCAGTGTAATATCAGTTTGGAAGATGGTCTTGAACTATCAAGAATCTTCGTTCATGAACGTAGTGAATGGGCGGGGAGTAAGTCAACTCTTTAATTTAAGGCAAATATTATATAGCTGGTCAATTAAAGCAATTTTTTTATTTATTTTAGTAAAAAAAAGGTTTAAGATTATTTTCAATGAAGTTATAAGTATAATTTAAAAAAATGGGAGGTATATTATTGAAAAACGCAGTAATAATCTATTTTTCTAATACGGGTAATACTGAAAAAGTTGCAGAGGTTGTAAAAAACGGTCTGGAGGAAGAAAATTTTGATGTAAATCTGAGACCAGTTAATGAGGTTGATGGGATAGAATTCTTTGATTATGACCTGGTATGTGTAGGGAGTCCCTCCTATAACTGGATGCCGCCTGATGATCTATCGGATTTTCTCAAGAAAAAGTTTAAAGAATATGAAGATGATGGTTTTGTAAAGTTAAAAGCGCCTCAAGTTGAGGGTAGAAATACCTTCATTTTTTGTACATATTCTGGGCCTCATACAGGCAAAAATGAGGCTATCCCGGTTGTGAAATATATCGGACAGTTTTTTGAACACTTAGGATTTAATATTGTAGATGAAATGTATGTATTAAGTGAGATGGTGGGTTCTAAAAAGTATAATACTCAAGGTAAGATGGGTGATATCAGAGGGCTTCCTGCTCAAAAGGATCTGGAAGTTGTAAAAACAAGAGTTAAAAAATTGGCTAAACGAATATAGTTACAAAAATTACAAAATACAAAATTAAAACCTGGTCTTCTTTTTAATATTCATGCAGACCAGGTTTTTTTATTGAGAGATTTTTTTAATAAAAAGCGATTAGTGAAAAATAATTGTCTTTTAATATTTTTCCTTAATAATCCCTTTATTATAAGCTTTTAGCAGTTTCATCAATTTCTTAATCTTATTATTTAACTTTTTACCAATATCAGTTTCAGAAATCATTATTTTATCTTTGAATTTAACAATACGTTTTGATGAAACCGTATCACTTCCTTTCTTAACTGCTAATTTTTTAGAAAAAAATGGCTTGTGATATATTAATCTCATTTCAAAAGAGTTATAAGACAAGGTGTAACCTGCTATACCTGTTTTCTTTTGATAAGCAGCAGAAATACCACCATCAATAACTAATAATTTTCCATTACCTTTGATTGGGCTTTCTCCTCTCTTTTCTTTTACAGGGGTGTGTCCATTTATAATATGGCCTATTTTAGGGTCTAAACCAAATTCTTTTAATATTTTGTTACAGGTGGTTTCCTTTTCCCTGATATTATAATAAGGGTTCATTTTTTCAACTTGTAAAGAACTATCTTCTGTAAAATAACGTAAAAATGTAGTCATTTTATCTTTACCAAAGAGGGGTGATAATTCTCCTCTCCATAAATACCACAACCAATCCCTATAATCAACATCTTCATATTTATATGAATAACTTTTTCTAACAATATCATCAAAAAAATCTAAAAGGGCCTTTCCTTCATATTTTGCTCCATTAATTTCTATAGGGGCAAATTCACCATCAGATGTGAGAGGAACACAGCCATGGTATAAAAGATTATTATTGTATTTAAGGTACATACTCCCGTTATTAAATAAAAATCTGATATCATTTTGTAATTTGTCATTATTTTTAAAAGAATAACTCAACTGATCAATTACTTCTTGTTCCCATTCATTAAGTTGATAAGGGTTTTCAGGATCAATGGTTGGGAGATAATTATCTGTGAGTTGGTACTCTTTACCTTCTAAAGTTATTGTCCCTTTTTTATAATCTATTTTATCTAAATACACAGCCTCATTCATATTAAATTCTGATCTATTTTTAATTAGATTTCCTTCAAGTTTAAATTGAATTACGCTGATTGCTTTATGCATTTGAGAGATAATTTTCTTTTCGTTTTTATCCAGTTCTTTATCGATTAACTTAGGTTGGAACTCTTTATGGATAGAATTTCTATAATAATGTATGGCAAATCTTGCTAAAGGTCTCATATTAATCCCGTAATATTCCTCTAACAGTTCGAGGTTACCATATCTTAAGGAAATTCTAACAGCTGTTGCTAATAATGCTTTTTGACCTAAACCAGCTCCTATCCATAGTATATCATGATTACCCCACTGTATATCACAGTTGTGATGTGCTTTCAATTCCTCCATAATCCTATGAGGGTTAGGACCTCTATCAAATAAATCACCAATTATATGAAGTTTATCTATTGTGAAGGTTTGTATTAAATCGGAGAGAGAAATAATAAAGTTTTCAGCTTGACCTATTTCAATTATCATTGAGATTATTTGATCATGATATTCCTTTTTGTTTTTATCATCTTGTTTAAGATGAAGCAATTCTTCAATAATATAAGCAAAATTTTTAGGTAAAGCCTTCCTTACTTTTGAGCGGGTGTAGACTGACGAAACCTCTTTAGACAGTCTTACTATCCTGTTTAAATTTTTTTTATACCATTCGTTTGAAAGTTGATTATTGTTATTTAATAATTTAAGCTTTTCTTCCGGATAATAAATTACTGTTGCCAGTTCATTTTTTTCAGAATCACTTATTTCATTATCAAAAATCTTTTCAATCTGGTATTTAATTAAACCGGAAGCAGTTTTTAACATATGTTGAAAAGCCTCATCTTCCCCGTGTAAATCTGTTAAGAAGTGTTCTGTGCTTTTAGGTAGATTTAATATTGCTTTCAAATTTATAATTTCTGTACTAACAGCAGGTACATTGGGATACTGTTCAGCTAGAAGTTTTAAATATTCTACATCTTCCACTTTTGACCCTCCTATCATTATTAAAAATAATAACTATAAAAAATATATAATAACTAATTTCTCTATTTAATAAGGAGAATTTTAAAAAACCAAGAACAAAAATAATTGTTTTTACTGTATAGCTAATAGACTATTTCTATAATATTATATATTTTTTCTAACTACTGAATATTAGTTCAAATACTTGATTTTTTATTGATAATATATTAAACATAACTATATATTTCTCTTTACATATTATATAAAAAAAGGAAAATTAACTTTAATGTATAAATATTAGTTAGTTAAACAAATATTTGGGGGTATGTACAATGAATAAAAAATATATTTTTGTTTTGTTAATAAGTATTATTATGATAATTTTTTCGGGCACTTTTATAGAAGCTGAGGTTAAACAAGGTTATTCTGAAAATGGTTACTGGTCTTACTATATCGAAGTAGATAATAATACTAATGAAAAGGAATTTTATTTTACTGTGGTTGATGATATAAATATTGGTAAAGATCCTAATAAAGCTGGCGTAAAGAGTCTAACTATTGTCAAGCATCCGGGTGACGTAACAGATTTAATGGTTATGTGGTCTGAAGATATAAAAAGTAATAACATGCTCTGTCCTGTGACCTGGAGATTTGACTTGGATGAGAAGAAGACTACCAACTGGCATCTTCCGCTTAAAAACACATTTTTTTATCCAGCTGCTTTCAATGATAAGGTATTTTTAGAAGATTTTCTTATTGAAATGCTGCAGTCCATACAGCTAACTATAGAAGTAGATACATACAACAAAAATAATGACATGGCTGTATTTGTTGTTGAAGGTCTGGGTGAATTAATATTACCATATTTAAATGATTTAGGATTAGAAGAGTTAAGGCCAGTAATAAAAGAAATGCGAGATTAATGTGAAAAAATAAAGCAATATATGCAAATAACCTGAGTTTATATTAAAATCTCGATTATAAATAAAACTAAAAGTATAATAAAAGCAGCAGCAATTATTACAATTTGGTTATTGAGATCAAAATATTCGGGTATACTCAGTTTTTTCAAGGGTTGCTTTTCAAAAAAACTAGTTTGTATTTTAGGATAAATTCTGGCATAGAAAGCAGCACCTAATAGTATTCCCGGTAGACCGGCTAATAGAGCATCCATAGAACCCTGTCCAACTGCACCAGCTAAGGTTCCTGGGCAGTACCCGAGCAAACCGAATCCCACGCCAAATAAAAGACCTCCGGCAATCAAAGAACCGATAGAACCTGATTTAAGATGTAGCTGTATCAAACCCCTATATTTCAAAAAGTATATGCCGATCATTCCTGTTAATACAGCAGTTAAAATAATCTTAAAAACTGTAAAATCCTTTAACAACAGTTGATTTATCAAGACATTGTAGTCTGTAACTCCACCCTTTTGTAGAAGCCAGCCAAATACAAGACCAGTTAACAAACCAATTATTTTAGGATTAAAATTCTTAGTTTTAATTTTAAACACCTCCAAGCGATTATTATTAAAAGCATATTTATTTAGGAAAAGATAAATATATTGATAGATGATCAAAAAAATTATATGATAAATACAAATAATGCTCTCAATTAAAGAACTTCCTTCTCTTCTTTTTTTGGTTACATCACTAAGAGAAAGAGCTATCTCCCTGGTTTATTTAACCAGGAAGATAATGATATTTTTAGTTCCTACTCTTATTGTTTATTACTTTATTAAAATAGAGGGCAATCTAATCTTTTGCAAAATAGTAGTAAGCAAAAACTACCTCTCCATTCGGTTTAAAGTCATCATATTGTTGAGTAAAAATATTACTAGAGTTAAGATCTGAATTTTTAGCTGAAATTCCTTCAGGACCTTGTTTTTGCCCCGCTATTTCTGTGATTTGCCCACCCAATACATAACTATCCTGAGATGCTCTCACAAGGGGAACTGCATCACTGGTTAAATCCAAACTGGCTACTGCTTTGCAGACTATAAGAAGTTTTGAATTTTCATTGAAAACAGTACTAGCTATCGGCCAGTCAGATCGATCACCTTCATCATCAAACCAGTTATAGGCAGAGTCAATTACTTTTGTATCTTCGATTTCAATAGCGGGGTTGCTAAGGCCGGTAGGATTGAGAAGTTGATTATAGACATTATGATCACCACTGTGCATCTCCCCGTGTTCTCCATAGACAACGAGTATGTTTTTGTCAGTATTTTTCTTTAATTTATTGATCAGTTGTACAGCAAATTTTCTGTTATCTAAATTGTCGATGCTCTCATTATCATAAATAGAGTTACCACCGCCTGCAATTATGCCTCCATCAGCAAAATCTGCAACAGCATCCAGTTCAGCCTGATTAAAATCTTCTGTGGGGGTATGCATCATAACGATGTCATAACTACTTAAAAGAAAAGTACTTAACGGCTCAGTATTATTTGTATTAACACTGTAACCCGCATCTCTAAGTTCCTGACGAATTTCACTATAGTAATCAATACCATCCCACCAATTCCCTAAAGGTTTATGGCCGTAATACATTAAAATCTCTAGACCGGTCTTTTCTGTAAATACCGCGGTAATATCTTTATCTTCGGTCATATTTAAATTAATTTCAGGATTGTCTTGATTTTTTATATCTCCTTTCCATTTGAAAAAGCGGGTCTCACTATCCGGTACAGCTTTTAGGTTTATTACTTCATCCTCATTAAAGTATTTACTAAAGGGTAAATTAATTTCTTTTCCGTCTAACTCAACATGTCCGTTACCCTCAATATCGATGATTAGATTATACTTGCTTGCATCGATCAGTTTTGCATCCCCAGAATTTTGAGGATAATATTCAAAATTTGTTTGTCCTTTTTCACCGAACCAACCTGGCAGATCATAATTAAATCCATCTTTTATGCGGCTGTCTAATTTATTATATGCTTCACTTAAACTATCTCCTTTAGCTAAATTTTTCACCAAATTCAGCTTGCCATCAACTATGAAATCATTTTCACCAGTAATATTTGTCCATCCCATATAACTTTGAGCTCCATTTTGGACAAAAGCCTGAGCCATATAATCTTTTTCCAGAGAATGACAGGAATAAGATATGATTATCGAATCAGCGAAATCGCTATTATAGTCTTCAATAAATTTATTAGTTATTGCAATATTTCCGCCCGGAAAGCCGTAATGTACCCTGTCATTTAGCCAATCGGGGTTGGTGAACCTAATCTGTTCAGTATTTTCCCCGGTTTCAAAAATGATTTTATCTCCGATTAAATTACCGTGGCCGTGCAAAAAGATAAAACCGTATTCATCTAACTTTTTAAAAAGATCTAAATCGGCTTCTGGAGCATTTATTAAGTTAACCTCAAAATTTATACCTTTTAAAACTTTTTCGATATCATTAAAGAGAGTCCTCGTGTTTTGATAAGAGTCATCTTCAGATAGAGTATTTATGAGTAGGGCCCGCTTGTTTTCAATTATATCTTGCTGCTTTATGTTTGATAATTTACTTACTTTGTTGTCTATTTTTTCTGTTTTTTGGGTTTGTGTCTCAGAGATAAAATCTTGATAATGCCAGGAAACACTACCGCCATTTTCAAAATTTATCAGAAGGCCTTTCCCGCCACCTTCAGCATTTTTAATCCCAGGTAAGTCCTGCACATCCTGGGCTATCTGGGTTAAACTATGAGCACGGTCTGCGGGGTCGTAAAGGTCATTTACTTTTCTTTCAATAGAACCATATGTATTGTTTATTTCTTCAAGATTTTCTTCATATAGTAGTATTTTGAAGTTGACATTTTCCTTTCTATCAACGGTTACTTTATTGGGATCAAAAACTGCTACTTCACTTTTGGCAGGTGAAATTTCCACTTCTCCCTTAAGTCCGCTTTTGCTCCATTCTCCTTTATTATCGGTCTCTGCTGTACCAAAACCACCGCTGAAATGAATAGTGACTCCTTTTACTCCTCTACCATCCCCATCAATAATCTGTCCGGAAACGGTATATGTAGATTGAGCAGGATTATTACTTCCGCCTCCACAGGCTGTCAAACTAACAATAATTAATAATATGATCAATAAAGCTGTGAATCTTTTTGTGGTTAATATATTCATCTTAAAATTCCCCCATATAAAATAATTTGTAATGATATTTTTGATAGATCTTTATATATATTATTTGAAATATTGCATTAAAGGTGAATATTAATTGAATATAGTTTGCTATATTTGTATTTTAAGTTTCAATTAAAAAATCGTTAATATAGGAGTAAGGCGGTTATTATTCCCCCT
>JAGXLU010000014.1 GCA_018334565.1 Halanaerobiales bacterium | reverse complement strand
TGTCCCATAAGATCAAGCGACTATGAAGCTCGGTATTTCAATGCCGAGTAGTTCACTACCTAAAATAAGAGTTAATGCAATACTACAGGGTTTACATGAAACAGATAGATTAAAGAATCTGCTTGAAAAACAGGTCAAGGATCTTAAATTTAAAACTTATGAGGAAGCACTCAAGCACAGAAGTAAAAATATTTCATTAAAAGAATAGGAGATCCAATAGAATTAGGTAATTTGGTAGCATTTCTTTGTTCTAAATGGTCAAGTTATCTAGATGGTGTTTCAATTGTGTTGGATGGCGGCGGTGGTCATTCCAACCTATAATACAGGCTATTATTTATTTTATAAAATTTTAACTAATGATTTTGTATATCAATAAAGAGGATATCTAACAGAAATCTCCAATATTGATATATAGAAGATGATTTAAATAGCATAACTTTTCACTATTTATTTTAAAAATGAAAGGAAGTGTTTAGATGATTAGAGTAGGAGATAAGATGCCTGACTTTTGTTTAAAAAACCAAAGTGGAAATGAATATAATCGTGCAGATTTTTCAGATCAAAGATTGGTGTTGTTTTTTTATATTAAAGATAATACACCTGGCTGAAAAAAGGAAGCAGTTGCCTTTCAAAAGCAGCTAAAAACCCTGGAGGGGTTAGAGACAAAAGTTATAGGTGTAAGCAAAGATGGGGTAGATTCTCACAGAAAATTTGCAGAAGAATATGACTTGACATATCCTTTATTGGCTGATGTCGATAAAAAGTTAGCAGAAAAATTTGGCATCCTTAACTTTATGGGAATATTTAAAAGAACGACTTTTGTAATTTCTAAAAAACAAAAAGTGATAAAGATATTTAATAAAGTGAAAGTAGCTGGTCACGCTGAGAAAATAGTGGAGTATATTGAGAGTTTAGATCAAGAATAAGGTATTAAAAAAGAGTGATCTTGAACATTAATCAGAGATCACTCTTTTGCTATTGTTTAAATTTAATTACTATAATCAAGAGAAATTATGTTGGTTGACTTTTCTTTTTACAACATGCAAACAGGTGTAATATATGTTATAATTATTAAGAATCATAGAGTAAAAATGGTCTGGCTACCCGGATTTGAACCGGGGACCTCTTGCTCCCGAAGCAAGCGCGCTACCAAGCTGCGCCATAGCCAGATAAAATTGTTTTACTTTTTTAATTTAACTACATTTTATTATAACATTAATAAATAATATAGTAAAGATTGCAAACAGTAACAAATAATAAAAATAATTATTAGGGGATAGCAAATGGCTGATGAAAATAAGGGTATTTATTTACTGATTATCATGCTTAAAAGAGATAAAAAAATTAAAATAGGTGCTCTTGGTACTATTAATTTTAAAGAAGGTTTTTATTACTATATTGGTTCTGCTCAGAATAATTTACAAAACAGAATAGAAAGACATTCAAGGCCTGATAAAAAATTCCACTGGCATATCGACTATTTTTTAAATGTAAGTATAATAATAGATTATTATACTCTTTTAGCAGGCAAAAGATTTGAATGTAAATTATTTAATTATCTTAAAGAAAATGATAGGATGCAAATGCCAGTCATTGGTTTTGGTTCCAGTGATTGTAAATGCCCTGCACATTTTCTTTGTTCTAAGCGCTTAGTAAATATAAAAGAATTAATAAATAAATTCAAAGATCAATATTTAAAGAGTTAATCAGGAGTGAATAAATTGATGACCAAAGCAGATAATATTCTAAAAAGATTAAACAAAGAACAAAAAAGAGCCGTTCAATTATATCAAGGACCTGGTCTAATTATTGCGGGGGCCGGTTCCGGCAAAACAAGAGTTTTAACAAATCGTATTGCTTATTTAATTGAGGTGTATAATGTAAGCCCTTTTAATATTTTAGGGTTAACCTTTACCAATAAGGCTGCAGATGAGATGAAAAATAGGGTAAATAAGATGACAGGCAGTAAGGCTAACGATATATTTTTAGGTACTTTCCATTCTTTTTGTGTACGTATTTTAAGACGTGAGATTAATAAAATAGATTTCAAAAGAAACTTCACAATATATGACACTTATGACCAAAAGAAGTTAATTAAAAAAATTTTAAAGGATTTAAATTATGATGTTAAAAAATACAAACCGGCCATAGTTTTAAATAAGATCAGTAATGTAAAAAATGAACTTATGGAAGCTGAGGATTATCAAAAAAAGACCTTATCTTACTTTCAAAAAGTAGTATCGGCTGTATATCAAGAGTATGAGATAAGACTAAAAAAAAATAATGCCCTTGATTTTGATGATTTAATTATGAAGGCTGTGCAGATATTATTAGATTTTCCAGATGTATTAAATTATTATCAAAATAGATACAAATATATCCTAATTGATGAATATCAGGATGTAAACTTTGCTCAATATAAGTTTGCTCAGTTATTAGCTGATAAACATAGAAATATTTTTGTAGTCGGCGACCCCGACCAGAGCATATATGCTTTTAGGGGGGCTGATATTGAAAATATATTACATTTTGAAGAAGACTATCCAGATGCTGAAGTTATTAAATTAGAAAAAAATTATAGGTCACATAAGAAGATACTGGATATTGCAGATAATGTAATTAGAAATAATTATAATAGGGTTCCCAAAAATCTCAAAGCAGCCCGAGGCAAAGGTGGAAATGTATATTACAAAAATCTTAAAGACGCTGAAAAAGAAGCCCAATTCATCGCGCAAAAGATGAAATTTTTAAAGGGTGAATATAGTTATAATGAAATGGCGGTTTTATATAGAACAAATGCTCAGTCCCGCCAAATAGAAGAGGCTATGATAAATTATGGGATACCTTACCAGATTATTGGGGGTTTTAAATTTTATGAAAGAAAAGAGATTAAGGATTTTCTTGCTTATTTGAAATTGATTAATAATAATTCAGATGATTTGAGCTTAATCAGGATAATAAATAGCCCCAAAAGAGGTATTGGAAAGAGTACTTTAGAAAGCATACAAAAATATGCTGAGCAGGAGGAAATAAGTTTATTACAGGCCGTCCGGAAATCTGATGTTAACCCAAATCTCAGTGGTTCATATCAAAAGAGGGTTAGACAATTTTCTGAGATGATTGATGAATTGATTCAAATAAACAAAGATTCAGGCCTGGCGGCTTTATTTAAAGCCATTTATAAAAAGACGAAGTATATTGAAAAATTAAAAAACACCGGTACGAAATTAGATAAAAGTAGAATTGAAAATATTGATGAGCTGTATAACGTTATAGAAGAACATATCAGAAAAGATGCTGATAATAATCTCAGTACTTTTTTAGAAGAGGTTTCTCTAATAGCTGATGTTGATAATTTAGAAGAGGAGAAAAATATTGTGACTTTGATGACTTTACATTCTGCCAAAGGTCTGGAGTTTCCAGTTGTTTTTATGAGTGGGATGGAGGATGGTCTATTTCCCCACTCTAATTCCTATAAAGAAAAGGATGGTATGGAGGAGGAAAGACGCCTTTGTTATGTGGGCATAACCAGGGCTGAGGATATACTTTATTTAACAAATGCTAAAAAAAGAATGAGATATGGTAGTTATGAGTATAATTCCCCTTCTAAATTTTTAGATGAGATTCCGGATGATTTAATAGATAATAAAAAAGAAGAAAAAAGTTTTACTGTAGAGGTTGAAGAATCTATAAATGTATATAACTATAATAAAAAGAGTCACAGATATAAAGTTGGGCAGGAAGTTGTACACAGTCGTTGGGGACGAGGGAAAATTATAAAAGTTTCTGACAACAATGATTTAGAACTAACCATCGATTTTGGCAAAGGTTCTCCCAAAACACTACTTGAAAAATATGCTCCAATTCAAAGGGCCTAAAATTTAGGAGTGAATTATTATGGTTGAAGAAAGAATAAAAAATAGGGTTAAAGAACTTAGAAAAACATTAAGAAAACATGAATATAAATACTATGTATTAGATAATCCTACTATTTCTGATTATGAATATGATCAATTAATGGAAGAATTAAAAAAAATAGAAGAAGAAAATCCGGAACTAATAACAGAAGATTCTCCTACCCAAAGGGTGGGCGGAAAACCACGAGATGAATTTCAAAAAGTAGAACACAGTTCACGTATTTTAAGCTTAGATAATGCTTTTAATGCACAAGAACTTAAAGAATTTGATAAAAGGGTCCAGAGAAATCTTGATACAAAAAAATATGAATATATAGTTGAACACAAGATTGACGGACTTTCTGCAATTCTACACTATGAAGATAGTTCTTTTACTTTAGGTGCCACCAGGGGTAATGGCAGAGTGGGTGAAGATGTTACTCATAACTTTAAGACAATTAAAAGTATTCCTTTAAAGTTAAGAAAAGCTGGGGTCAATTTACAGTTAAGGGGAGAAATCTTTATTAAAAAAGAGGATTTTAAAAAAATGAACAAAAAACGCGAAGAAGAAGGGAAAAATCCCTTTGCAAATCCCAGGAATGCTGCTGCAGGATCAGTCAGACAACTTGATCCCCAGGTGGCAGCAGACAGGTCATTATCATTTATAGCCTATGATTTAGTGGAATTTACAGATCAAAATAAAAAAATCAATAAACACGAGCAGGCTTTAGAATTTTTAAAAGAACTCGGTTTTAATATCAATTGGTATAAAAAGTGTGATGATATAGCTGAAGTGATAAAAGTTTGTGAAAAGTGGATTGAAAAAAGAGAGGAGATAGATTTTGAGATAGATGGGATGGTCATCAAGATTAATCAGCTTTCCCTGCGTGAAAAACTAGGTAGTACTTCTAAGAATCCTCGCTGGGCGATTGCATATAAATTTCCAGCCCAGCAGAAAACAACTCAAGTGGAAGATATAATAGTAACTGTGGGTAGAACGGGAGCATTGACTCCCAGTGCTGTTCTTAAACCAGTTTTAATAGATGGTTCTACTGTCAGTCGCGCAACCCTACATAATGAAGATGAGGTTAAAAGGAAAGATGTTAGAATCAACGATACTGTTTTAATACAGAAAGCCGGAGATGTTATTCCAGAAATTGTTAAGGTAATTAAAGAAGAAAGAACTGGTAATGAAGAAAAATTTGAGATGCCTGAGCACTGTCCCGCCTGTGGAGAATTAGTTTACAGAGAAGAAGGTGAAGCCGTAACAAGGTGTACCAATATAAGCTGTCCTGCTCAACGCAGAGAAAGCATTTTGCATTTTGTGTCCAGAGATGCTATGGATATTGAAGGTGTGGGACCTTCTCTTGTTGATCAATTGTTGGATAATAATCTAATAGAAGATTATGCAGATCTTTATTACTTAAAAAAACAGGATTTAATTAATTTAGAAAGAATGGCAAAAAAGTCTTCTGGCAATGTGCTTAAAGCTATTGCAGCAAGCAAAGATAGAGAATTAAACAACTTGATTTATGCCCTGGGAATTAGACATGTGGGTAGTAATGCTTCTCGTATATTGGCTGATGAATTTGGTTCAATAGATGATTTAAAAGGACTAAGTAAAGAAGATTTAATCGAGATAAATGAAATAGGACCTGTCATAGCTGAAAGTATAATTAACTTCTTTAAGAGCGAACATAATCTAGAAGCTTTAAAAAAATTAAAAAAAGCTGATGTCAGGATGAAAAAAAAGACACAGAAAGAAAACTATAATCAGCATTTAAAGGATAAATCTTTTGTTTTGACAGGTGCTTTAGATCAGTACAGTCGGAAAGAAGCCTCCCGTTTAATCAGACAGCATGGAGGAGATGTGAAGTCAAGTGTGAGTTCTAAAACAACTTACCTGGTAGTGGGGGAAAATCCTGGCTCTAAATATGAAAAAGCTCAGGATCTGAATATAGAAATTATTGATGAAGATGCTTTTGACAATTTATTAAAAGGGGGTCATTGATTTGTGGAGAGGCAAGTTATATCATTATGCCCTCAGTGTATCGGCATTATCAATAATTTTTATCAAAATTTTTAATCCTAAATATTTCTGGCCGTGGTCGATCACTGTATTTATATTTCAAATTATAGCTGTATTAATAGCAGAATGGTTATTAAAATTGATTAGGAACAAATATACTAAAAGCAAATATATTGCGCCTGGAATTTTGCTTTACCGCAGATTTTTTGCTATAAGTCTAAGTTTTTACTTAATACTAGGGCTTTTTAATCAAGCAGAAAGTATGTTGGCAAGATTTTATGTGTTCTTTTTAGTTATTGGATTTATGGGTATCAGTATAGCTATACTTTACAGGATAATGATAGCCGGAGATCTTTTAGATAGATTTAATGATGATAACAAGGAGTGATGAAAATGATTAATGAAGAAGAAGTGAGGTATATTGCAGACCTGGCAAGTTTAAAATTAAGTGAAAAAGAAGTTGAAATGTTTTCTAAGCAGTTAAGTGATATTGTGGACTATGTAGAGAAACTTGATGAACTTGATACGGAAGATATAGTTCCAACAGCCTATACAATCCCAGTTAAAAATGTTTTTAGAGAAGATAAAGTAAAAGAGTCACTTAGTTTAGAAAAAGTCTTAAAAAACGCCCCCGAAAAACAGGCAGATCAATTTCGGGTGCCAAAAATTATAGAGGAAGATTAATATGGAGGTGTCAATCCCAAAAAAGGGAATTAAACTATGAAATTATATAAATGTTCATTAACCGAGCTTAAAAATATGATAGAGGAAAAAAGGGTTAAATTACAGGATATTCATGAGTCAATCTCATATCGTACAACACATACTGATCCTATAATTAAAGCCTATGTTAACAAAAATGAGACATATAATATTGATGAATTAGATCAAAATAATTATAAAGACACCTATCTAAAAGGTTTACCGATAGCTATAAAAGATAATATTTCTATAGAAGAAATTAAGACAACCTGTTCTTCTAAAATGCTTGAAGAATATGTCCCACCGTATAATGCAACAGTGGTAGAGAAAATAAAAGAGGCAGGTGGTATAATAACCGGGAAAACCAATATGGATGAGTATGCTATGGGTTCTTCTACAGAAAATTCTGCTTTTTTTCCAACTGTGAATCCTTGGGGGAAAAACAGGGTACCAGGTGGTTCAAGTGGTGGTTCAGCAGCAGCAGTTGCTGCTGGTATGGTGCCTGTTTCATTGGGTTCAGATACAGGTGGATCGATTAGACAACCTGCTTCCTTTTGTGGTGTTGTGGGATTAAAACCTACTTATGGGGCAGTTTCCCGTTATGGATTGGTAGCTTTTGCTTCATCTCTAGATCAAATTGGTCCTCTTGCACGCAATGTAGAGGATATCGCCCTGATGATGAACGTCATAACAGGCAGAGATGAAAAGGATTCTACCTGTGTTAACAGAGATTATCCTGATTTTACTGAGTATTTAAAAAATGATGTTAAGGATATGAAAATAGGTATACCTGATCAATATTTTGATATTGATTTTGATCAAGAGGTTAGAGAATCTGTCTTAAATGCTGTTGAAAAATTAAAAAAAGCAGGGGCTAAGATTGAAAGAGTAAGTCTTACAGGTGCTGAGTATGCACTGGCAGCTTACTATATTATTGCTACTGCTGAAGCGAGTTCCAATTTGGCGAGATATGATGGGGTTCGCTATGGATTAAGAGCAGAAGGGGCGGATAACTTAAAAAAAATGTTTACAGAAACCAGACAACAGGGCTTTGGCGAAGAGGTTAAAAGACGTATTATGCTTGGTACTTATGTGCTTAGTTCAGGTTACTATGATGATTTTTATCTTAAGGCACAAAAAGTCAGAACCCTAATTAAAAATGATTTTGATCAACTATTTACAGATTATGATCTAATACTTTCTCCTACTACTCCTACAACTGCTTTTAAAATAGGCGAAAAAAGAGATCCTCTTAAGATGTATGCTGCTGATATTTTTACTGTTCCTGTAAATATTGCAGGGATTCCAGCAATATCTGTGCCTTGTGGTTTTGATCAAAAAGGACTACCGATTGGGCTACAGTTGATGGGTGCTCACTTTAAGGAAGAGAAGTTAATACAGGCAGCTTTCAGCTTAGAGAAGATACTAAATCTGGATATTAAATATCCGGCTTTAAAATAGAGACGGAGGTGTCAAAATGGATAATAAATATGAAACAATAATCGGTTTGGAAGTACATACACAACTTGATACAAAATCTAAGATATTTTGCTCATGTAGTACAGAATTTGGGAGTGAACCGAATACAAATACCTGTCCGGTTTGTCTTGGTTTACCAGGAACGCTGCCGGTTTTAAATAAGAAGGCAGTTGATTATTTAATAATAACTGGTCTGGCTTTAAATTGTGAGATTGCATTTTATAGTAAGTTTGACCGTAAAAACTATTTTTATCCTGATTTACCAAAGGCCTATCAAATTTCTCAATTTGATTTACCCTTGGCTAAAAATGGATATATTAAAGTGGAAACTGAAGAAGGAATTCACAGAATAGGGATAACCCGTATTCATTTAGAAGAAGATGCCGGTAAGTTAATACATGAAGGAAGTATTGATCAATCTTCAGGCAGCCTGGTGGATTATAATAGAACAGGCGTACCCCTGGCTGAAATAGTCAGCGAACCCGATATCAGGACTCCAGAACAGGCGCGTGAATATCTTAATTATTTAAAAAAGACTTTAGAATATCTAAAGGTTTCGGACTGTAATATGGAAGAGGGATCTTTAAGGTGTGATGCAAATATC
Source organism: Halanaerobiales bacterium (assembly GCA_018334565.1). Taxonomy (GTDB): domain Bacteria; phylum Bacillota; class Halanaerobiia; order Halanaerobiales; family M55B127; genus M55B127. The sequence goes on along the minus strand of JAGXLU010000014.1, from coordinate 38,590 downwards.
TCTCTACGCCTGCATGGAAATAAAAAGTTTGGTACAAAAGTAGAACTAAAAAACATGAATTCATTTAAGGCTATAGAAAAGGCCTTAGCTTATGAACAAAAAAGGCAGAGAAAAATGCTTGAAAATGATAAAAAGATCGTTCAGGAAACCAGGACCTGGGATGAAAACAAGTCTAAAACAATCTCTATGAGGGGTAAAGAAGAGGCTAATGACTATAGATATTTCCCCGAACCCGATCTCGTTCCTTTGGAAATAGATGAAAAATGGAAAAAAGATATTGAAGAACGCCTGCCTGAACTGCCTGCTGTCAAAAGAAAGCGATTTATTGATGAATATAATTTACCTGAATATGATGCAGATGTTATAACTGATAGTCGGGATTTAGCAGACCTTTTTGAGAATAGTGTGTCTGAATATAAGGATGCTAAGGTAGTTAGTAATTGGATAATGGGTGAGTTTTTAAGACTAATCAATGAAGAAAAAACGGCTATTGAAGATACAAAAATAACAGGACAGCTGCTGGCTAAAATGTTAAAAATGATTGATCAAGATATAATAAGTTCAAAAATTGCCAAAACTGTTTTTGAAGAGATGTTTTATACTGGCAAAGATCCTGAAGAAATAGTTAAAGAAAAAGGTTTAAAACAGATTAGTGATCAGGGTGAACTGGAAAGTTTAGTGGAAAAAATAATAGATGAAAACCCTTCGGTAATAGATGATATTAAAAATGGTAAAGATAAAGCAGTTGGTTATCTTGTTGGTCAAGTTATGAAAGAAACAAAAGGCAAGGCCAATCCCCAGATGGTCAATAAAATGTTTAAAGAAAAGATAAAGTAGAGGAAATATTAAGATGCCTGACATCACAAGTCTCAGCCTGGTTACTGGTACGGAACAAACCAGGCAGGCCTTTGTTGAACAGCTAAAAAATATATTTCTGAGGATATACCTATTGAAAATTTTGAATTGATAAAGGTATTGATCAAATAGTCTGTAATGATTTGGTTGTACTATCCAGCAATATAGCTGCAAAAGAGCTCAAAAACAAAGATATTTTAGAAAGGAGTTTTATCAATGAACTTCATAATAAAAAACGCAGAGGTATATTCTCCTGCTTATCTAGGTAAAAAAGATGTAATGATTATCGGAGATAAAATAATAAAAATTCAGGATGAAATCACGATTAATAATGATTTAAATTTTTTAAATTTTCAGCTAATTGATGGGAGCTATAAATATATAGTTCCAGGTTTTATTGACAGCCATCAACATTTTTTGGGTGGAGGAGGTGAAGGTGGTTTTCATACCCGCACTCCTGAAATTCAGCTGACAGATATAACAAAAGGCGGTGTTACAACGGCTATTGGTTGTCTGGGTACAGATAGTGTGGCTAGAAATTTAAAGGCTCTTTTGGCTAAAACTCGCGCCTTAGAAGAAGAGGGAATTACTACATATATGTATACTGGTTCCTATAGAATACCTGTAGATACTATTACAGAAGGGATAAGAGAAGATATAATGATTATTGATAAGGTTATCGGGGTTGGTGAAATTGCTCTAGAAGACCACAGGTCTTCACAGCCGTGTTATGAAGAGTTTAAAAAAGTTGTTGCAGAGGCTAATATAGGTGGTATGCTGGCGGGTAAAGCTGGTGTGGTTGATGTACATATGGGTAAAGGAAAAAACGGCTTAGAGTATCTTTATAGAATAATTGAAGAGGGGATACTATCAGTTAAGAATATCTTACCTACCCATATTAATCGCAACCAAAATCTATTAGATCAGGGTAAAGATTATGCCAAAGCAGGAGGGATGATTGATTTAACCACAAGTTCTTCTAAAGAAAAAAGCAAAGAAAATCAGTGTGCAGAGTCTCTGAAATATTTATTAGAAGAGGATGTGCCTATCGATAATATAACATTCAGCTCAGATGCCCAGGGGAGTTTACCCAAGTTTGATAAAAACGGAAATATGATAGGCATGAAAATTGGTCAGGTCAGCTCCCTATATGCTGCTGTGAGAAGTGCAGTACTCAATTATGGTATTGATTTAGAAACTGCTCTAAAGGTTATTACTAAAAATCCAGCTCAGATATTTAAATTAAAAACCAAAGGAAGGATTAGAGAAAATAATGAAGCTGACTTAGTTATCCTAAATAGAGATGATCTGTTAATAGAAAGTGTAATTGCGTGCGGCAAAGTGATGATTAAAAATAAAGAGACGGTAGTTGAAGGTACCTTTGAATAGGGAGGCAGAACAAAATGTCTAATAGAAAAAAATACTGGACAAATAAGATAATTAGAACTATTATTACTGCTATTGGAGTTACCCTGATTGCTTTTCTCATCTTACATTTAACACCGGGAGATCCGGCTCGGATTATGTTGGGTTCTTATGCTAGTGAAGAAAATTTGGAAGCTGTTAGGGAAAAATATAATTTAAATGAACCACTTTATATCCAATATTGGGCCTGGATATCTAGTCTTGCAAAAGGTGACTTGGGTACTTCAATCCGCTATAATAGATCGGTTAATACATTGATAAAGGATAGGATAGGCCCCACTTTAGTCTTAACTCTTACTGGTTTGATTATTTCTGTGGTACTGGGAGTGGTGATGGGTATTCTGGCTGCTCTTAAGCGTAATAGCTGGCTGGATTATCTAACAACTGTTCAGGCCATATTTTGGATTTCAATACCATCTTTTTGGCTGGGCATCTTATTTTTATATATTTTTGGCCTACAATTAAGATGGGTACCAATAGCAGGAATGGTGAGTTATACATCTGTAATTTTGCCGGCTCTAAGCCTCGGTTTACGGCAGGAAGCCTGGTTTGCACGACCAATGAGGGCTGAAATGCTGGAAGTTTTAAATCAGGAATATATTAGAGCTGCTAAGGCTAAAGGATTAAAATATTACATAGTTGTTACTAAACATGCTTTAAGAAATGCTCTTATACCAATCATTACAATGCTGGCTTTACGCTTACCCTGGATAATTGGTGGCTCAGTTGTTATAGAGGTGGTTTTTTCCTGGGGAGGAATCGGGTCTTTGCTTGTTAACAGTGTTAAGGCAAGGGATTATCCTGTAGTTCAGGCCATTTTACTTTTAATTTCTATAGCGGTTGTTTTAGCCAACCTGTTTGCTGATATTATATATACCTGGGTAGATCCCCGTATAAGAACGGAGGGATGAGATTGAGTGAAGTTAATGTAGAAGAAATCAAGATGGAACTCGCCAATTTAAAAAACAAAAAGTCTAGCCAGCTCAGTCTGGTCTGGAAGAGATTTAAGAGCAATCGACTTGCACTGCTTGGTTTTGTATTTGTTATGATAATAATATTTATAGCCATATTTGCTCCTTTTTTAACTCCATATAAACCGTATGCTACTGATCCCAGCAACAGGTTAATGGGACCTTCTCGCACACATTTATTGGGAACAGATTCTCTGGGTAGAGATGTTTTAACCAGATTGTTTTATGGATCACGTATAGCCTTACAAATTGGAGTATTAATAATCTTATTTGAAGGTTTTATTGGAATTATGATGGGGGTTTTATCAGGTTTTTTTGGTGGTGTTATCGACAGTATTATCATGAGACTTGTTGATATTTTAAGATCTTTTCCAGTAATCATACTGGCGATGGCAATTGCGGGAATAATGGGGCAGGGAATATATAATGTTGTTATTGCCCTGGGTATAGTAGGTTGGACTACCTATGCCAGGATGGTGAGGAGCAAAATACTTTCTATTAAAGAAGCTGATTATATAGAGGCAGGTTACTCGATTGGAGAAAGTACTTATTCAATTATTACAAGATATATTGTACCTAATGCTATACCAACTGCAATAGTTATGATCAGTATAATGATGCCTACAGCTTTAATTGCTTCTGCTACACTGAGTTTTCTCGGTTTAGGCGTACAGCCACCAACTCCTTCCTGGGGGTCAATGGTTGCAGCCGGTAGAAATTATCTTTTGCAAGCGCCCTGGATTTCCACGTCAGCAGGTTTTTTCATCATGTTTACTGTTTTGGGATTTAACTTTATCGGAGATGGTTTAAGAGATGCACTTGATCCAACCACAAAACATTAGAAATTTAAAGGAGATATATAATGAGTAAATTACTCGATATCAATGATTTGAAAGTATATTTCAATACTGAAGAAGGTGTGGTAAAAGCCCTGGCAGGAGTAAACTTTAAGATAGATAAAGGTAGTTTCCACGGTTTAATCGGTGAAACGGGTTGTGGGAAAAGCGTTACAGGACTTTCTATCTTAAAGCTGCTTGATAATAATGCCTTAATTGAAGGTGGCAAGATTATATATAAAGATGAAAACTTATTAGATAAAACGGAAAAACAGATGCAAAGAGATTTTAGAGGAAATGAAATAGCAATGATCTTTCAAGATCCTGGTTCATCTTTAAATCCTGTCTTTACAATCCAGGACCAGATTCAAGAATCAGTTAAGATGTATAAGAAGGCATCTAAACAGGAATATAGAAACATTGTAATAGAAGAACTCAAAAAGGTAAAATTACCAGATGTAGAAGGGCTTTTAGATAAATATCCTCATCAGTTAAGTGGTGGCATGAAGCAGAGGGTTATGATAGCAATGATGCTGGCCTGCAATCCCAATCTTTTGATAGCAGATGAACCTACAACTGCATTAGATGTTTCAATTCAAGCTCAGTTTTTGCAGGTTTTGAAAAATCTAAAAGAAAAATTCGACATGACCGTTTTATATATCACCCATGATTTGGCAGTAGTTAGTGAGATTTGTGATTATGTATCGGTTATGTATGCAGGCAGGATTGTGGAAAATGTCCCGGTTAGAGAACTCTTCAAAAATCCTATCCATCCTTACAGTTATAAACTAGTTCATTCCGTTTTAGGTGTTAAAACACTTTTAGAAAATTTAGAAGAGATACCAGGTTCTGTACCAAGATTAATAGATCCACCTTCAGGATGTAGATTCCACCCTCGTTGTGAAGAAGCAACAGATATTTGCAAAACAAAGGTACCCCAACTTAAAAAGATAGGTAAAAATCATTATGTAGCCTGTCATAGAAGGTGATAAAATTGGTAAATACTATAATTGAAACCAAGGATTTAAAAAAATATTTTAATACACTTAAAGGCCCCTGCAAAGCTGTTAATAAAGTTAATTTAAAAATTAAAGAAGGAGAGACATTTGGCCTGGTTGGAGAGTCAGGATGTGGCAAATCTACACTTGTTCGCACAATTTTGAAATTAATTGAACCTACTTCAGGACAGATTTTTTTAGATGGTGTAGATATTACTGATTATAAGAAAAAACAGCTGATGGCATTAAGAAAAAAAATGTCACTTGTATTTCAGGATCCTCATTCATCTTTAAATCCCAGGATGACAGTTTTTGATACCCTGTCCAGACCTCTAAAAATACATAACTTAACTAAAAACAATCAAGAAACAATGATTGAAATTACAAAGTTGCTTAAGTTAATGGGCATGCAGCCGGAACATATGATCAGATTCCCCCATGAATTAAGTGGAGGGCAGAAACAAAGAATTGGTATTGCGCGGGCTTTAGCAGTTAAACCTGAGCTAATATTTTTAGATGAGCCAACTTCTGCCCTTGATGTATCGGTACAAACCAAGATATTAAAGTTATTAAACAAAACAAAAAAGATTAGAGACCTCACATATTTTTATATTTCACATGATATTAATTTAATCAGGGTTGTATCTGATCGTATTGGTGTGATGTATTTAGGACAAATAGTCGAAATTGGGAAGGTCGATTTAATATATAATAATCCCATACACCCCTATACAAAAGGTTTATTCGCATCTGTACCTGAACCTGATCCCGACAAGAAGATTAAAGGCGAGCCTTTAAGCGGTGAGGTGCCCAGTCCTGTAAATCCACCCATGGGTTGTAGCTTTGCACCACGATGTCCTTTTGTAGGGCCTAAATGTAGAGAGGAAAAACCACAACTTAAACTACTTTCAGATGGAAGGAGGGTTGCCTGTCATAAGGATAACTTAAAATGAGAACAGTTTTTTTAAAAATATAATTAGGAGGTTTTAATGTGAAAAAGACTATTTCATTATTGTTAACACTTTCATTATTGATTGGTTTGATGGTCTTTTCTGTTGTTGCTACAGCTCAGGATAATGACACCGTTCATATTGCTATTCAAACTGAACCCTCTAAACTAAATCCCATTACCTATCAAGATACAGAAACGGATTTTGTATTAAGTCAGATCTGTGATCCTCTAGTAGAGGTTTCAACTGAGGGTTCTTATACAGCAGAGGGAGCTATTATTGAAGATTATAGGATTGAAGAGGATGGTAAGGTATATGTTTTTGAAATTCGAGAAGGAATTAAATTTCATAATGGAGAAAATCTAACAGGTGAAGATGTAAAATTCACATACGAATCCTTAAAAGATAAAGAGCTTGCATCACCACATAGAAGTTATTATGAAGGTATTGAAGATATAGTCTTAGTTGATGAATATACTGTGAAAGTTATCTTGGGAGATACAAATGTTACATTTTTGACTAATGCCAGGTTGCGTAATCATGTATTACCTAAGGATTATATCGAAGAAGTAGGTTGGGATGGATATGAAAAACATCCTATTGGTAGTGGGCCATATGAATTTATTGAACAGGACCCTGGTCAAAGGATAGTCTTAAAGAAATTTGAAGATTTTTGGGGAGAAAATGCAAAAATAGACAATTTAATATTTAGATTTTATCCGGAGACGACTTCGGCAGTAATGGCTTTACAGACCAAAGAAATAGACTTTATTGCAGAAATGCCGGCTGAAGTATTTGAAGATCTAAAAAGCAAAGAAGATGTGGGCTTAAAATTTGGCACATATAATAAATTTGAAGATCATAGGGTTTGCTTCAATAAGCGCAAAGACAGTATATTTAGTGATGTACGCTTGCGGAAAGCAGTTGCTTATGCTATCAATAGATATGAGCTTATTGAGTTGACAAGAGGAGATATGGCTGTACCGGCTGCAGGTAGGGTGCCCAGCTTCCATCCTGCCACTGCACCCAAGGCTAATGCCTATGAAGAAAATCTTAAAAAAGCGCAAGAATTAATGGCAGAAGCCGGGTATCCGGACGGATTTAAGACAAAGATTTTTGCTCCTTCCGGTTATAGAGAAAGAGTTCTAGAAGTTCAACAAATCCAGCAACAATTGGCAAGAATCAATATTGATTTGGAGGTTGTAACATTAGAATGGGGTACTTATCTAGATGTTACAGCAGATGGCCAGGCACCGATGTTTAGAGAAAGATGGTCAGCAGGTGTTCCTTCCCCTTATAGCTTTGTAGAAAACTGGCATTCTGAATCAGGATGGAATGCGATATTTGGTACTTATGAAAATGATGAAGTTGATGCCTTAATTGATTTAATCAAGGTCACAACAGATCAAGAAGAGAGATGGCAGTTATATAGAACCGTACAAAATCTAGCTATGGATGAAGTTGCCTGTTATCCATTATATTGGCCTGTAATAGGTGAAGCATATAATGATGAAATTACCATTCCAGAAGATGTATGGAATGTCTTTAAAAGACCGATTTATAATGTTGATAAATGGCATTTTTAAAGCAGAGATAACAGTTTAAGCTTTTGCTCAAAGGCAGCCCATTTGGGTTGCCTTTGAACCTTTATTTATATTATAATGTAATAAGTAAAGGATTTTGAGGTGAAATCATGTACATAGATACGATCAAAAAAAGAATTAAAAACAGTATAATAAGACCATTAGGCGTAAAAGGTGAGTTTGCCGTGCTGCTACCTTTAGTCAAATTAGAAGGTGAATTACATTTGATTTATGAAGTGAGAGCAGAGGAAATGGGAACACAACCTGGTGAAATATCATTTCCAGGAGGACGTATTGAGGCTAACGAGACTGTGAGAGAAGCTGCCTTGAGAGAAACTGAAGAAGAACTGGGTATAGATAAGTCAAATATTGAATTATTTGGTCAACTGGATTATCTAATCCCTGTCTTTAATATTGCTCTTTATCCCTTTTTAGCTAATATCAATGTACCATCATTAGATGTATTAGAAATTAATGAAGCTGAGGTTAAAGAGGTATTTAGTGTACCTCTCAATTTCTTTTTACAAAATGAGCCAGAAACCCATATAATAAATTGCAGATATGAAATAAATGATAATTTTCCTTACCATTTAATCCGTAACGGAGAAGATTATGATTGGCGAGATGGACAATATCCCGTTCATTTTTATGAATATAATAATTATGTAATTTGGGGTATGACAGCCCGATTTACAAGAAATCTGATTGATAAAATTAAAAAAGAAAACCTTTAAAAGGGGGTTATTATGGAAAAAAAGATTTATCGTTCTCAAAAAAATAAGGTTATTGGTGGGGTTTGTGGAGGTATTGGAGAGTATTTTGATATTGATCCCGTTCTTATCAGATTAATATTTATAATATTATTTTTTTCTTTAGGAATAGGATTTTTGGGATATATTATAGCCTGGATTATTATACCAGAAAAGCCTTTGGATAATGCAAGTATAGAGGTTGATAAGGATGAGAAAACCATAAAAAGACAAAAAGAAAAAAGAACTAAAGTTGTAGGTTATATATTATTTGGGTTGGGTATCTTTTTCATTTTAAATTTATGGTTTAACATAAATTTAAAATTAAGCCCTGAATTTTTAGCTATTGCAATAATATTAATCGGTTTAATATTGATATTCAAAAACAAGTCTCAGCCTTAATTCAACTGATTTCAATTTTGAGAATATTCCGGGCTCTCTTTTCTCATTTTCATTTTTAGTTGAATTTTGTTTAATGTTATTTTGAGCCAAATTATAGCTGGAATAATACTAACTACCTCAGAAACGGGGAAAGCATACCACAAATAATCTAGGCCGTAAAAGCGACCCAGCAAGTACATAAGAGGCAAGAGGATGATAATCTGCCTTAAAAATGACAGAAGGAGACTGGGCAATCCTTTACCTATAGCCTGAAATGTGGTAGAAATAATAATGGCAGGTCCGATTATAGGAAAGGCTATACTTATTTTTTTTAAAGCATCTGAACCAATCCTAATTAATTCTGGATCATTATTAAAAAGAGCGACTAACTGGGATGGTATAGTTTGAAATAAGATAAACCCCGTCATTGTAAAAACAAAACCAATCAATAAAGCCAATTTAATAGTTTTATGTACTCTTTCAGGATTATTGTGGCCATAGTTATAGCCTATAATAGGCATATAGCCCTGGTTTAAACCGAATACAGGCATAAAAATAAATGACTGCAATCTGAAATAAATTCCTCCTGCTGCAATAGCAGTAGTGCTAAATGAGGCTAATATTTTATTCATACCTGATAACATTAGGCTGGCTAATAGCTGCATAACCATGGCTGGAAAACCGACTTTATAAACTTCTATTATCACGCTAAAATCGAATTTAAATGTTTTGAGGTTTAACTTCAATTCATTTTTATCACTGAATAACATAATAACTAAAAACACACCACTTAACAGACGAGCACTAACAGTGGCAACTGCAGCTCCCTCTATACCCATTTGAGGGAAGAACCATAAACCGAATATTAAAAATGGATCGAGGATGATATTAATAATTGCTCCAATTACCATCACAACCATCGGTATGAAGGTATTTCCTTCACCCCTCAGTATGTTGTTTGAAATCATAGGAAAGAAGAGGGCTAAGGAGCCCATTAAGATTATTGAGATATATTGAGTACCTAAATTAATTAAGTTAGGGTCATCTGTAAACAATAAGAATAACTTATCAGCAAAAAAATAACCAATTGCTCCCATAATAAGACTGTAAAGCAGAGATATTATTATCACATGCTCAGCTGCATTGGCTGCTTTGCTTTTATTTCCTTTGCCCAGCATTCTGGATATTAAGGAACTGGTCCCCACACCTGTTCCCACTGCAATCGCTATTATAATCATCTGGAGAGGAAAGCTTAAAGAGAGTGCTGATAATTGATCAGTTCCCAGACGTCCCACATATATGCTGTCTACAACATTATATAAAGCTTGAATAAACATTGCTATTATTGATGGGATTGATAATCTAAATAAGAGAGGAAAAATTGGTTCAGTTCCCAATCGTTTTGAAGTGTGCTTTTGCAACATGATCACCTCAGTTGATTTGTGTTAATCTGTATAAATGATATATTATTATGATTTCAATGTCAATTTTTTGTAAAGTTAATTAGCTTATGATTATTGAATTGAGGGGAATTAAGATGAAAGAGAAAACAAATTTTGCAACATTTGAAAAATTAGATATAAGGGTTGGTGTAGTTGAAAAAGTAGAAGAATTTTCTGAAGCTCGGAAACCGGCCTATAAACTCTGGGTTAATTTTGGCAAAAAAATAGGTATAAAAAAATCAAGTGCTCAGATTATAGAAAAATATACAAAAGATGCATTGGAGGGCAAAAAAGTAATTGCAATAATCAACTTTCCTTCTCTACAAATTGCAGATTTTATATCTGAAGTTCTTGTGCTGGGTATATATTCTAAAGGGGGAGTTGTTTTATTAAGTCCCGATAAGAATACAAATATAGGAGATAAAATTGGATAAAATAGAGAGGAGAATTATATTATATGTTAGATAAGGAGTTAATTAATAATAAGGCAGAAGAAATACAAGAAGATTTAGTAAAATGGAGGAGAAAGATCCATCAGAACCCTGAAATAGGTTTTCAGGAGGTAGATACTTCTAATTTTATTGCAGAAAAATTAGAAGATTTTAATATTCCTTACGAGAGAGTTTGTAAAACAGGTATAGTTGGATTAATTAAAGGAGGTAAAACGGGTGAAACTTTGGCTATTAGAGCAGATATTGACGCTCTAGCTATGGAAGAGAAAAATAATGTGGTTTATAAATCAAAAAACAAACAGGCTATGCATGCCTGTGGCCACGATGGCCATACAACTATTTTATTGGGTACAGCTAAAGTCTTATCTGAAATGAGTGAAAATATCGAGGGTAATATAAAATTACTGTTTCAACCAGCAGAAGAAGGACCAGGTGGCGCAAAACCGATGATTGAAGCAGGTGTATTAAATGATCCTGAAGTTAATTATATGTTGGCTCTTCACATTAACCCTGACATAGAAAAAAACATGGTGGGTATCAAAGAAGGTAAAATGATGGCAGCACCTGATATTTTTGAGATTACTATTAAAGGCAAAGGTGCTCATGGAGCCCATCCTGAACAAGGTGTAGACCCGATATCTATAGGTGCTCAAATTGTATTAGGTTTACAACATATAAAGAGCAGAGAGTTTAATGCTCATCGGCCTTTAGTGATTAGCTGTGGGTCTTTTCAGGCAGGTAGTGTTTTTAATGTAATACCGGAAACAGCCAGAATAAAAGGTACTGTGCGAACATTTGATGACGAACTGCGTCACAAAATAAAAGCGAGAATTATTGAAATGGTTGAAAATATTACAAAGGCATATAAAGCAGAATTCAGTTTTAACTATGATTTTAGATATCCTCCCTTATTTAATGATGGTGAACTGACTAACCTGATAAAAGAGGTTGTAAAAGAAAATCTAGGGGAAGAAAGACTTTATCAAATTGAGGAGCCTTCTATGGGTGGAGAAGATTATGCATTTTTTGCGCAGAAAGTAAAGTCAACCTATATGCTTCTGGGTACTAGAAATGAAGAGAAAGGGATTGTTAACGCACTACATTCACCATACTTTGATATCGATGAAGATATATTAAAACAGGGGGTAAAGCTTTTTGTTTACGGGGCTAATAAGATATTAAACAGTTAGTTATCTTCCTAAAATATTTAAAAGAAATATTAAAAATTATCGACTGCAAAGTTCTGTAAAATACAAATAACAGAGTTAAATATGATGAGATAGTTAGATAATAATAATTATTTAAATAATTTATTAGCTCTTAGAAAATTTATTGCAAATATATTGATAGGTCATTTAAAGATTTGATTTGAATTTAAAACATTTAAAATATCGAAAAAATTTTAGATAATAAATACAAGATCTCTTCATGATTGTTTAAAATTAATTAAGAGAAGATGAATAAACTATTAGACTACTTTTTTAAACTTCTGTTTAATCATATCAAGAAGTTATTAAAGATTTTCAACTGTGAAAGTTGAGGAACATAGAAATTAAAATGTTTTAGATGATAGTAACCAGATATAAAAATAACGGGATTGTAAATAAAGAAAAGAGGGTCGTCATGAAAACTCCTTCTGCTGCAAATTTGTAATCACCATCAAATTTCTCTGCAAAAAGCACGACCTGAGCGCCTGAAGGCACAGCAACTAGTATCACAGATATCTGATAAATAACTGTATTTAGTTCAAAAAAGGATAAAATCAATAAAGTTAATAAAGGATATAAAATCAACTTTATAAAAGTAGCTGAAATTAAATTTTTATCCATAAAGATTTTTTTAATATCGACTGAAACCAGTGAACTTCCGATAACAAGCATGGAAATAGGAAAAGTGATATCTCCTAACATCTCTAGGGAAGAGGTGATAAACAAAGGAGGTTTATAGCCGGTAAATAATAATATAAATCCAATTATGATAGCAATAACACCGTTATTAAGCATATTTTTAAAATTTAGCTTAAAATTTTCTTCAGTTCTTTTAAATAGATATACTCCATATGTCCAGACCAGTATGTTAAAGAATATAATATTTATAATATTTAATATTATCCACTTATCTGCAAAAACAGCACTTATAATTGGCAGGCCCATATAACCAACGTTTCCTAATATAATTAGGAATTTAAAAACCGTATCCTGGGGAATACTGAGGTTTAAAAATTTTGCTAAAATTACTGAAATTAAAGTAATGGAGAAATAGATTAAAAACGTAATAATTGTGAATGTTTTAACATAATTTATGAAATCACTATTGATTTTTACGGTCATTGAAGATATAATTAAAGCAGGTAGAGCGATATCGACTAAAATTAGAGAAAGACCTTTATTTAATTTATCATTTATAAAATCTTTTTTTCTTAGTATATAACCTAAAAAGATTAATAAAAACAAACTAATTATTTGAGAGATTATAATATTAAATGCCATAATTTTACCTACTTTCTAATTTATTATTTTAATCATTGTATCATGGATTAATTCCAAGTGTCAAAAGGAGGGATTATTGTTAATAGTATAATTACAACTATTAAAGATTCCTGTCATGAATGTTATGCCTGTGTAAGAAATTGTCCTGTTAAAGCACTTAGAGTAAAAGATGGACAGGCAGAAGTAATAGAGGAGCGCTGTATAAATTGTGCTAACTGTGTAACGATCTGTTCTCAGGGAGCCAAAGAGGTAAAAAATTATAAATCACATATAAGCTCATTATTAAAAGAGGGCAATATGGACTTAGTTATCGGTCTGGCCCCCAGTTTCCCTGCTTTTGATACAGAACTTTCATTTCAAGATTGGCAGTCTATCTTACTAGAAGCAGGTTTTAAAGAAGTCTACGAAGTTGCTTGGGGAGCTCAATTAATAATTGATGAATATAAGAAATATTTAAGAGAAAGTGACGAACCTATTATAAGTAGTGCTTGTCCGGTTGTTGTTAATTATATTAGGAAATATTATTCCGAGTTAGTGCAATATTTAGCACCTTTTGTTTCACCTATGGGTGCCCTTGTTAGGTATTTAGAAAATATATTGGATGATGGAGAAAAAATTATTCTGATTGGTCCTTGCCATGCAAAAAAATCAGAATTTTCCGAAAGCAGTATAGTCGAGGGTGTTTTAACATTTACAGAGTTTTTTGAAATATTAAATGAAGAACTCAATATTAATTTTTCAAAGGAGAATAGCAGTATTGTAAATGAAGTTAATTCAGCCTCAATAATATCAGATTCTTCCCGCCAAATTCCTATAGCGGGCGGTCTAAAAGAGGCATTAATAGAAAATACAGATGATCAGTATATTAAGGTTGAAGACAGCAAAAAATTATGTGCGCTTTTTGATATGATGTCAGAAGGGGAGATAAAACCTGATTTTGTTGACGCACTATTTTGTGATGGCTGTATAAATGGTGTGGATTTAACTGAAAAGAGTCACTTTAAAAAGGAAATAGCCGTTAATCAATTTATCAACAATAGAGAAAGGACTGAACAGTTAAAATATAAAACTGAGCTGGCTGCTGATATAGACTATAGCTTTCTATATACTGAAGACTATAAAAAACTAGAAGAACCTAGTCAAGCAGAAATTTGGAAAATTCTTGCAAAAACTAATAAATATTGTGAAGATGATTTATTAAACTGTGGGGCATGTGGCTATGATTCATGTGAAGAAAAAGCAGTTGCTGTTTACCAAGGTATAGCAGAAGTTGAGATGTGTTTACCTTTTTTACTTGATGAAAGAAGAGATGAAGTAGAAAATATTAAAAACTTAAATCTGGAACTTGATAGTATTATTAATTCTTCCTATGATGGAATGTTATTAGTTGATAACAAGTTAAGTGTTGAGAGAGTAAATTCTGCTTATCTAGATATGATTGATCTTACAGAAGAAAAACTGCTTAATCTAGATCTTCATGAATTAGAGGAAGAAAAAATTATCTATCCCTCGGCAGCTTTATTAGCTTTTAAGGAAAAAAGGGATATTACTATTGTACAAAATACAAATAATAAAAGACTACTAACCACTGCTACACCAGTTTTATCTCAAAATAATGAAATTATCAGAGTTATTGTTAACGCCAGGGATATAAATGAACTAGATGTGAGTATAGACACAAATTTATCAGGTCATGAGAAAGTAAAATTGTCAATTAAAGATGGTGAAAACAAGCATAATAAGATGTCTCATATTGTCTGCAAGTCAGATGAAATGAAAAGGATATTGAGTATTGCTGAAAAAATTGGTGATACAAATTCTACAGTTTTAATTACAGGTGATTCAGGAGTTGGCAAAGAAGTAATAGCCAGATATATTCACAAATTGGATCATAAAAGAGAAGAGCTTGTAAAGATTAATTGTGGTGCAATACCAGAGAGGTTACTAGAATCGGAGTTATTCGGTTATGAAACCGGTGCGTTTAGTGGGGCAAGAAGAGAAGGCAAACCTGGCTTAATTGAAAAAGCTAATAATGGTACTTTGTTTTTAGATGAAATTGGAGAAATGCCTGTTAATATGCAGGTAAAATTACTTCAAGTTATTCAGGAACATCGGTTGACAAGAATTGGCGGAGTTGAGGCTATTGAAGTTAATTTTAGACTGATAGCAGCTACAAATAGAAATTTAAAGAAAAGCGTAGAGACGGGAGAATTTAGAGAAGATCTCTTTTATAGGTTGAATGTAATACCAATCAACATACCACCTTTATCGGAGAGGCCTCAGGACATAATACCTTTATTTGAATATTATATAGATAAATTTAATGAAAAATATAATAAGAGAGCTCACTTTGAACCCGGGGTAAAGGAGACTTTAATAAAATATGATTGGCCGGGTAATGTGAGAGAAATGATTAACTTAATTGAGAGATTGGTAGTGACCAGTGAAAAATCACAGATAATTACTGTAAAGAATGTTGAAGAGTTTCTTAATACCAAAAAAAATGAGGGGGATGACAGAAATATAGTAGTTAAAGATATTGTTCCTTTAAAAAAAGCGGTTGATTTAGTTGAAAAAGAACTACTTAAGTTGGCTAAAGGCAAGAATAAGACCACTTATGAGATTGCTGATATACTAGGGGTTAATCAATCTACTGTTGTAAGAAAGCTAAAAAAGTATTTTGATTGATGCATGTTTGCATTAAAGTGATGTAGTTGTGCATTAATTATAAAGCCTGTTATTACAGCTAAACGCGATTAATGTTGTGAAAAAAATATTTAAATCTAATGCACAAATGCATTATATAGTATTCTTTTTAATAAAAATAGGAAATTTATTAGGAGATTTGGTTCTTGAACATTATTTAGAAAGATATAATAAGGTTTAAAATAATTAAAACAGACTAATTTGACTAAAATACTAACATTATAAGGGTTTGGATCTTAAATATTCATATTTCGGTATAATATATGCATATAATAATAGATGTAAATAATTGGACAATTAGTGTTTTTTTTAACAAAATAAGAGAATTTATTCACAAAAAAGGAGGTTTGTAATTAGATGAATAGTGATAAGTTTTTAGACAGGGCTCATGATATTCAGGATACTTATGGTTATATTCCAGAAGGTGAAATAGACAAAATGGCCAAAGAATTTGATGTGCCGAGAGCGAAGGTATATGGCAGCATCCGTTTTTATTCGATGTTTTATACAGAACCGACAGGTAAATATATCATTAGGGTATGTGATAGTCTTTCCTGTCACATTAATGATTCAAAATCTATTGTGGATAGTATAAAAAATTATTTAGGCATTGATGATGGAGAAACTACAGAAAACAAAAAATTTACTCTTGAAGTGGTAGAATGTCTAGGACACTGTGGAGAAGGGCCGGTTATGATGGTAAATGATGAAATGTATACTCATGTTAGTAAAAATATGGCTTTAGATATTATCAAAGATTGCACATAAAAGGAGGTAAGCTTTAAATGAGTGAAAAATATTTTTTGAAAGAAAACATGGAAAAAAATGTTTCGGATTATGATTTTTCTGCTTTTAAAAAAGCCCTTAAGATGGGACAAAATAAGGTTATAAAAGAAATTGAAGATTCAGGTTTAAAAGGAAGGGGTGGTGCAGGCTTCCCTACTGGTTTTAAATGGAAGCTTGCCTCTCAGCAAGAAGCTGATTTGAAATATTTTATCTGTAATGGTGATGAGGGTGAGCCGGGAACTTTTAAAGACCGCTTATTAATGGAAGATAGTCCCGTTAAGGTTTTAGAAGGGATAATGATAGGTGCATTTGCAGTTGGTGCTAGTCAGGGATATATATATATAAGAGGAGAATATGCAAAGCCAATTAAAATATTCAATAAAATAATTAAAGAAGCTAAAAAAGAACAGGTATTAGGTGAAAATATATTCGGCAGTGATTTCAGTTTTGAGATGAAACTTATTAAGGGTGCCGGTGCTTATGTATGTGGAGATGAAACTTCCTTAATTAATTCGATAGAAGGTCACAGAGGAATATCTCGTATTAAACCACCTTATCCTATTGAAAAAGGACTATTCGATAAACCTACTGTAGTTAATAATGTTGAAACTTTAAGTTGTGCGGCTGAAATTATTAATCAGGGTTCTGATACCTATAATGAATTGGGTACAGAAAATAGTAGAGGGACTAAATTAGTTTGTTTAAGTGGAGATATAAATGAACCCGGTGTTTATGAAGTAGAATTTGGTAGTATGACAATTAGAGAAATTATTCAAGAATTCGGTAAGGGTATCAAAAATAATAAAGAACTGAAATTTGTTATACCAGGCGGTATTTCTACTTCCATATTGTCAAATGATAAAATAGATATTCCTTATACTTATGAAGATATTGAAAAAGCCGAGAGCAGTTTAGGTTCAGGGGCTTTAATTGTAGTTGCTAAAGGACATGATTTGATTGATTTAATGTTAAATGCTTCTCGTTTTTATATGGATGAAACTTGTGGAACTTGTTTCCCCTGCAGAGAGGGGAATAGACAGGTCCATCATATGTTGAAAAAAGCGATGGGTAAGGGTATAGATCATAATAAGACAGAATTGATCAAAGATATTGGAAAAACAATTAGATTAGCTTCCCGCTGTGGTTTAGGTCAGAGTTCATTAAACTTTATCGGTTCTGTGATAGATGAATATCCTAATGAATTGTTGATAGGAGGTGTAGATAATGGTTAAATTAGAAATAGATGGACAAAAGATAGAAGTAGAAGAAGGCACAACTATCTTAGAAGCTTCTAAAAAAGCACACATCAAGATACCAACTTTATGTTATGAAGAGAATTTATCAATATTTGGTGGTTGTAGATTATGTGTAGTTGAAATAGAAGGAGAAGATAATCTAAAACCTTCCTGTGCAACTATGGTTCAAGAAGGTATGGTTGTACAAACTCATTCTCCAACTGTGAGAGAAGTTAGAAAAAATCTCTTTGAATTAATTATTGCTTCACACGATATAGATTGTAATCTTAACTGTTTGACCTGTAGTCGATCTCAAAACTGTGATTTAAGAGAAATAGCAGCTGATATAGGTGTAACAGAAATCAGGGTACCACCACTTGATAAAGGTTATGATGTTGATGAATCTAGTTTTTCAATAGTTAGGGAACCTAATAAATGCATCACTTGTGGACGGTGTATTAGAAAATGTGAAGAGATACAGGGAGTAGGGATCTTTACAACAGCTAATCGGGGTCCTTCCACAATTGTCACAACTTTTGAAGATAAGGGTATCGGCAATGTTGAATGTACCAATTGTGGTCAATGTATTCTGGCCTGTCCAACTGGAGCTTTACATGAAGTTTATCATTATGAAAATGTTTGGGATGCTCTACATGATAAAGATAAACATGTAGTTGTTCAAACCGCTCCAGCTACAAGGGTTGCTATTGCTGAGCCTTTTGGAGCAGAACCAGGCACAGTGGCCACAGGTCAAATGGTAGCAGCTTTAAGAAGGCTGGGATTTGATAAAGTATTTGATACAAACTTTACTGCTGACTTAACTATAATGGAAGAGGGTACTGAATTAATTGAAAGAATAAATAATGAAGGAACTCTACCCTTATTTACTTCTTGTAGTCCGGGTTGGATAAAATTTATTGAACATCAATACCCTGAGTATTTAGACCATGTTTCCAGCTGTAAATCACCTCAGCAAATGTTTGGAGCAGTTGCAAAAAGTTATTATGCTGAACAACATAATATCGATAAAGATGACCTGGTAGTTGTTTCCATTATGCCTTGTACAGCCAAAAAATTTGAAGCAGTTAGGGATGAAATGAAGGAAGATGTAGATTATTCTTTAACGACAAGGGAACTATCCAGAATGATCAAACAGGCCGGTATAGATATTATGAATTTAGAAGATGAAGACTATGATCAATTGCTGGGTGTATCATCAGGTGCTGCTGATATATTTGGTTCATCGGGTGGAGTAATGGAGGCTGCTTTGAGAACAGCCTATGAAATTATTACTGGAACTGAGCTGGACAATATAGATTTCAATAATGTAAGAGGGTTAGAAGGTTTAAAAGAAGGATCTGTTGTAATCAATGATATGGAAATCAAAGTAGCAGTAGCCAATGGTTTGGGTAATGCCAGAATATTACTTGAAAAAATGAAAAATGGTGAAGAGTACCATTTCATAGAGTTCATGGCCTGTCCAGGCGGATGTATTGGCGGTGGCGGCCAACCCCTTCCAGCTTCTAATGAAATCTTAGAAAAAAGAATGGAAGCCATCTATGATATAGATAAAAATAAGAAATTGAGAAAATCACATGAAAATCCAATGATCAAAAAAATATATGAGGAATATTTAGGAGAGCCAGGCGGTCATAAATCACATGAATTACTGCATACCCATTATAAGGAGCGGGGTATTTAGTTATGGATAAAATCCCCGAGCCTACGATCGAAAGATTATTTTGTTATTATAGATGTTTAGAAAAAGAAAAAAATAGTTTAGGGCAGAGTCATATATGTTCAAATTTACTCGGGGAGAAAGTAGGAATCAAACCGGCTTTATTAAGAAGAGACTTATCTTTTCTTGGCCATATGGGCCAAAAAGGAAAGGGCTATAATAGGTTTCTACTTAAAAAGGCCCTTGCTCAATTCATTGGTTTAGATCAAGGTTGGGAGATAGCCTTGATAGGAGCCGGAAACTTAGGTAAGGCCTTGATAAAGTATGATAAATTTAAAGAGATGGGTTTATTTATTAAAAATATATTCGAAAATGACCTTAATAAAATAGGCCGAGAAATTGGTGGGTATATAGTACAAAATGTCAAAGATTTAAAGGAAACAATAGAAAACAAAGAAATCAAGATAGTTATTGTAGCAACAGATGATAAAGACATTAAAGATGTTACTTCCCAGTTAAAACAAACAAATATCAGAGCAGTATGGAATCTGTCATCAGAAAATCTTGATTTAGGAGATGATATAATAATTATAAAAGAAGATTTATGCTGCAGTCTGGGGAGTATACTTTGTAAGATAAATAAATAATTACTTTTTAAGGGGCTCTGATTTAAGGAGTCCCTTTTTACAATTGCGTATCTTAATTTTAATTAAGATATCTTTATCTATATATAAAATAAGTATTATTGATATGGCTATTTAGCTGTGATATAATTACGGAAGAGGTTAGATTGGTTTTTTTGTAAGGTAAAGTTGATAATAGGAGAGATTAATATTTTTGACATTAAAGATAACAAGATTGGTAATAAAAAACAAATAATAGATATAGATAATATTACTTACGGAGGAGATGGAATCGGCGCTCTTTCTTCTGGTAAAGTAATATTTGTACCTAAAACAATACCCGGTGAAAAACACCTGGTGGAAATTACAAAAGAAAAGAAAAATCATTCCTATGGGGTAACTAAAAATACACTTAAGACATCAAAATCAAGAATTAATCCAAAATGTGAGGTATTTGAAGATTGCGGTGGCTGTCAATGGCAGCATATAAATTATGAAAAACAAAAAGATTTCAAAGAACAAATCTTAAGTGATTCTCTTCTAAAAATTGGTAAATTGAAAAAAATCAAGATAAATCCTATAATTGGGTCAAAATACCCCTGGTATTATAGAAATAAATCTATCATGCCTTTTACAAAAGAAGCAGGTCGAATAGTTGCAGGATTTTATAAAAGAGGTACCCATCAGGTTATTAAAAACCAGACCTGTTATATTCAACACCAACTGATAAATAGAATTAAAAGATATACACTTGATTTGTTAAATGAATATAAAAATATCTCGGTTTATGATGAAAATATTAATAAAGGGTTATTAAGACATCTGCATATTAGAGTGGGAGTCTGTACAAATCAAGCCCTCTTAACCTTTATTACTACAGATGAGCGTTTTGAACAATTAGAGGAAATTGCAGATATATTAATAAAAAAAATACCTGAATTAGAAGGAATTATGCGCAATATAAATAATAAAAAGACCAATGTTATTTTGGGTAATAGGAGTCATTTAATAACAGGAAAAGGCTACATATACGATTATATTGGGAATAGAAAATACAAAATTGGCTTAAGTTCTTTTTTTCAAATCAACACCTTGCAGTCTAAAAAGCTTTATGATGTAGTACAAAGATGTATGGATATGCATGGAAATAAGATAATAGTTGATGCTTATTCTGGGATAGGTAGTATTGCTATATCTTTAAAAGAAAATTATGAGGCTGTTTATGGAATAGAAAGTAATCAAAATGCTGTAAAAGACAGCTGTTATAATGCCGCTATTAACGGGCTTAATGACTGCCATTTTATAAAGGGAGATGTAAAAAAAGAAATACCCAAGTTTTTAAATGAGGTAAAAAGACCTGATATAATCATCTTTGATCCTCCTCGCAGTGGTTTAAATAAAGAAATATTAAAGACTGTAATCGATCATAAGATAAAAGAAATAATATATGTTTCCTGTAATCCAACTACATTGGCCAGAGATCTAAAAATATTAAAAAAAGAGTACGATATATTAAAAGTACAGCCGGTTGATATGTTCCCTCAAACATATCATATAGAAACTGTAGTTAAATTAAGGAGGTTGCTTTAATGGATGCATTTTTATTAGTTATTTTTATTATTGTGGGGTTGGCTGGTTTGATTTTTCAGGTTGAAGCAGGTGCATTTGTCGGCTTAAGCTTGGCTCCCTGGCAGATCATAAAGTTAGATCTCGGTAAAAAGATCAGTTTATATGCAATAATAATTTCAACCTTAATAGGTAGTATATACTTTATTTCGATCTCAAGATGGCTGCTTTTTTTACTATACTTAGCAATAGAGGTATATAATTACTGGGGGTATATGAACAGATATAATAAAAGTTAAAGAGATAAATAACTTGACTTCTTATCTATTTATGGTATAAATTAATAATATGTAAAAAATAAATATATATAGCAATTCTGACAAGGAGGAAATTTAAGATGCCTACTTATTTATATGAATGCAAAAATTGTGGTAGATTTGAAGAATTCCAAAAAATAACAGATGAACCCATAAAAGAGTGTCCTCAGTGTGGGGCAAAGGTCAAAAAAATAATTGGTGCCCCCGGAATTATTTTTAAAGGATCCGGTTTTTATTCTACCGATAATAAGCACAGTAGTACTACTACAGTTAATAATGGTAATGGGGATAATAATATTAATAAAGATAAAGACAAAAAAACGGTTAAAAAACCTGAGCAAAAGGAAAAAACAAAGGGTAAGGAAAAGGCTTCCTAAGTATAATTTGACAAAACAGAATATAATTGTTATTATTTTAAACGGTCCAGCTGGTATGTGATTCACATATTTGTCTGGATTTTTTTGTTTATAATGTTAAAAATAATTAGGGGAGGCAGCGATATGGGAAAGATAGAAGTAAGAAATTTATACAAGATATTTGGTAATCAACCGCAGAAAGCCCTTGGAATGATCAAAAATGGTTCTACCAAACAGGAAGTACTCAACAAGAATAATAGTACCGTTGGTGTTGATGATGCCAGTTTTGAGGTTGAAGAGGGAGAAATTTTTGTTATTATGGGTCTTTCCGGCAGCGGTAAATCCACCCTAATCAGATGTGTAAATAGATTAATCGAACCCACAGCGGGATCAATTAAAGTTGATGGACAGGAAGTCTTAGGTTTTGATAAAAAAGAATTAAGAGAGTTTAGGGAAAAAGAATTTGGTATGGTTTTTCAAAACTTTGCTCTCTTACCCCATAGAACAGTATTGGAAAATGCCATGTTTGGACTTGAAATTCAAAAGGTTGAAAAACAACAAAGAATAAAAAGATCTAAAGAGGCTTTAAATGCAGTTGGCCTAGACGGTTGGGAGGATCAATATCCTGAGCAGTTAAGTGGTGGAATGCAGCAGAGGGTTGGTCTCGCAAGAGCCTTAGCTGTTGATCCTGAAATTTTACTGATGGATGAACCTTTTAGTGCTCTTGATCCTTTAATTAAAAAAGAAATGCAAAATAAATTATTAGATTTATATGAAGAAATGAAGCGGACAATCCTTTTTATTACCCATGATCTCGATGAGGCTCTAAAACTGGGAGATAGGATTGCTATTATGAAGGAGGGTAAGATAATACAAATTGGAGATCATGAAGATATATTGACAAATGCAACTAATGATTATGTTGAAAACTTTGTGGAGGATGTTAATCGTTCTAGAGTTCTAACTGCCAAGGATATCATGACTCAAGCGATAGCACTTTTATATCCTCAGGATGGTCCAAGAACTGCCCTTCACAAAATGAAGAACAATGAACTGGGCAGCCTTTTTGTAGTTAATAGAAATAAGGAGTATAAAGGTATAATATATATCGAAGATGTAGTTGATGTTATCAATAATGATGACCTCAAGTTTACTGACATTATAAAGGATATTACAAATGCTGATCCGGAGGATAATTTAAAAAAATTATTTGCTGATATAGCAGATCTCAATGTACCTTTACCTGTCACAAATGATGATAATAAGTTATTAGGAGTTATTGTTAAAACAAATGTATTGGCTAATTTAGCATCAGAAGGAAAGTTTGATCAATAAATCATTAAAAAGTTACAATATAAATAAGAAGCGTAAAAAATTACTCTAGGAGGGTTTTTTACAAAATGAAAAGAAAAATATTAGCTGTTTTATTGGTCTTAGTATTTAGTTTGTCATTAGTATCTATAGGTTCTAATACTGGATTGGCAGCCGAAGATGATGAAACCATTGATTTTGGTTATGTACAGTGGCCGGGAGTAACTGTAAAAACTCATGTAGCTAGGAAGGTATTAGATTATTTAGGTTATGAAACAGCAATGACTAGTGGATCTCAGGCAATCGTTTTTAAAGGCATGGATACCGGTGATTTAGATATCTTTTTAGGTAATTGGATGCCTACGATGAAGATCCACTTTGATAAATATGAAGAAAAAGGATCAATTAAAAATGTAAGAGTTAATTTATGGGATGTTGTTTATAAAACAGCAATACCCGAATATGTTTATCAGGCAGGTGTTCATTCTTTTGAAGATCTAAACGAATATGCTGATAAATTTGATAAAACAATATACGGTATTGAACCCGGTAATGAAGGAAATCTGATCATTAACGATGCTATTGATA
Source organism: Halanaerobiales bacterium (assembly GCA_018334565.1). Classification (GTDB taxonomy): domain Bacteria; phylum Bacillota; class Halanaerobiia; order Halanaerobiales; family M55B127; genus M55B127. The sequence goes on along the minus strand of JAGXLU010000014.1, from coordinate 14,293 downwards.
ATGGCACTTATAATTTAAATGATTGGCAGCTTAAAGCAAGTAGTACAGCTGGTATGCTGACTTCCGTTAAGAGAGCTGTTAATAATGATGAATGGATAGCATTCAATGCTTGGAAACCCCATTATATGAATGTTATGTTTGATATTAAATATTTAGATGACCCAAAAGGAATTTGGGGTAGTGGAGAACGGGTATTAACTGTTGTACGAACTGGCTTTGAAGAGGCAAACCCAAATGTATATAAATTCTTAACTGAATTTAAGGTAACAGCCCCTATGCAGAATCAATGGATAGATATGTATAAAAGACAGGAGATGGATCCTGAAGTTGTTGCTAAAAAATGGATTTCAAACAATCTAGATGTAGTAAATCAATGGGTTTATGGTGTAGATTCAACTGATGGAAGAATGGGGCGAAAAGTAATTAGAGAAAAAGTAGAAAATAACTAAAATAATAAAGAATTAAACTAGCGGCATTTAAAAAAATGCCGCTATTAAAATATTATTAAAAGGGGTTGATTAAAGTTAATAATATATCACAATTAATTAGTACTAAAATACCCATTGGCAATTGGGTAGAATTTTTAGTAAACTTCCTTATCAATAACTTTAGTGGGCCACTGGAAGGATTCGCAGGTATTATAGAATGGATGGTAAATAACTTTGAAGCTTTATTATCTTATTTTCATCCACTTGTTTTTATATTAATATTTGCAATTTTAGCTTGGGGATTGAAAAATTACAAACTATCGATATTTGTAGCACTTGGATTAGGTCTTGTATTTAATCTTCAGATGTGGGATCCTCTGTTAACGACATTAGCTTCAATTATTACTTCAGTGGTAGTTGCTTTGATTATAGGTATTCCAATCGGTATAATAAAGGCTCACAGTAAAATTATAGATTTAATAACAAGGCCAATTTTGGACTTTATGCAGACCATACCTCCCTTTGTATATCTTATTCCTGCTCTGATGTTTTTTGGTCTGGGTACAGTTTCCGGTGTTATAGCAACAGTTGTCTTTGCTATAGCACCACCCATCAGATTAACCTACTTAGGAATTCAACAGGTAGATGACGAACTAAAAGAAGCCGGCCATGCTTTTGGGGCAAACTGGTGGGAAATCTTAATGAAAATTGAACTGCCGGGAGCAATGCCTTCTATTATGATGGGTATTAACCAATGCATCATGCTCTCTCTTTCTATGGTTGTCATTGCAGCTATGATTGGAGCAGGGGGCCTTGGAAAACCAGTCTTAAGATCACTAAATGTAGTAGATATAGGACTTGGTTTTGAAGCCGGCCTGGGAGTTGTTATTATAGCTATGGTTCTTGATAGAATGTTTGGAAGAGAATAATATTTGATATGTATAATCTGTCCTTTAAAAAGGGCAGATTTTAATTTATAAGAGATTAATAATTGAATAACTAAAAATGCTGTGCTATTATAAACTCAAATAGTTTATAAATATCTAAAAAATTAGGTGAAAATATGCAGGAAAATATGGTTGTGGTAAAAAAGTGTGATGATTATCAGGATAATAACATAAAAGCAGCAGTTAAAAATATTTTAGGCCATATGGGGAGTATCGAAAGTTTTGTCAATTCAGGAAATACAGTTGTTATAAAACCAAATATGCTTTTAGGTAAAAAACCTGAAGATGTTGTTACTACTCATCCTAATGTAATTAAATATGTAATTCGAGAGTTGAAAAAAATGGACTGCGAGATTATTTTAGGTGACAGTCCAGGCGGGCCGTTTACTGAAGGCAGACTCAAAAGTATTTACAAAAAGACTGGTTTTTATGACCTGGCTGAAGAAGAAAATATTAAATTAAATTATAATACTAAATCTACAAAGGTTTCTTTTACAGATGGACTATTGGTTAAGTCTTTTCAAATTTGTGATTTTATAAGAGAGGCCGACTTAGTAATTAACATGTCCAAACTAAAGACCCATTCGTTTATGAGATATACAGGTTCTGTAAAAAATCTATTTGGAATTATTCCTGGTATGAAAAAGGCTGAATATCATTTAAGAATGCCAGAGGCAGAAAACTTTGCTTTAATGCTGATAGATTTAGCCAGGCTTATTTCACCACAGCTTAATATTATGGATGCGATAGTAGGTATGGAAGGGGCCGGTCCTTCAGCTGGGGATAAGAGAAAATTTAATTATTTAATGGCTTCACCCTCCTGTTTTGCTTTAGATGTGGCGGGTGCTTATTTGTTTAATGTGGAGCCGACTGACATTCCCACTATAAATCAAGCAGCTAAAAGAGGATTGATAGGTAGTTTTACTGAATTAGATATACAAGGAGATCGATTAATCCCTGCTAAAAACACAAAAATACCAGATATTGATCAGTCAGATACTCGAAACATTAAGGACTTACCACCTTTTTTAGCTAATATAGTAAATAAATTATTAAAGCCTCGGCCTGTATTTGATAAAGAAAAATGTGTGCAGTGTGGAGTCTGTGCAGATAATTGTCCGGCTGAAGCTATAGAATTAACTGATTATCCTGTAGTAGATCTGAATGGATGTATAAGGTGTTATTGCTGTCAGGAATTGTGTTCTTATCAGGCGGTTAAAATCAAAAAACCTCTTTTAGGGAAATTGTTTTTTTAATTAAAAAGTCCGGTGATTATTATGAAAAACGAAGGCAAAAACTTCATAAATACCCTTAAGGGTTATAAAATAAATTATCTAAAAAAAGATTTTTCAGCTGGCCTATCTGTGGCATCTTTATCTATACCGCAAAATATGGCATACGCCTTAATTGCAGGTCTTAACCCTATTTATGGTTTATATACAACCATAATATCTAAAGTTATTTCTTCTTTAACCGGCACATCTAATTATATGATTGTAGGCCCTACAAATTTGATGGCAATGGCTATCGCCAGTAACCTCAGTCATGTTCAGGATAACAGGTACTTAGAAACTGTCATCATGCTTACATTCTTAGTAGGTGTGTTCCAAATTTTAGCGGGTGTTTTAAAGCTGGGTAAACTTGTTAGATATGTTTCTCATCCTGTGATAGTAGGTTTGACGACAGGAGCAGCTATTATAATAGGGGTAGGGCAAATTAATAATCTCTTAGGGGTAAGTATTGATAGGACTTATAATGTTTATATGGAATTATATAACTTGATTTTAAATTTATCTTCTATTAATTTTATATCACTTATTTTGGGATTAACTACCATTTTAATAATAATTGTTGCGGAAAAAAGTATTTATAAAATACCCTCGTATTTATTGGGGGTACTTATTGTAACTATAATTGTGATGCTATCAGGTTTTAATAATATTATAAATACTGTTGGTTACATCAATTTAAGTGAGTTTAAAATAAGCATACCTCCTTTAAAACTGAATTTAATCCTCAATTTATCTACTAAATCATTAGCTGTTGCCATTGTGGGATTAATTCAAACTTTAGCAGTTGTTAAGTCGATTTCCCATAGAAGCAACGAAGAACTGGACATCAATAAAGAGTTTATCAGTCAGGGATTTATGAATTTTGGTCTTTCATTTTTTAATGGATTTGCCAGTTCAGCCTCATTTACTAATACTTTCGCTAACTATCAAAGAGGGGCTAAAACAAGGATTTCTGAATTGTTATCCGCAATAGCTATTTTATTTTTTATCATATTCTTTAACTTTTTTATCAAGTACATTCCAATTTCTTCTCTAGCAGCACTTGTTTTATTAGTTGCCTACAACATGATTGATATATCTGAGGTAAAAGAATTAATCAGAGCAACAAAAGCGGATACGCTTGTTTTTATCATAACTTTTATTGCAACTATTAGTTCACCAAGGATAGAATATGCGGTTTATTTGGGTGTTATTCTTTCATTAATTTCTGTGCTGAAAAATAGTTCTGAACCAAAAGTCGATCATCTTATATATGACGAGAAAGCTCATTCCAAACTTAAAAAAACAGCTCCGCAAGAAATAGCAGATGATGAGTATCTCATCCTGGATATGGTTGGAGATTTTAATTTTAGTTCTGCTGAAAATTTCAAAGAAAAACTAGAAAATGTTACAGAAGCCGGTTGTGGATATGTCCTCCGTCTGAGAAATATAGATAATATTGATATTACAACCATAAATGAGTTGAAAAGATTTATTAAAAATGTACAAAATAAGGACAGAGAAGTCTTGATATCTGGAATAAATCAAAAAAAATATAAGATACTAAAGAATTTGGGTATAATAGATTTAGTAGGTGAGGATAATATCTTTTATGAGAATGCGAACATATTGTCTTCAACTGTAGATGCTGTAGAGAAGGCGGATAAAAATATTAAAGGTCAAAACGATGACGTTAGTTAAATTTACAAAGATAGTAATTTTATGATATTATAAATAATAAGGCATTAATAAATTTAAGAAAATATTTATTGAGGAGGGATGGCTAATGTCTGTGTATGATATAGCTAACAGATTATCAAAAAGTGTCAAGGAATCCGAAGAATATAAAAACTATCTGGAAATAAGAAAGAAGATAATAGCTAATGAAAAAACCAAAGAGATGTTAATGGATTTTCAAAAAGAGCAGATAAAACTGCAGGCCAAACAGATGTCTGGAGATGAATTGACGTCAGAAGAAAAGGATAAATTAGAGAACTTAAGGGAATTAATAGAATTAAATTCAGATATAAAAAAATACTTGCAGGCAGAATATAGAGTAAATATTTTGCTAAATGACATTCAAAATATTATATTTGGAGATTTAGAACTTGGTATTGAAAATGAAGTTAGTGCAGAATAAAAAAATTAAAGCACCCTTTTGCAGGGTGCTTATATTTTAATTAAACAGAGACTACTTCTTTAACTTCAGGAATTTTCTTTTTTAGTGTTCTTTCTATACCATTCTTTAAGGTTAAGGTTGCCATTGGGCAGCCGTGACAGGCTCCTACTAGCCTTACCTTGACTATACCGTCTTCAGTTATTTCAACAAGATCTACATCTCCACCATCGGCCTGAAGTCCAGGCCTGATTTGATCTAGAACTTTTTTGACTTCCTTTTTATCCAAAAATAACACCTCCAAATAATTATCTATTTGTATTATAACATATTATGAAAATTATACAATAATAATTATAAAATTAATCAACTTTATTTTTAGAATGGAGAGTTTCATATGGCAAAAAAATTTGTACATCTTCATAATCATACAGAATATAGTTTGTTAGATGGCGCGATAAGAATTGATGAACTTATCAATCAGGCTGTTAAGTATAGTATGCCTGCAGTTGCTATCACAGATCATGGTGTGCTTTATGGCATGTATGATTTTTACAAAAAGGCAAATAAAAAGAATATAAAACCTATAATTGGTTGTGAGGTATACCTTTCTCCTACAAATAGATTTGATAAAACTATTCGCAAGAGATATCATCTTGTATTACTTGCAGAAAACAATCTAGGTTATCATAACTTGATGAAGATTGTGTCTGCTTCCTGGCTGGAGGGTTTTTATTATAAACCGAGAGTGGATAAAGATCTACTATACGAATACAAGGATGGGATAATAGCTTTATCAGGCTGTTTGCAGGGCGAAATATCTCAAAGTATACTTAATAATGAAAAAAAAGAAGGTATCAAAGATAAAATCAAAGAGTACAGACAAATATATGGTCAAGAAAATTACTTCTTAGAGCTGCAGGATCATAACTTGCCACAGGAAAAAAGAGTGAATACAGCTTTAATAGAAATAGCAAATGAAGATGATATTCCTCTTGTTATAAGTAATGATGTACACTATAAAGATAAAAAAGATGCCCAGGTCCATGATGTATTATTGGCTCTGCAGACCGGAAAAACTGTAAATGATGAGAATAGAATGACCTTTCCGAATGACAATTTTTATTTTAAGAGTTCTCTTGAGATGTATAAATTATTTCCTGATATCAGAGATGGTTATGAAAATACATTAAAGATAAGCGAAAGAATCGATGTAAGTTTGGGAGCAGATAATTTTTATCTGCCTGATTATCCCGATGTCAACCAGGAAAGTACAGTTTCTTATTTAAAAGAATTATGTTTAGATGGATTAAAAGAAAAAGATTTAGAGAACAATTCTCAGGCAGTTGAAAGGATGAATTATGAGCTGAATATTATTAAAGATATGGGATATACTACTTATTTCTTGATAGTCTGGGACTTTATAAAGTTTGCCAAAGATCATAATATTAGGGTAGGACCTGGACGGGGTTCTGCGGCCGGCAGTCTTGTTTCTTATCTCTTAGATATTACCAGGATAAACCCCTTAAAATATGGTTTAATTTTTGAAAGATTTTTAAATCCAGAACGAATAACTATGCCAGATATTGATATAGATTTTGATGAGAGAAGAGATGAGATTATTGAATATGTAAAAGAAAGGTATGGCAAGGACAGAGTGGCTCAAATTGGTACTTTTGGTACAATGGCGGCCAGAGCTGCTATAAGAGATGTGGGAAGGGCTCTTGATATTCCTTATGCTAAGGTCGATAAAATTGCCAAGATGATTCCTACTCAGCCCGGTATAGATTTATCTACGGCATTAAAGAAAAGTGAAAAACTTATAGATAGTTATAAAAAAGATGAAGAAGTAAAAAAACTTATTGATTATTCACGTGAAATAGAGGGCTTACCCCGACATATTTCAACACATGCAGCAGGGGTAATTATCGGACCAGAAAATTTACAAAACATAATACCTCTTCAGCTTCAAGATGGTAATATAATCACCCAATTACCGATGGATGATCTTGAAGATATGGGCTTATTAAAGATGGATTTTTTAGGTTTGAGAAATTTAACGATAATTAATAAATCTTTAAATTTAATTAAAAAGAACAAGGATGTTTCACTTGATATAGAAGAGATACCCCGAGATGATCCAGATGTTTATAAAATGTTACATAAAGGGCAGACTCTTGGGGTATTCCAGATGGAATCACGTCTTTTTCAGGATTTAAATAAGAAGTTAAAGCCGAAGCGATTTGAAGATATTATTGCATTACTTGCCCTGGGCAGACCTGGTCCATTGGGCAGTAATATAGTAGGTGATTATATAAAATGCCGACATGGTGAAAAGAAAGCCGAATATATACATCCGAAATTAGAACCCATTTTAAAAGAAACCTATGGTATGATCTTATATCAGGAACAGGTTATGGAGATAGCCAGTAAATTAGCTGGATATTCCATGGGTGAAGCGGATCTATTAAGAAGAGGCATGGGCAAAAAGAAAGTAAAGATGATTCAGGATGAGCGAGAAAGATTTATTCAAGGTGCATTTAAAGAAGGCATAAAAAAAGAAATAGCTTCTGAAATATTTGATCAAATGGAGTATTTTGCAGGTTATGGTTTTAATAAATCTCACAGTGCTGCTTATGCTTTGCTAGCTTATCAAACTGCCTATTTGAAGGCCAAGTACCCATCTGAGTTTATGGCTGCACTTTTATCAAGTGTTATGAATAATTTAGATAAGGTATCGCTTTATATCAAGGAAGCAAAAGATATGGGATTAGATGTACTGCCTCCCGATATCAATGAAAGCTTTTATGATTTCGTACCTAACAATAAAGGAAATATTAGATTTGGTTTAAAGGCTATTAAAAATGTTGGTACAAATGCTATCAAAACCATTGTAAATTCAAGAGAAAAGGAAGCCTATAAATCATTTGAGGATTTTTTGAATAAGATAAACATCAAAAATATTAACATTACAACAATCGAAGCTTTGATTAAATCCGGTTGTTTTGATAATTTAGGTATTAAGAGATCCCAACTTTTAACTAAATATGAAGAGATATATGAGAAAAATTTAAATAGTAAAAAGATAGTTAATAAAAATCAGACCTCATTTTTTGATATGTTTGAAAATGAAGAAGAGTTTTTTGAAAACAGTATTGAATATCCAGATTTAAATGAGATTGGACTCGATATAAAGTTGGAACAGGAAAAAGAATTTTTGGGTATTTATGTTTCCGGTCATCCTTTAGATGATTACAAAAAGAAGATCAAAAAGCTGACTAATGCCAGCTGTAATATAATGAATGAAGATAGTTATAATATCTGTCTGGCCGGTAGAATAATAGAAATCCATCAACATTATACCAAAAATAATAATTTGATGGCTTTTATAACTTTAGAAGATTGGGATAGTTCAATTGATGTGGTAGTATTCCCCGAAATTTTTGAAAATTACAAAAAAAATTTAAAAGATGGCAATATTATTTTGGTTGCCGGTAAAAAATCAGATAATGAGAGTATAATTGCCGATAAAATAATAAATCTGAAGGATAAGATAATAGATATTAACTTAGGCGGTCTTACAAGAAGCCAAATAAAAGAGTTAAAAGGATTTATTAATGATAATAAAGGTCAGACTCCTTTAATATTTTCTAATGAATATAAAAAAGTAATTACAGATCATCTTTATTGGCTGAAATTAAGCAAAAATACAGTGGAAAAATTAAATCTTATTATACCCGATAATTTATATGAAATTTACTGATATGGAGGATATTTTAAATGGAAGTTATGATTGAGTTTATTAGACATTATTTTTCTAAAGAATTAACAGTATTTTTAACTGCAATGCTGCCTTTTGTGGAGTTGAGGGGCTCAGTTCCCTTAGGAATATCTTTAGGTCTCAATCCATATAATGTTTTATTGATAAGTATCATTGGAAATATAATTCCGATTTTTCCCTTGTTATTGATATTAAATCCCGTTAGAGAGTATCTAATAAAACATTTTAAAATTATGGAGAGATTTTTTGATTGGCTTTATAAAAGGACATTAAAAAAAAGCGACAAAGTAGAAAAATATGGTGCTATAGGTTTGATTTTATTTACCGCAATTCCGTTTCCAACTACAGGTGCTTGGACGGCCAGTATTGCTGCAGTTATATTTAAAATCAAATTTAAAAGTGCCCTACTTGCAATTATAACTGGTGTTATTTTTGCTGGTATTGTAGTAACCTTTACCAGCCATCTCATTTTTACTTAACAAGTTGTAATATTAAAGACTTATTGTTGTTTTTTTCTTATAGCTCATAATTATATCTTATAAATCTAAGGAGGCATAATTTGTGAAAAGAATTGGAGTATTAACCAGTGGTGGTGACGCCCCGGGAATGAATTCAGCTATTAGGTCTGTAGTCAGAACTGCTGTTTATAGAAATACAGAGGTTATTGGTTTTTATAATGGATTCAGTGGATTATTGGACGGTAATTACGGAGAAATGACTAGAAGATCTGTTGGTGATATTATACACAGAGGTGGTACAGTATTAAGGACAGCCCGCTGCAGAGAATTTGAAACAGAAGAAGGTAGAGAAAAGGCATATGAAAAAATAAAGGAATTAGATATAGGAGGCATGGTGATCATTGGAGGTAATGGTTCATTAAAAGGAGCCAAATTACTACATGATGAATTTGATGTTCCTGTTATGGGTATTCCTGCCACGATCGATAATGATTTAGCTATGACAGATGCTTCAATTGGATTTGATACTGCTATGAATACTGTTTTAGATGCTTTAAACAAGGTAAGAGATACGGCAACCTCGCATGAAAGGACGTTTGTAGTAGAGATCATGGGCAGAGATTCAGGTTATTTAGCTCTATATACAGGCATGTGTGGAGGGGCAGAATCCATATTAATACCTGAGATAGAATTCAGGTTAGATGATGTGGTAAATAACTGTAAATCTGGTTTTGAGAGGGGTAAACTGCATAATATAATTGTGGTGGCTGAAGGAGCTGGTAAAAACTTAAAAAATGGTGACGAATGCGAACAAAATATTGGTACAATAATCGGTAACCATATTAGAGCCGAACTTTCCGTAGAAACCAGGGTAACAATTCTGGGTCATCTGCAAAGAGGCGGTTCCCCTACTGCCGTTGATCGAATTATTTCTACACAGATGGGAGCAGAAGCTGTTGATCTCTTATTAGATGGGAAACAAAAAAAGATGATCAGTTATATAGGAAATAGTATTGTTGGTGTTGATCTAGATGAAGTACTTAAAAAAGAGAAAAATATAGATATGGATATATATAATTTAGCACGCATATTGTCACTATAGGGCGGGGGTTGAAAAATGATAAAAACCAAGATTGTATGTACATTAGGACCAGCCACTAATGATAAAGGTATAATAAGAAAGTTAGCAGAAACGGGTATGGATGTTGCGAGAATGAATTTTTCTCACGGGGATCATCAAGAACACGGCAGAAGAATTGAATTAATAAAAGAAGTTGAAGAAGAAGTTGATAAGCCCATAGGAATTATACTTGATACCCAGGGACCAGAAATAAGAACAGGTAAGATGGAAAACGAGAAAATAACACTGAAAAATAATGCTGAAGTTATTATAACACCTAATGAAGTAATTGGTAATGAAAAAAGATTTCAAATTAAGTATGATAATATCGTTGGGGACATTAATTTAGAATCAAGGATTCTTTTGGATGATGGTTTGATTGAGCTTGGCGTAAAAGAGATCAAGAATCAAAAGATAATTTGTACGGTAATTAATGGAGGTGAGTTGGGTTCACATAAAGGTGTCAATATTCCAGGTATTAAAACAACCTTACCTGCAATTACTGAAAAAGATAAAGAGGATATAATATTTGGGATTAAACATAACATCCACTTTATTGCGGCATCTTTTATTCGCAAAGCAGATGACGTATTAGAGATAAGAAGGCTGCTTGAAGAGGAGTGGGCTCAGCAGATAAAAATAATTTCAAAAATTGAGAGTGAAGAGGCCGTAATAAATATTGATGAAATTATAGAGGTTTCTGATGGGATAATGATTGCGAGAGGGGATCTTGGTGTAGAAATAGCAGCAGAAAAGGTACCTATTATACAAAAGACGATTATAAAAAAATGTAATGAAGTAGCCAAACCGGTAATTACAGCTACCCAACTTCTTGACTCAATGATTAGAAATCCTCGCCCGACCAGGGCTGAAGCCTCAGATGTAGCGAATGCTATTTTTGATGGTACAGATGCTACCATGTTATCCGGTGAGACTGCTATAGGTAATTTCCCAGTTCAGTCTGTAAAGACAATGGCAAATATTGCCCGGGAAATTGAGCTTTCAGAAGCTTATAAAGGACAATTAAGCAGTCGCAAAGCGATAAAGGCAGATACTGTTACAGAGGCGATCAGTATAGGGTCCTGTGAAATAGCTTCTGGATTATCTGCTGATGCTATCATTACTGCTACAGGCTCAGGTTCAACTGCACGCATGGTTTCTAAATGTCGCTCATTAACCCGAATAATAGCAGTAACCCCTAATGATATGGTTTATCATCAGCTTGTATTAAGTTGGGGTGTATATCCCACAATGTCTTCAGACAGTGAGTCTACAGATGAGATGATGGACAATTCTATTAATGTTGCCTTGGATAATGGTCTTGTCAGTGAAGGGAATTTGGTAATACTAACAGCTGGTGTACCGGTAGGAACACCCGGTACTACTAATTTAATAAAAGTTGATATAGTTGGTGATCCGATTGTTGAGGGCAAGGGAATTGGAAGAAAGATTATCCATGGCCCGGTAAAAATCATAAGTAGTGCTAATCAAGCCCTAAATAATATTCAAGAAGGGGATATACTTGTGACCCGTTCTACTAATAACCAATATAATGAGGCAATTAAAAAAGCTGCTGGTATTATTGCGGTTGAAGGTGGTGTGACGTCGCATTCAGCTATTATTGGCATTAAGTACAATAAACCGGTTGTTGTTAATGCAGTAGAGGCTTTGAATATTTTAAAGAATGGACAAACAGTTACTATCGACAGTGTTAGGGGTCAGATATATAAAGGTAAAGTAAATTTAAAATAAAAAATATGATATTATATATCATAATAATATAACCTTAATGATTATACCCCGTAGTCTAAATACGGGGTTGAGTTTTGGAGGTGAAATTTATAAGATGAAAATAAAAAAATTAATAAAAAATTATTTTTTGATCACTGTTGGCGGTATAATCACTGCACTTTCTCTAGTATTATTAACTGTCCCTAACAAAATTGCAGCTGGCGGAATAAGTGGTGTAGCGACAATATTATACCATATGTATGGTTTTCAGGTAGGTATAATCATTTTATTGATCAACATCCCTTTATTCATAGCAGCTGTTTACTTTTTGGGAGGTAGTATAGGAACTAAGACACTTTGGGGAATCATAGTTTTATCTTTATCAGTTGATTTATTAACACCAATATTAGAACCCCTTACATATGAAGTCATCTTAGCCAGCATTTATGGAGGTGTACTGGGGGGGTTGGGAATGGGTATTGTTTTCAGAGGAGGCGGTACAACTGGTGGTACTGACTTAATAGCAACCTTGATAAGTTATTTTTTTCCACAATTTAGTATTGGGCAGGGTCTTTTTTTAATTGACGGAATAGTTATTTTGATGGCAGGAATATTTTTCGATATTGAACTAGCCTTATATGCCGCGATTACTATATTTATAAGTACAAAAATCATTGATATAATACAGCAGGGTTTTAATGTTTCTAAATCCGTATTTATTATATCTGATAAGTCTAATAGTATAAAAGAACATATTTTATCTCAAATGCATCGTGGAGTAACTGCTTTTAATGGTTATGGTGGTTATAGTGGTAAAAAGAAGGATATCCTTCTGGTTACTATAAATAGGGCAGAAATTACCAAACTTAAAAATCTAATTAGAGAAATTGATGAGGATGCCTTTGTCATCATGAATGAGGCCCACGAAGTATTAGGTGAAGGATTTAAAAGAATTAGTTATAAGGCTATTAATGAATAACTTATTGTATAAAAATAGTAAAAATGTTATACTTATAAAAAGCGGGCATAACTCAACGGTAGAGTGTAACCTTCCCAAGGTTAAAGCTGCGGGTTCAATTCCCGTTGCCCGCTCCAATGCAAAATAAGATGTTTACTTTTATTAGATATTATTATATAATAATATACTAGGATAATATATTTTTTGTTTCTAAGTTTGGAGGGATATCATGTCAAATGTCTATGATTATGTTGTAGTAAAAATAAAAATCAACAAATTAAAGAAAATGTTACCAAAGATTAATCATAAACGAGAAAAAGAATTTTTAAAAAAACATATGCCCAGATATCTTCATTTTTATAATTATTTTTTGAAAAAAATATTTCCTTTTTTAGAAAACTTTAAAAATAATATTGCTTGGAAAGTAATACATAATGGAATGAGCTTTTATGTATCAAAGAATAGGCCGCAAGATGGCATGTTTATGTCAGTTGCTTTTCAGGCTAATAATAAGCTGAAGTTTGCCTTTTATTATGAAGAGAGTGAAGAGGAAACAGATTTAGAACGTAAATCTTGTGAAGGTAGGAATGATGATCATATTTGGTATTATGTTGAAGACTTAGAATTTGATAAAGAACTGGCAAGATTAATAATAAAAAGTTACAAAGAAAAAGTAAAATATCTTAATATAAAAGACCAGGCATAATAGAGTATTAAACCTCCTATTCCAGGGGGTCTTTTATTTGATATTTATAATTTCAATATCAGGTTTTATTTTATAAATATTATCTTTTCTCTCAATGATTATAGTGGTTTTATTTTTTAATTTTTTGTCCTGTTTTATAGCTCGAATTAATTCTTTATTAGGATTAAATGCAAACGGGTTACCTGTCATTTTAAACATGCTGAAATCTCCCTGAGTATCCCCATATGAAAAGCTTTCTTTTAAATTTATATTGTATTTGCGCACAAATTTATCTAAAACCTTTTCTTTATTATTTGACTTCCACATTTTGATGACCTTACCAGTAAAAAGCCCATTATCATCTAATATATATTTGCTTCCTTGAAAGTCGGTTACTCTATACTTTTCTGCCATTTTTTTTACCAAAAATTCTGGGCTACCTGAAATAAAAAACACCTTATGATTTTTTTTAAGATGGCAGTTTATTATATATCTGGTATAACGGTATACTATATCACCACTTAATTTAATAACCTGATCATTGACAAAATCTAAATCAGCTATTTTGAGTCCTTTCAACTCATTAATATATATTTCGGCTAATTCTTCTAAATAATCTTCATATGAACCACTTCTTGTTCTCCATTTATCATAAGTCCTTTTAACTTTATCATGCCAAACAACGGGATCAATTACTTCATATTTAATCATTTTTTTAAAATGCTGTATCATCAGTGAATTTCTGTATAGTGTTCCATCTATATCTAGAAATGCTCCAATGTTCATAAAGTTTCCTCC
>JAGXLU010000050.1 GCA_018334565.1 Halanaerobiales bacterium | reverse complement strand
AAAGAAGTTTGCTTGGATAGTTGTGACTTGCTTATATTGCTATATCCTTCATCTCATACCTTTTTTAATATCTGTTTTTTTTATTAGTTATTATTATCGCATCTTATATCGATATTTTTCAATCTTTCATTAATTTTTTTGCAATTTTAAATTCTTCTTCATAATCGATTTTTATTCCAGCCACATTGGAATCTACAGCCGCTTGAGCCACTGCTGCAGCTACAGTAGGTCCCACTCTGGGATCAAAGGGTTTAGGAATAATATAATCGGCTTTTAGTTGATCAACTTCAATTAACTCAGCCAGAGCATGGGCGGCTGCTTTTTTCATCTCTTCGTTTATCTTTTTAGCCCTTACATCAAGCGCTCCACGAAAAATCCCGGGAAATGCCAGAACATTATTGATTTGATTGGGATAATCAGAACGGCCTGTACCCACAACTCTCGCTCCTCCGGCAAATGCTTTTTCTGGAATTATTTCTGGTTCAGGATTCGCCATAGCAAATATTACTGGATCATTGGCCATAGATTTAACCATTTCTTTGGTCATTATATCAGCCACAGAAACACCTATAAATACATCTGTATCTTTTATTAAATCCTTTAGCTTGCCTTTCTTATTACCCTTATTTGTTAAATAAGAAAGTTTCTTTTTGCTTTGATTTAAATTCTCCCTACCCTCATAGATAGCACCCTTACTATCCAACACTACTATATCTTGAACTCCTTCTAATAAAAGCATATTACTAATACTGTATCCGGCTGCCCCTGCTCCATTAACTACAACCTTAATATCTCTCATGTTTTTATCAACAATTTTTAAAGCATTGATTAAACCAGCCATTGTAATTACTGCGGTTCCATGTTGATCATCATGAAAAACAGGTATATCAAGTTCTTCTTTTAATCTTTTTTCTATATAAAAACATTCGGGTGCTTTAATGTCTTCTAAATTAATACCGCCAAATACTACAGACATTATCTGGACCGTCTCAATTATTTGATCAGGATCTTGTTCTGCAAGACAGATAGGAAAGGCATCGACTCCAGCAAATTCTTTGAACAAAACCGCCTTCCCTTCCATTACGGGCATCGCAGCCTCAGCACCAATATTCCCTAATCCTAAAACAGCACTCCCATTACTGACAACAGCTACAAAATTAGATTTATTGGTATAATCATATATCATTTCACTATTTTTAAAAATTTCTTTGCAGGGCTCAGCAACCCCGGGTGAATATGCCATTGATAGATCATGTTCATCCTGAACTGATACCTTTGATCTAACCGCCAACTTGCCTAAATTATCTTTATGTAATTTAAGAGCTTCCTTTTTAAGATCCATATTTATCTCCACCTTTATTTTAATATTGGTTTAAACTCCTTATTTAAGTCCATATATACACATTAGCTTTTATATTTAAAATTATTATATCAAAAAATTCGTGTTTATCCTAACAATATTGTAAATTTTATGGATTTAAATCCAGTCATATTTAATATCACTAAGAAAAAATGTTAATTTTTAAAAATATGTTGCCAGTATACATAATTGTATTTTCTAAAAATAATATTATATACTGTATAAAAGTACTATTAACTTCTTATAATTAAATCACAGCTGGAAGGAGAAAATTTAAAATGCGTATTATTATAGATGGAGATGCCTGTCCTGTTATTGAACAAACTGAAAAAATAGCCCGTAAATACAATATAGAACTAATGCTTTTTTGTGATTACAACCATAATATCAAGTTAAAATATGGAAAGGTCATTAAAGTAGATCAGAGTTTTCAATCTGTAGACATGATCATTTTAAACAAATCTAAAAAAGATGATATTATAGTAACTGATGATTATGGACTGGCTTCACTTGTTTTAGCAAAAGAATGTCTAGTATTAAATTCAAAGGGCATGCAGTATACAGAAAATAATATTGATTACTTATTAATGAAAAGACATATTAATAAAAAAATAAGAGATGCCGGGAAACAACACCCAACATCCAAAAAAAGAACAAAAAAAGCTGACCTACTTTTTAAAGATAAATTGAAATTCATCCTTGAAAATAAAAAAGATTTTTAATTATAATATAGTTAAGCTGACAGTCAAAGTAGACTGCCAGCTTCATATTTTAATTTTATATTAATTTATACTTATTTTACAGTTTCATATCCTTTATTGGACCATCCATAAGGATTATTAGAAGCAGTTCCCATTCCACCATTTAATGATACGGCATCATAACCTAACATTCTTAAACCTGCTACAGTCTGTCCGGCTGTTTGACCTGTATAACAGTAAACAACCATTTTCTTATCTTGGGGTAATTGACCGAAGTATTGTTCCATTCCTTTACCCCAGGGAACATTGATTGCTCCTTCAATATGACCTTCAGCATAAGCAGAGGTCTGTCTTATAGATACAATCATAAGGTCAGTACCAGAATCTATAGCCATTTTTAACATATCTTCACTAATTTTGTAATTCTTGAACATTGTATCACTTACCTCAGCTAAACCCTCATAATAATCAACAACAGCTGCTTTTATATCAGCATTAATTTCATAAGGAGTTTCTTCGCCTAATTCATTAGCTTCAGTTTCAACTACATCTTCATATCCATCTACTCTAGAAATTCCTAAATTCCAACCAAATTTAATAGATTTTGTTTCAAAACCAGCAAAGTTCAATAAACCAACTGTCTGATTGGCTGTTTGACCTGAATAACAATATACATAAATTGTTTCATCAGCAGGTAATTTATCTAAACTTGCAGGAATTGCTTCAGGACCCCAGGGAAGATTGATAGCACCCATCAGGTGACCTTCATTATAAACATCAGGTTGTCTAATATCTAATATAAAGAGATCTTCGCCTTCTTTAAGCATTTCCACTACATCTGCCTGACCAATCATAGCATTATCTCCAGGTAAATTGGCAAAATAGCCATTGACTGCATCCTCAACTGCGTCAGATACCGCAAAAACTGATGAACTAATTAATACAACAGATAAAGCTACTAATAATAATACTGATAATAGATTTCTTCTTTTTAACATTATTTTTCCCCCTTGAGTTTTGTTTTCTTAATTTTTATTTTTTACATAATTTAAACCTTGCTTACTCATTTGCTAATACATCTGATAAAAAGTTATTTTAGATGGCTTAACTGATTACTGTATTTGATTTCTTAAAACTTTATCATCTAAATTATAATCAATCATTTTACCCTTATTTTTCTTGATTGTTCAATATCTTATACATTTTTTTAATTAAAAATAAATAATTTTATTTTACTATAATAAGAGTAACATAAAAATGATAAAAATATCACTAATAAACAAATCTAACTATGATTTCTCCTTTATTATCCAGTTTATCCCCCCTTAAATCCTTCACAAAGTAGATATTGTTAAATAAAGTACAAAGTTTCTTTAAATATATTATAAGGGATATTCTACCCTTTTTGGTATTAACATTTCCAATATTGTATTTGATTATTTGATGAACAATATTTAACTCCTCATTTTAGCACTTTATCAATATAATTTTTGTGTTATAATAGGAAATAGTAATTAAAAGGACCTGATTTTTATGTTATATACTAAGAAGAGCAAAAATATATATTTAGTTCTCATAATATTTTTTGTTGTGAACCTATTTTTTTTAGTAAATTTTCCTTTTATTCATTCTGATGAAAGCTGGTTGGCCGGACTGTCCAGGACAATAATTAATGAGGGTACATTTGATATTACAGAACCATTTTATGATATCTACCCTCGCACTCCCCATGCTATAAAGATTATTTTTCATAGTATACAGATCATTGTTTTAAAAGTTTTTGGCTATAAGATATTTTCATTTCGCCTTATTTCTTTGCTCTTCGGTACCTTATCAATTTACTTTATATATAAGATTGCAGCAATTTTCACAAAGTCAGAAAAATTGGCCCTTGCCTGCTCTATTTTGTTAGCTGTGGACATTCAATTTATTTATGCTTCTCATTTTGCTAGACAGGAAATTATCCTGTTAGCAATATTTTTATCTGCTTTTTATTATTTTCTGAAAAGGGTTATTGAAAAAAATAAATATTATAATGATTTCTTTTTAGGAATGATCATATTTCTATCGATAGGGATTCATCCCAACAGTTTTATTATTTTCTTACCTTTTGTTTTTATTTATCTATATTATATTTTTATTGAAAAAAAGATTATGTTCTCTAATCTACTTATCTTTATTTTAACTGTTTCAATAGGTGCCTTAATCTTTATATTTTTAAGTTTATTCTTTGATCCCAACTTTTTTTCCAATTACAGCAACTATGGCGGGAACCTGGGTGTTTTAAGTTCATTGAGTGTGAAAGTAGATCGACTTGATTATTTCTATAAAAAATTATTTTATCAGGTTAGCGGTACATATTTTACACCTGCTCTCAAAATACAGTTCTTATTATTTGGTTTTTTAACCATTTTGAGTCTTTTAAAAGCAGTCTTTAAGAAAGATAATTATAATAATATCCTTTTACTATCTATTTTAGCAGTTAACTTAGCCTTTGTTTTAATCGGGCGTTATAATCAAACTTCCATTATTTTTATTTTCCCCCTCTTCTATTTATTGCTGATAAACTCTTTGAAGATATTTAATAAAAAGTACTCTACTCTAATCATAGCATTTTTGATAATAATAATATCTATAAGCAGTATTATTATAGTATTTAATAACAGTTATTTTAACTACGATGATTATTTAGATCAAATTTCTTTGTCTGTAAAATCGAACGAGACGGTTTTAGCTAACCTAAATACACATTTTTACTTTGATTATAAAAAACTCTATGACTATAGAAACTTGGCTTACCTTAAACAAAATAAACTCAACTTTTCTCAATATATTATAAAAAATGACATTGAATATATCATATACCCAGAAGAAATGGACTACATATATAATAGTAGACCACAGTGGAATACTCTTTACGGTAATCTATACCCTTTTTATAGAGAAATGAAAGATTTTATACAAAATGATTGTAAGCTTATTCATCAATTTAGCAATAAAAGTTATGGAATGCGTATTGTCAAATATATGAATGAAAAAGATTGGCAAATAAAGATATATAAAGTGATCAATGATTAAAACCAAATTTAAATCAACTGGTTCAATTTCTGGAATAATTCAATAAAATCATTTTCATACGGTCTGCGTGGTCTGGTTAGGTTATTTGGAATTATCTCTTTAATCTGTCCCTTTTGATCGTCCATTACAATTATCTTATCAGATAATATAACAGCTTCTTTAATATCATGGGTGACAAAGACTACCGTATTTTTTTCCTTATACCAGATTTCTAAAAGAAGATTTTGTAATTCTTGTCGGGTCTGACTATCCAAACTGCCAAATGGTTCATCCATTAATAATATTGAAGGCTTAGTCACAAGAGACCTTGCTAAGGCTGCTCTCTGCTTCATCCCTCCTGATAGCTGATGGGGATAATAGTCAAGGTAATTATTTAGATGAACTTCCTTTAAATATTTTTTGGCAACCTCTTTTCTTTTTTGTTTAGAGCCAAAAAGATCTTTGGCTTTTAAAGCAAAACATACATTCTCTAAAATAGTCCTCCAGGGGAAAAGTTGATCAAATTCCTGAAATACCATTATACGCTCAAAAGAAGCCCCCTTGATTTTATTGTTATTAATATCTATCTGACCTTCTTCAGGTTCAATAAAACCTGCTATTAACTTTAATAAGGTGGACTTACCACAGCCTGAAGCCCCAATAATAGTAACAAATTCATTTCGGTTTATTTTTAATTCTAGGCCATTAATCACCTTTAAATGATCATCTTTAACTTTATATGATTTTTTAATATTCTTGACTTCTAGATAACTACTCAAGTGGACATACCCCATTTTTTAATAGTATGATTTTCAATACTTTGAAAAACAAAGTCCTCTATCAATATTCCAATTATTACAATCACAATAATACCTGCAAAAACACCAGGAAGATCAAAAAAAGATCTTTTTTCAAAGATAAACCATCCCAAACCACCTATGCTATTAGCTGCACCAAATAGCATTTCTGCACTAATTAACGCCCGCCAGGCACGTGCCCAACCTATTTTCATGCCTGCCAAAAAATAGGGGAAAGAAGCGGGGGTTAAAATTTTAATCATAATTTGTAATTTGTTTAACTCGTAATTTTTTCCAATTAATTTATATACTTCAGGAATGGATTGAAAGCCTGTTTTTAAATTCAAAACTAAAGGCCAGAGTACTGAATGAATAATGATAAAAAGAATGGCCTTCCGCCCGGCTCCCATCCACAAAATGACTAAAGGTAATAATGCTATACCCGGCAAAGGATGGGCAATAGCTATTATAGTTTCTAATAAGCTGGTAAAAACTTTAGAAAACAAAGATAAAAAGACTAAGACCATTGCTATAATCAAACTAATAATAATTCCCTGGATGATGATTGACATTGAGAAATATATTTGGGCAAGTAGATCACCTCTGCTTATAGATAGATAAAGGGAATGCAAAATCGAACGCAAAGAAGGTAAAATTAAAGTAGAAAATCTCCCGGTTAAAACTACTAATTCCCAAACAATCGCCAATAATAATATCCAAATTATACGTTCTATAATTTTATTATTTTTCATAAAAATCTACTTCCCAAATCAATTCACCTATATCATCATAATATAAAGAAATATAATTATTTTCATTCATAAAAATAAGAAACTCGTCTAGCCCCTTTATTTCTTGACTGTATTTCATATCAGGGTGAGTAATATACTCATATGTTTTCTTATCAGTTAGATTATAACTTTCTGCTAAAATTGTAGCTGAATCCCTTGGATTTTCATTTATATAATTAATCGCTTCTTTGAGAGATTCAAGGAAAATCTGATAAAGTTGCAGATTTTTTCCATAAAAATCTTTGCTGCAAACCCCCACTATAAATGTGAATTGACCACCCAGAGCCTCTTCACCACTTAATATTTGATGTAAATTTTCTTGAGCAAGTTCTTTGAAAATATAAGGAGGAGAGGTAAAATGAGCCGTTATTTCACGACCTGTCAGTAGGGCATTCATCCCATCCGGATGTTTCATGGTAACCAGCCTGTTATCAAATTTTTGAGCATCCTGAAACATTTTTTGACTGGCCATAGCCAGCAGAATATGCTGAATACTACCCGGTTGAGGTAGAGCAATTTTGTCACTTATCTGAAGATCTTCAAGAGATTTTACAGAATCTTTATAGGTTATTAAACCAAGCGGACTTTGCGATATTCCACTCATAATTTTCCAGTTCATCCCTTTATCCTTTCCAATCAGGAAAGGAGGAATGGCCACAAAACCTATATCTAAATTACCGGCAATTATAGCCTCTCTGATTGCAGTTGTATTACCCAGCTTCTGCCAGTTGATCTCAACATTATCAAGCTTCTTTTCCAGGATAGCTTTTTCTTTCATGATTTGAAGGGGAGCATAACCCAGACCATACTGCTCTGCAATCGATATTTTTTGTGCCTTTAAGTCAGCTTTTTGGTTTATATACATCATATACAAAAATGCGATGGAGAGAATAATTAGTAATATTGTTATGCTTTTTTTCATTGGAAACACTTCCCAAATTCTATAATACTTCTCCGGCTTGCCTTAATACCAGATTTTCTCCTTTTCCGTTTTTGATCAGCAAATTATCATAAACTTCTTTTATATTTTCTTTTAATTGCTGTCTGCTGGCTCCCTTAACAATAAAATATCCAGCTCTGGCCGTGGCATTTTGAATTTTACTTATTGTATCTCCTACCCTATAATTTAACTCTATTTTTATTAAATCATCCATCTTTTTTATTTCATCAATATTTCCTATTGATTGAATTATACCCTGATTAGCAAAAAACAATTGAACAGATAACCAATTATCATTCTTTAAAATATTATAGTTATTAAGCTGCTTAAAATCGATAGTTTGTCCAATGGCAGCTTTGATTGCCATTTCCAAGATGTCAACACCTGTAATCAAAGGTATAAAATCAGCTTCATAAGCCCCACCTATCCGACAGGCTATTTCATTTACTTTAATTCCCTCTTCACCCACCAGGAATTGAAAATATATAGGTCCATTTTTTATATTAAAAAAACGGACTATTTCTTTTGAAATATTTTCAATTTCATGAAAATAATCGTTTAGATATCTAGAAGGAAAGATATGAGCAGTACATATGCCGATATGTCTAGCCTGTTCATATGTTATACGGTCAGTAATTGTTAGAATATTAGTTTTACCTTGTTCAACCCAACCACTAATTGTGATCTCATTACTTTCATAATATTCTTCTATTAAAATCTCATCTTCTCTAGAAAATTTAAGAACATCTTTAAAATATCTTGAGACCTCTTCTGTAGAATTAATCTTAAACACACCTCGTTGGCCCTGACTGTCTAGAGGTTTAATAACAGCTGGAAAATTTATTTCTTTTAAATTTTTTTGTTTAAAATTTTTATCTATTATCTTAAATTTAGCGGTTGGTATTTTATTTTTTTTAAAAATATTTTTCATAACTTTTTTATTCGTAACAGCTTTAGCAGTCTTCTCATCTATAAGAGTATTTAAGTTAAGCTTATCTGCAACAGCAGCAGCGGTGTATACAGGCTGATCAGTTCCAATCGTCATAACACCATCTATGTCATATTTTCGGCCTACCCTGACATTATCTTTTATATCAAAAGTGCTGACCAATTCTGCATGATCGGCTAATGCCCGACCGGGAGCATCTTTTAAATAATCGGAAACTATTACCTGATGTCCTAACTCTTTTGTCTTTTTAATAGCACTTAGCTGTGCTCGGCCCCCGCCCAGTACTAATAACTTCATCTAAAACGTAGCAAGGAAGCTCCCTCTAAATCCTTTCTTTGATTTAGGTGCAGAGACATTGCTACGGTCTTCACCCCTCTTTCCATTTTTTACTATTATTTTTTTATACTTCTAATTATATAATATATTATTAATATAGAGTTGATATACAAGTCAAAAGTACACAATCTACTCACAAGTGAATGATTGAATTAATTGGCATCCATACTATAATCAAATTTTGCTGATTAACTTGTCTGATTCAACTGGCTCTATTCTTGAAGCATACAGTTGTGAGATAGAGCCGGTGTAAATTGTTCATGACTGTACTAAGTGCAGTTTTTAATTTAACAAGCTCCTTTTTAATCTTGTTTCTGATTAGGTGGAAGAAGTTGATTTTGTTTAAACAACTTTATTATTAAAACCCAGTTTTTTATCAATTTTAAATTGTGCTTTCTCTTTCCTAAATTGCTTTAAAAATTTTTGTTGAGAGTAATAAATATATAGATTTAAAAAAAGCCTGATAAGCTTAATAATATTATAATTTGAATCCCCATATTTTCGATCCTCGTGCTCTATTTTTATATTAGCTATATTATCTGTCTTATTAAGTATTATAGCAGAAAGATACACAAAAGACCTTTTATCTTTAATAATCTCTTTTAATAGTTTCTTATTTAAAATCCTAAAACTACTCACCCTTATATCTGAGCTTTTGTTGGTTATTAAATTAAAAACCTTATCTGTCAAATAAGAACCCCACCTTCGATAGAATAACTGCTGTCTTCCAGTCGGTATTCCATAGACAATATCATAACCTTTTTTTATTTCAGTAAGTAAATTCAATATATCATGGGGTGAATGCTGCAGATCATCATCAATTGTAACTATATATTTACCCGAACAATAATGAAAGCCACACATCAAAGCATTCTGTTGACCAAAATTTTTAGTCAAACCAATCAGTTTGATTCTCTCATCTTTTTTTCTTAGTTCGAGCATCTTTGCAAAACTATCGTCCTGACTACCGTCATCGACCATTATAATCTCATAGCTGCTAATTTTTAAATGAAGTGTTTTAGTCAGCCTTTTATATAATTCATCAAGAGAATTATAACTATTATAAACAGGTATGACTACAGATAAATATTGACTCATTGTTACAGCTCCCTGAAAATTTCTTTTACGTTTTTTACAACATAGTTGAGTTCTTGTTCGGTCATGTCTGTATACAAAGGCAGTCTCATGATGTTTTCAGCAATCTTTTCCGTCAAGGGAAGGTCTCCTTTGTTATAACCAATTTTTTTACCCATTTTGGATATATGTAAGGGAATATAGTGAAATGCAGCGGTAATATTTCTTTTTTTCAATTTTCTGATTGCCCTATTTCTGTATCGTTTACCACTAAATATAAAATAAAAAGAATTAAAATTTATCTCCCTATCCTTGGGCAAACCAGACATAAATGCAATGAAATCAGATTCTAAAAAACCATTAAATTCATCTAAATACCTCATATATATTTTTTCTCTTAAAGCCTTTATTTCATCCATTTTTTCTAATTGAGCATATAAAAATGCCATCAATAAATCTGATGGCAGATAACTGGATCCGCGATCCACCCAACTATATTTATCAACTTCACCTCTTAAAAAACGTCTACGATTTGTACCTTTCTCACGCAATATAGAAGCCCTTTCAATCAATTTCGGATTATCTTCATTGATTAACAAAGCCCCTCCTTCACCACTAATGTAATTTTTACTGCTGTGAAAACTAAAACAACCTAGCTTTCCTATTGTGCCTAAATATTTACCCTTGTATTTGGCATTAACTGCCTGGGCAGCATCCTCAATTATAGTAAGATCATGTTTGCGGGCAATTTTTATAATCTGATCCATATTAGCAGCTGTTCCCGCATAATGAATCGGCATAATAGCCCTAGTATTCTTGGTAATTTTTGCTTTAATATCTTGGGGATCTATATTTAATGTTTTTCCTTCGATCTCAACAAATACAGGTTTAGCTTGAGAATTTAAGACCGCATTCGCCGTAGATGGAAATGTAAAAGAAGGCATGATTACTTCTGAATAAGGTTTTAAATCAATTAAAGCAGTAGAAAGCTCTAAAGCATGGGTACCTGAAGTGGTCATAAAAACCTTGCGTACATTAAATTTATCCTCCAATAATGCGCTTACCTGTTCTGTATAATAGCCATCTCCCTTGGTATGTCTTCGCCTTTTCATAACATCTTTTATATGATATATTTCTTGACCTGTATAATACTCTCTATTAAAAGGTACTTCCATAAAATAACTAACTCCAATCTATTAAACCAATCTTATCAACAACAAATATTATTGCCCAGTTTAACAAAACCGTTAATGAATTCCCTGGCCTTTGAGTTTAATTCTTCTTTATTTTTACTTATCATATATATATTATAGTCTAAATTATAATCTTTAACCCTGGCAATTTTAAGTTCTTTTGTCTCAATTTCTTTTTTTACTGCATTATATGGTACAAAGGCAACTCCATATCCTTTTTGTACAACGGTTTTTAAAGCCTCTGTTGACTCTAATTTGGTTATAATATTAAGGTCTTCCATGCTGTGGCCTGCTTTTTGAAGTGCCTGATTCAATTTGTCTTTAATAATACATTTATCTTTTAAAATAACCAGAGGTTGATTTAAAATCTCAGCTAAATTAAATTTCTCAGGTATATCGTAACCCGGCAAAGAAATTAAAACTACCTTTTCCTCTATTACTCTGTTAAACATTAGTTCCTCATCCGGCTCCCTATTGATAAAACCTACTTCACATATATCATTCATTACATCTTTTTCAATTTGATCAGAGGAGTTTGAAATAAGGTTATAGTCGTGTTTTGGATATAATTTCCTCATTTTTACTAAAACACAGGGCAGACAATAAGTCGCTATTGCAAAATCAGCCTCAATTTTAATTTCCTTATCCTGTTGTTGCTCTAATTTTTCAACCATCTTATCATATGTCTTTATAATGTTATTAATATATTTTAAAACTAATTCCCCAGAATTTGTTAATTCTACTCCTCGATTGCTTCTTATAAAAAGCTGATGCCCCAGGGTATCCTCCATTTTCTGCATCTGTTGACTGAGAGCCGATTGTGAAATGTGTGATCTTTTTGCTACTTTAGAAATACTTTTGATTTCAGATATCTTTTGAAAAAATTCCAGGCTTTTAATATCCATATTAACACCTCTCTA
>JAGXLU010000090.1 GCA_018334565.1 Halanaerobiales bacterium | reverse complement strand
ATTTATTATTGTCCGGGACCACCCTTGAGTTCCATTGGCTTAATAGTCGGATCAAATTCTTTTTTCCTTTTTATAATTTCCTCTGCAATATTAATAAATTCTCGACTGATAGCATCTTCCCTGTCTTGATCAACAACAGGATTTCCTTCATCTCCCCCCACTCGAACATGTTTCATCAGAGGTAGCTGACCTAAAAGGTCTACATCCAGTAAATCTGCTAGTTTTTTTCCTCCACCTTTACCAAATAAATACTCCTTATTACCACATTTTGAACACTCATAGTAAGCCATATTCTCTATTATTCCCAAAATATCCGAATCCATCTTCTCAGCCATATGACCGACTCTACCGGCTACATTTGTGGCTGTGATCTGTGGAGTCGTCACTATTAGGGTTCTAGCGTGAGGTAATTTCTGCATTATATTCAAGACCATATCACCTGTACCAGGTGGTAAATCTAATAAGAGATAATCGAGGTCTCCCCATATTACATCTTTAAAAAACTGCTGAAGCGCTCCAAGCAGCAGTGGACTTCTCCATATAACAGGGTTTTGTTCATGTACAAAAGATCCCATTGAGATTACCTTAACACCCATTTTCTCAGCAGGTTTTATTAGTTCTGATTCCTGCTGTACCTCAACTTGTTCTTCTATACCAATGATCCGGGGTATACTAAAACCATGTACATCTGCATCAATGATCCCTACATTTTTACCCATGTTCTGTAAAGCAACAGCTAAATTTGCTGTTACAGTTGATTTCCCAACTCCCCCTTTACCGCTGGCAATTGCTATTATACCACTTTTTATAGTCCCGTTTTCTAACTGAATTTTACCATTTTTTACATCATACATTTTAAAATCCTCCCTTTTTATTCCATAAGTTTTAGATGTTTTTTACCTGTCATTCTATATAAGATCATAATTACAATGAATATTGAAAATAGGGTAATAATACTACCAAAAATTGAATTGAAACCTAGATTTAAAATGGTTCCAACTGTTACAGCAGATACAATCATTACTCCTGCTGATTTGATCATATTTTTTAGCCCCAACTCTCTAAAAAGCACAATAAAGGTTGCCACACAGGGAAAGTAAACCGTTAAAATTGCACTGGAAATTACCAGCTGCTTTACAGTTAAATTTAAGGGGGCTAACATGCCCATCGCCAAGTCTTTTCTTAAAAAACCCATCAGTAAAGCCGAAATTACTTCCTTAGGCAGCCCAAATAATTTTGCAAAGATAGGACCTATAAATCTGGTTAATAAATCAAAAAATCCTAAAGCATACATCGCATTGACTGCTAATACACCGAGTAATACAAAAGGAATTGCCTCTTTAAGAAAATTAACAATTCTCATCCATAGTTTTTTAAAAACAACTTTGAATACAGGTGTCCTCAATGTGGGTATTTCTAATAAGAGGTCACTTGAATAACCCGGTAAAAAATAATTCAATAATAATCCCACAATTATCCATACTACAAATAGAGATGCAAATACATAAAATATATAAATTCCGCCAAATGCACCAACCAAACCTATTATCATAGCCGTCTGTGCCATACACGGTATTGAAATAGACATCAAGGTACTGGCAATAAACTGTTCCCTTTTACTGTCCAAATTCCTGGCAGCTAAAGCAGCAGGAACATTACATCCAAAACCCAATATCATAGGTATTATGGAAAACCCGTGTAAACCCACTTTATGCATTAAGTTGTCGACCAACACAGCCAAACGAGGTAGATAACCTGAATCCTCTAAAATGCTTAAGACAAAATAGAAAGAAACAATATAGGGCAGCACTGCTGCAAACGGGATAAATATCCCGGTAGTTAGAAGCCCAAAAGATTGTTCAAAATCAATCTGCCCATTGACCAGTTGACCGATAAACAGGTCATGCAAGAAAGATCCCTCATTTAATAAACTGCTAATACTCATTAATAAATTATAGTATGGTCCTTCAAAAAAGGGCTCTGCTATATAACCAATCAAACCCTCCCCTATAAATCTGATCACAATGAAAACTAAATATAATATACCTGCTGCAATCGGCAAGCCTGACCAGGGCTTAAGAGTATATTCTTCCAATATTTCTTTACCCGAATGATGTTTGGGTTTAATCTCCTGTACTGCATTTATAATGTGACCTATTTCAACCCATCTTTGATCAGAAGTTAATTTCTCAAAATCTTTTATTTCACGATAGTCTATATAATCCAAAGCCTCTCTCAAACCATTACCGGTTGTTGCCACTGTTGGAATAACAGGCACTTTGAGTTTATCCCTTAATTTATCTAAATCAATGTTAATTCCCTTATGCTTAGTCTCATCCCACATATTTAAAAGAACTACAATTGGGATATCTTCTTCTAATAACTGTAAAGTTAAATTCAAATTTCTTTCTAGGTTGGTAGCGTCGATTATATTATAAACTATATCTCCTTCTTTTAACATCTCAACTGCTACTTCTTCTGCTTTATTGGTGGGATCAAGTGTGTAGGTACCTGGAACATCAATCAATTCAATATTTTTCCCATCATGTTTAAATAAACCTTTTTTATATTCAACAGTTGTTCCAGCATAGTTAGAAGAGGTAACACTGGTACCTGTCAGCCTTGAAAAAACAACACTTTTACCAACATTCGGATTGCCCATTAATAAAACTTTCATCCATGACTCTCCAATCTTACCATAATTTTTTCAGCCATCCCTCGACCAATGGCTATTCTTGAACTATTTTCTATTTTGATGGTAATGGGACCTCTTAGTACCATATCACTTATTTTTTTTACACTCTTACCTTTTCTGATTCCTAGAGAGTCTAATTTTTTTCTTAATTTTTCTCCCCCTCTAAAATCAGTAACTATTCCCTTTTCTCCTTCTTTTAAATGAGATAACGAAATTAATCTGTTTTTCACTATTTGATCATCTCCTAAAATATCTAATGATATTCATTATCAATTTATGCATATATATATATTAACACAAGTTAAAGTTTAGTTCAATAACATACATCTATCATTTTTACTGATAAAAAAAGTAAATATCATGATAATCGAGACCAGTAGGAAAGTTAAAGTATAGCCTAATAGGTTAATCAAAAGGCCTCCAATTAATGGTAAAATAATAATTAATATATTTAAACTATCTCTGATCCCCAAATAGATCGTGCGCTTATTATGAGAAGTTATATCCAACAAATAGGGAGTAAAACCTATTTTCCGCCCGCTGACTACAAAACCAATTAAGAAAAAAAGGTATTTATATACCTCAGGTCCGATTCGTCCCGCTATTAGTGCTAATATAGGTATAATACCGCCAATCAAAATACAAATTTTTACAATATTTTTTGCATTACTTCGATTGCCTATATATCCCCAAAAAATGTTTGATAAGATCATCCCTGTAATTTGAAATATTAAGAATGTACCCACATATTGGCTGGAAAGCTGAAAAGTATCTTTGGCATATACTATATAAAAAGGTAGTATCATCAAA
>JAGXLU010000049.1 GCA_018334565.1 Halanaerobiales bacterium | reverse complement strand
TGCGAAATTATACTAACACTTTTCGCGGCCGCTGTCAAGAGTATTTTGCAGTTCGTTATACTCCAGATTTTTTCCTCAGCGACATTTTATATCTTATCAACTAACTTGTCCGCTGTCAAGAGGAAAATCAATTAATCTGAAATTATTTTTAAGATAACAGTTCTAGTTCTTGGACCGTCAAAATCACATAAGAAGATCCCCTGCCAGCTTCCTAATTTTAGTCTATTGTTTTTAATTATTATAGTTTCATTGGTGCCTACAAGGCTAGTCTTAATATGGGCATCAGCATTTCCTTCAATATGTTTATAATTATCATGAGCTGGAATTAATTTACTCAATTCCTTATATATATCCTTTTTAACATCTGGATCAGCATTTTCATTGATAGTTACTGCAGCAGTAGTATGTAATACATTGATGACCAAAAGACCTTCACTAACAGGTGATTCGTTAATGAAATTCACGACTTTATCCGTTATATCGACCATGTCATTTTTCCGTGAGCTTTTTACCCTCATACTTTTATACATGATTTACCTCCTTTTTTTTAGGCACTTTGTGATATTATTATAATTGTTAAAAAGAGTATAATGCAAGTTTATATAGTAAAATTAAACAAAAAAACTAATTTAAATTTATAACTATTCTTGCAATTTGTTCACTTAAGTTTTTAAGTAGTTGTTTTGACCTCTTGATTATTGAATTTAAATTATCCGGTCTATCAACAATAGAAAAATATGCATTAATGCCATGGTCTAAAACCTTTTCAACTCCTTTACCGAGCGAACCAGCTACTGCTATTACAGGTATATTGTGTTTTTGAGCTCTTTTGCCAACACCGACAGGTGTTTTTCCGAATATTGATTGCCCATCAATCATTCCTTCCCCTGTAATAACAAGATCAATTCCTTGCAGTTTTTGATCAAATTTAACAGTCTCTAAAATAATATCTATACCCTTTTTAAGTTCTGCATCTAAAAAAGCAACCAAGCCACCTCCCAATCCACCGGCTGCACCAGCACCTGCGACCTGATTGATGTCTCTGCCGAGTTCTTTTTTAACTACTTCATTAAAATATCTGAGATTACTATCCAGTTTTTTGACCACTTTATGATCTGCTCCTTTTTGGGGGGCATATATGTATGCTGCACCTCTTTTACCATAAAGAGGGTTATCAACATCACATGCAACAAAAATCTCTATGTCTTTTAACCTTTGATCTAAGCCGTTCAAATTAATATTTTTGATTTTATCAAGAGACTTTCCTCCCAAACCAACTTCTTCTCCATTTTTATCAGTAAACTTAACACCGAGAGCTTGGGCCATGCCGATTCCCGCATCATTAGTAGCACTACCACCAATCCCTATTATTATTTCTGTTATATCATGTTCTAAAGCAGATTTTATTAATTCACCTGTCCCATAAGTAGTTGTTTTAAGGGGATCTCTTTTTTCTTCTGGTATAATCATCAAACCCGAGGCTGCTGCCATTTCAATAACTGCTGTTTTATAATCACCAAGAATCCCATAAAAGGCTTTAACTTTTTTTCCTAGCGGTCCGGTAACATTTTTATTGATAATTTGACCACCAGTAGCATCCACTAGAGACTGCACAGTACCTTCACCACCATCAGCCAGAGGCAGTAATTCAATATCAACATCTAAAGTAAATTCATGGATTCCTTCTGCAATACAGTCACATACTTCTGTAGCTGTTAACGAACCTTTAAAAGAATCCGGCGCTACTAAAATCTTCAACTTCATCATCTCCTTAAAGATTTTTATAATTATTCTAAATATAATTTCAAAATAAAAGAAGGTATTGTTCTTTTTTGACAGAAATATTCATAATAGAAATATGTATAACATTAACTGGGGAGCAAAAGGCTGAGAGGATGTATCCACATCGACCCATCAAACCTGAACCTGATAATGCAGGCGTAGGGAATATAAACTCAGTTATGTTCCTCCCATAATAATTTAGGAGGGTTTTTTTATGAAAATAAGTTTAAGAGCAATTACAGAAATTTCAGTTGCAGTGGCACTATCATTAATTTTAAATTTTCTTCCCCTGTGGAAGATGCCACAGGGTGGATCAGTAAGTTTGGAAATGCTTCCGATATTTTTTATCGCATTAAGATGGGGTCTTAAAGAAGGTTTATTAGCGGGTTTTGTTTATGGATTACTACAACTTGCATTTAATCCCTTTATCATTCACCCCGTTCAGTTAATACT
Organism: Halanaerobiales bacterium; assembly: GCA_018334565.1. Classification (GTDB taxonomy): domain Bacteria; phylum Bacillota; class Halanaerobiia; order Halanaerobiales; family M55B127; genus M55B127. Next base: position 10,369 of record JAGXLU010000049.1, on the reverse strand, counting down.
GGATTACCCACTTCCCTATATGTTGTTAGGTTTATCGGGCATTTTTGTAAAACAAATAAAACAATTTAAAGATAAAAAAATCAATATATATATCATATTTGCAATGTTATTAGGTGGGTTTTTCAGGTTTATATCACATGTGCTTTCTGGAGTTGTTTTTTTCTCAACATATGCACCAGAAGGCACCAATGTTTGGATATACTCTATTATATACAACGCCAGTTTTATAATACCTTCTCTTATTGCCTGTTATATAATAATCGCAGTAATGAAAAATAAGCTGCTGTATATTTAATTTTTGCTTAAATAGGATTTATCACTTACTATTAAAACAATTTATAAGGCACAACGTTAATAAAGGCCGGAGTTTTTATACTCCGGCCTTTATTATCTATTTTTCTGGTCTCATAGTTGGAAATAATATAACATCTCGTATTGATTTTGAATTGGTCATCAGCATAATCAGTCTATCGAGGCCGATCCCTAAACCTCCAGTAGGAGGCATTCCATATTCCAAAGCCCTTACAAAATCTCTATCCATCATTTGTGCTTCTTCATCACCGGCTTCTCTTTGTTCAACCTGCTGTTTAAATCTATTTTCCTGTTCAAAAGGATCATTTAGTTCACTGAAGGCATTGGCAATTTCCCAGCCATTGATAAATGCTTCAAATCTATAAGTAAAATCCGGATCCTCTTCTTTATTTTTGGCAAGTGGAGATACTTCTATCGGGTAGTCCATAACAAAGGTGGGCTGAATTAAATTTTCTTCTACCAGCTCTTCAAATATTTCGTATAGAATTTGACCTTTGCTTAATTCTTCTTTTTCAATCTTGACTCCCAGTTCTTTTGCCCTGTTATAAGCCTGAGAACTATTTTTTATTTGATCATAATCAAAACCAGTTTCTTTTTTTACAAGTTCTTTCATGGTAATGCGTCGCCAGGGTATACTCAAATCTATATTCTTACCCTGATAATCAATTTCTGTTGTATTAAGTGTTTTTTGGGCTGTTTTTAAAACAAGTTCTTCTGTAATATCCATCATATCATGATAATCAGCCTGGGCTTGATATAACTCCAAGGTTGTGAATTCAGGATTATGCTTATAGGACATTCCTTCATTACGGAAATTTCTGTTGATTTCATAAACCCTGTCAAAGCCACCGACAATTAGTCTTTTTAAATAAAGTTCAGGAGCAATTCTTAAATAAAGATCCATATCTAAAGTATTATGGTGTGTTACAAATGGTTTAGCATTTGCTCCTCCGGGAATGGGATGCATCATGGGCGTTTCAACTTCAAGGAAATTTTTTTCTTCCAGTATATCTCTAAAAGACCTAATAATTTTACTCCTGATGATAAAGTTTTCTTTCACTTCGGGGTTCATTATTAAATCCAAGTATCTCTGGCGGTATCTCATCTCTTTGTCTTTTAACCCGTGGAATTTTTCTGGCAAAGGCCGTAAAGACTTAGTTAAAAGATCGAAACTTTTAATTTTGATAGAAATCTGACCCCGGTTAGTTTTAAATACTTCACCTTCAAATCCAATAATGTCTCCCATATCTAATTCAGTAAAAAATTCATATCTTTCTTCTCCTAGTAAATCCACCTTGGCATATAACTGAATTAAACCAGTCATGTCCCTAATATCAGCAAAACTAGCCTTGCCATGAGTTCTCAAGGCCATCAATCTACCGGACATTTTTATAATGTTCCCTTCATACTCATCGAAGTTATTGATGACCTCTTCTGCATGAGTATCTACATCATACTTTTCATCATAATTTTTTATACCTCGACCTTGAAAATCTTGGTATTTTTCGATCTTTTGTTTAATTAATTTATTAAAATCTTTTTCAAATTCTTCAGACATTATATCCCTCTTCCTTATAACCTTGATTTTTTAATAGATATTATCTCATAATTTATAATACCTTTAGGAACTGTGACCTGTAATTTAGTCCCAACAGTTTGGCCCAACATTGCTTTACCAATTGGTGATTTGTCTGAAATCTTGTTCTTTGATGGATCTATTTCGGCTGTACCAACCAATTTATAAGTTACAAAAGTATCTTCATCTAAATTGTGCAGCCGAACTGTGGTTCCCAAGTTTACTTTGTCATTGCTTATTTCGTCGCTTTTAACCACCTTCGCATTGTCAATTAGTCTTTTTATTTCTTTAATCCTGCCCTCTATAAAGGCCTGTTCGTTTTTTGCATCATCATATTCTGAGTTTTCCGAGATATCACCAAATTCCCGAGCAACTTTAATTCTTTTTGCCACTTCTCTTCTCTTGACAGTGGTTAGTTGTTCAAGCTCTTCTTCCAATTTTTCATAACCCTTTTCTGTTAATAATACTTCTTCAGCCATATCCAAATACCCCTTTTATCAAAGATTTTATGATATATAGTGTGAAACACACCCCTGTTCGCATAATTTCAATTATTAATTATTATAAGTTAATTATAATTTAAAGTCAAGATGACAAGTCATAGTTACAGCTTTTTTTACAGCAAAATTTCTGTTTAAATATAAAACAATAAAAGAAGTAATAAAACAACTGGTATAAATAAAAGTTGGCTCTGAATGGTTTTGGGCAAAAAATTATATACCATTTTAGCAAAATTTATTGCAATATTATAGATTTGATTTTCCATATCAACTTCCAGTCTTTCTATTTTTGGCCTTCCATTAAGCCAACGATAGCCATTTTTGATTCTTATCAATAATAAATCCATAGAAGGAACCGGTTTTTCTTTTATATATATCCAATTGGATAATTTTAAAACAGTTACAGAGATCAATATATATATTAGACTGATTATAAATCCATGTAATAGATGATAATCTGTATAATCAATACCTGTTATAATATTACTTCTTAAGGTGATAAGTAGAACTAATATAATTGGTAAAATAAGGGCAGACAGCGCATTTAATCCGATCACCTTACGATCTTCATCTAAATCTTTTTCCCCCTTTTTATCTAAGTTGAATATTCCCCATTTTATAAATCTCAAAACATATAAATAGGTTATAATGCTAAGCCCGTGGAAAACATACTTTAAAATCCATCCATCCCCTGCTGCATATTTTATCAGATGTTTGCTGTTGTAGCCAGCCAAAATAGGGAAACCAGCCAGAACAGCTAACCCCAGTATTGTAATTATCGAATTAGTTTTATCTTTGAACCAACCATTTTTAAATTGATATATAGACCTGCTCTTCATACTTTTTACCCAGTAACCACTACTTAAAAAAAGACTGGTCTTAGCTAGACCATGTACAATTATATGTAAAACACTACCCCAATAAGCATATTGATTTCCACTCCCAATTCCGATAGCTATAAACCCTAATTGGCTTATCGTACTAAAGGCTAAAAGAACCTTATAATCAGTCGCCAAAAGAGCCTGTATCCCGGCATAAATAACCATAGCAATTCCTGCATAAAATAAGAGGATATTACCAGTTGTTACGGTCTTTAATAATACTATGAATCCCAATTTTACAACCCAGCCAGATAAAATTGCACTGGCAGGTGCTGGGGCTCTAGAGTGGACAATCGGCAGCCAGAAATGGAACCCAATAATAGCACTTTTAACCCCAACCCCTATGATTAAAAGCAGCTGTAATTTGAAATTATCAATCGGACCTATAGTATTATAACCAGCATTCATAATCATTAATACAACATAAAGCAAAAAGTTACTCCCAATAAACTGTATTATCAAATAGACCCTGGCAATCTTATTACTCCCCCAGAGCAGTAATAAGAAAGTACTTACAGTAACTAATTCCCATCCAATAATAAATATAATCCAGTTTTCAGTCAAAATAATCATAGTAAAACCCAGTATATAAATCAGATTACAGAGATAAAATAGATATGTGTTGTTATAACTGTAATCACGACTAGAGATTATAGATACTAATGTTATGATTATTCCTGTAGATACCATCAATATATTTAAGCTGCTAAAGTTCATACTCGTTAAAATCAAAGATAACAATTTATTAACCTCCCAAAATGAAGTCTATATAAATAGAAGGATTATACAATATATTTGCGACTGATTCAAGTGGTCCAAAAAAATTTTTATAAATTAATCCCGTTATGAGAACAGCAACAGCAAACACAAGGGCTATATTAGTAACTAAACGTTCTCTATAAAGTACTGACAAGATTAATCTAAATTCCTGCGGGGAATTCAATTTTATTTTTCTAAAACCATAAATAATATATCTTGCATAATAAATAAGAGCTGTTATACTACCAGCTATCGTCAGTAAAGCGCTCAAATAATAACTATTATCTAAAAATGATTTAACAATATAAAGTTTACTGAAAAAACCCAACATAGGAGGTAACCCCATCATCCCGGCTGCTGCAATAATAAAACCGGCAAAAACAAACATGTTCTGTTGAGCAACCCCACGACTATCTTTAATTTGATGGGAAGGTACAAATTGCAAAAGGTAACCAGCTGTCGTAAAAAGGGATATCTTCATTAATAAGTGACTTAAAACATGCAAAAGACCTGCAATAATAGCTAATTTTGTATTAACTGTTAACACAGCAATTATAATCCCTAAATGGCCGATTGTTGAATAAGCCAGCATTCTTTTTAAATCACTTTCCTGTAATGCCAGTATATGTCCTATTATACTAGAGGTTATGGCAGTAAATATGATTATTTTATCCAGACCAGTTGTCTGTATATAATTAAAATCAAATACCACCCAAAAAAGCCTTAAAAATGCATAGATATAAACCTTTTCAACTACACCTGATAAAAGAGCACTGATCGGACTGGGAGCAGTACTTTGAGCCCTCGCCACCCAGAAATGGAACGGGAATATACCTAATTTTATAAATAAACCAATCAAAAATAAAATGGATATAATTCCCTGGGTATTAAAGGGCAGGGTTGTGAAATTAGCAGAAATCTCAGCATAATTCAGTGTCCCCAAATTACTATATAACAATATAATACCGATAAAAATAAAAAGTCCACCGATAACACCATAAAACATGTATTTAATTGATGCAATAGTCCCTTTTTTGTTCCTTCTAAATCCAATCAAAGCTGCAGAGGTAATTAAAAGAAGTTCCACAAAAACATAAAAATTAAAAATGTCGCCTGTTAAAACAACCCCCTGCATTGCTGTCCACATTAAAAATATTAATACATAATATTTTCCTTCATGGTGTCCAATATAACCTATAGAATATAATATTAAAAACATAACAGAAATTGTAATCAACAAAGAAAAATAAAATGACAACATATCCAATGATAAAACTATACCAAGGGGTGGAAGCCAACCTCCCATCTTATATATAATAAAGATAGTTCCATCTGCAATATTATCCCAATTATTTATTACAAGAAACAAGAAGGTAAAAAACTCTGCCAAAGAGGCCGCTAAAACAAGTATTCTTCTTGCTTTCTTGTTTATAATATCAATTAAAGGAATTAAAAAAGCAGTTAATAAAGGTATAATAATAAGTAATAATAATAACAACTCCAATATATCAACTACCCCCTATCCATTATCTAATAATTAATGATCAACCACCTAAAATAGACTCAATATAAATGGAGGGATTCATTACAGCATTAGCCGCTCCTTCAATTGGCCCATAACTTAGCTTAAAAAACACCCCCACTACAACAACTGCTATAGCAAAAAGAATTGCTATATTTGTGACTACTCTTTCTCGATAAAATACTGATAAAATTAATCTAAATCTTTCAGGTGGACCAATACTGATTGTTTTAAATCCATAAATTATATACTTAATATAATAAAAAAAAGCAATTATGGTTCCTAAAATCACAATAATAGAACCCCAGTGAAAGCTTCGGTCTAAAAAAGCCTGTAAGATATGCCACTTACTGGCAAATCCAATCATAGGAGGTAATCCAATCATGCCTGCAGCCGTTAGGGTAAACCCCGCAAATAATATTATATTTTTATACGCAACACCTTTTAAATCCTGCAATTTATGACTGGGTGTAAACTGAAGCAAGTAACCTGTGGCTGTAAATAGTGATACTTTCATTAATAAATGAGCCATAACATGTAAAAGCCCCGCTAAAATTGCCAGTTTGGTGTTTAAGGTTAAAACAGCCACTATTATCCCTAAATTAGCTACAGTAGAATAGGCAAGCATTCTTTTTATATCATTTTCTGATAAGGCTAAAACATGTCCTAATATACTAGAGGTTAATGCTATAACAATTATAATTATATCAAGCCCGGTTTCTCTTAATATATCAAACCCAAAAACATTAAAAAATAATCTAATAAAAACATAGATATAAACCTTTACAATAACACCTGATAAAAGTGCACTAATAGAGCTGGGACATGCACTATGTGCTTTTGATAACCAGAAATGAAAGGGGAAAATACCTAATTTTATAAATATCCCGATAAGGAAAAATATTATTATCATTTTTTTGCTGAACAGGGGTAAAAGACTAAAACTTTGGGCAATATCTGCAAAATTTAATGTTCCTAAATTGAAATAAACCAAAATCACTCCTATAAAGATAAATAATCCACCTATGGCTCCAAAAAACATGTATTTAATAGCCGCTTCAGTTCCATTTCTATTCCTCTTAAAAGCTACCAGAGGGGCAGATGTAATTAACATCAATTCTAAAAAAACATCCAAATTGAATATATCACCAGTTAATACAATACCATGCATCGCAGCCCATATTAAAAATAAGAGAACATAATATTTGCCCTCATGATGTCCGATAAATCCTATGGAATAAGTAATTATAAATAATAGCGAAACAGAAATAAGCGTTGAAAAAAACAAAGAAAGCATATCCATACTTAAAGTAATGCCTATAGGGGGTATCCAGTTCCCCAGATAATATTTTAAAAAAAACGTATGTTCTGTAATTTCACCATAGTTAGATATTATTATATAAATTCCTATAGAAAACTCAAGTAGAGCAGAAAATCCCACAAGTATTTTGCGGGCCTTATTACTAAATATATCAACAAAAGGGATGAGGAAGGCTGTTGCCAGCGGAACAATTACTAAATAAATCAATATATTATTCAATCTTCTATTATACCCCCTAGCTGATCAGGATTGGTGCTATCTGTAAACTTGTTTAACTCAATAATCAAGGTTAACAAAAAGGCTGATGTGCTAGCCCCTATTACAATACCTGTTAAGATAAGGGCCTGAGGAATTGGGTCATTCAAATTAAAAGCAACCTGTGTACTTTGAACAATAGGTATAATTCCTCCCCGATCAGTTATAGCAATGAACCAATAAAAAATAGCGCCCTCCATTATATTGAGGCCAATTACCATTTTAATCAAACTTTTTTTTACTAGAATCGCATAAAATCCTAGCAAAAATATAAAGATAAAAACTATATGATTGATCACAGGCTCGCCTCCTCTTTGAAAGTTTTTTGGATCATGCTATAAAATATAATAGCTAATCCTGCTCCTATTTTAAAGCCTATTCCTAAATTAATAAATGGAATGCTACCAGCACTTAATAGAGAGCCAGGTTCTGAATTTAGTATATTGAGATTACTCAAAAAACTTCCCGAATATATTATACCTATAAGTCCAATACCAATAAATAATAATGCACCACTGGTTTCTAAAAGCGTTTTAGTAGTTGGTGTATAACGTTTATAGTCAAACTCACTCCCATATACTATACTAAATATTATAGAAATAGCTCCTAAAATAACCCCGCCCTGGAAACCTCCACCTGGTGATAAGTGTCCATGTGCTATTATATAAACACTAAATAGAAATATAAAAGGAGTCAACATCCCATAAGTCCTCTTTACTATAAAAGATAAGCCATGAGAAGAAACAGGTAAGGTTTTACGAGAAAGCAAAAGTACTATCCCGCTCACAGCACCAAATATTATTGTACTCTCCCCCATTGAATCATAAGCCCTATAGTCATATAAAATGGCAGTAACAAAATTTAGAGATCCAGTTTCACCAACTGCATTGTTTGTAATATGATGATAAATGCTGTTGGCATATTCAAACTGATTGGGGATTTTATTTAAATCAAGTAACATTATTAGACCAAGGAATGCTAGAATAATTACTATAGATATATGCTTTATTCTGGACATCTAATCATCCTTTCTACAATGGCAATCCTCATCTGCTCTAATTTGACTGATAACAGTCATAAAAATCGCAGTGTTTAATCCAGCCCCAATAACAGCTTCTGCCAACGCTACATCAGGGGCATTGTGAATTAAATAAAGTGCTGTTAACACAATTGAAAATATAGATAAAAAAATTATGGATATTAATATTTCTTTAAAAGAAATCGCAAGATAAGCAGTTACCCCCAAAAAAATTAATAAGAGATATTTTAATATAATCATTCTTGGTCCCTACTCAAATAACCGGAATATTCATCAATACTTTTAACCTGTGGGATAGCAATTTTTCTTCGATAAGAAGCCCTGGCGATTGCATGAGTTGCCAATGGATTTGTAATTAAAAATATTAAACCTACCAACAATATTTTGATACTTAAATAAAACTCCCAAACATAAATAGCCACTCCAATAGAAAGCATTACCGCACTCATAGTTAGAACTACAGCACTGGCATGTATTCTCGTATAAACATCGGGAAATCTTATGAGTCCAACTGCTGTGATTACAGCAAATAAAATAGCCGCGCTCATGATTAAATATGCAATTATAATTCTCAAACCCATTATTTATACAACTCCTTAAATTCAAAGTATTTAGCAAAAATTAATACGTCGACAAACAGTAAGATAGCATATGCCAAAACAATATCAATTAGTAATCTAATATTTATATAAAGAGCCAATAAAAGAATTACTAATGAAATGAAGATTATTATCGCATCTGCAGCAATTAATCTATCAGTTATAGTAGGTCCTACAATTAATCTATATGAGGATATCATTGCCAGTATTACTAAAAAAATAGCCATTCCTATAATCATTGAAATATCACCCCTAACCAATTTTCAAATCTTTCTATAGTCTCTTTACGAGCTTCTGCCTGTTGTAGGGTTGTAACATCAATCCAATGGATAAAAAATGCCCTTTCCTTCATATCGAAATCTAAAGTAAGAGTTCCTGGAGTCAAAGTTATTAAGTTGGCGAGAATTGTTAAGGCTGTTATATTAGTCAATTTTGTCTTAACCTTTATAATACCTGGAGTAAATGAAGGTTCTTTTTCAAAGACATGTCTTGAAACTTTTAAAGATGCTATAAAGGCTTCATAGAAAAAGACTGGAATAAATAATATGATATAAAAAAACTGTTTTAAAAGATCAATCAAACTTTTCTTTCTATTCGATTTTCTGAACAAAAGATCATTATATAAAAAGGTGGTTATAAGGGAAACAATAGTACCCACTATTAAAATATCAACTGTTATTTTGCTTGTTAAAATTATCCAAACTATTAAAGTAATTGTAAATGTAGCAATCTTCCTCCTCATAACTGACCTCCTTTCTAAATTTACAATGTGTCAATTACTATATTAAACGTATAAATATTAAAACCCTCCTAAAAATGAAAAGTTTTTAATCTTTTTACACAATTATAATCAAAATATATATTATAAAACACTATTTTTTTAAAAAAATTACTTGTAATATATATGCTACAGAATGATAATATGGTTTAACTTCTGAAGACATATGAATTAAACATTATTACTTTTGACTTTCGTTTTAATTAATTTCGCTATATACCATCTTTTTTTATCTGAAATGTAATATTAATTTATTATCAAAATTTCACTTTTGTAGGTTTTGGTTAATTATATCTTGATAGGCATTTTAAACCTAAATTCGAAAAATAAAAGCATAAACTAAATTACTACCAATCATATTAACAAAAAATAACTTTAAATTTCAAAAAATCTTATTGCATAAAATATAGAAAAAAGAGCTCCCTTTAATATAGTAATAATAGAACAAAATCTATTATAAATTTTTTGAATCACTTCAATAAATCAGCTGGTGAGGCCTTTAAAACTGATCCCTTTCTTAAAAACCTTATGATGAACTTATTATTGTTCTCGTTACTAACAAGCTGGCAACTACAATAATTGTTATAATAAATTGATAGTGATGATATATTATCAAAACTAACAATCTATTTAAAAATTTATTCATCAGCATAAAACCCTTTGGTATTTAATTTTTAACATCCTCCTCGTCGATTCACTATGTTCATCAACAGGGATTCCTAAAAGAAACTTACGAGGTTGCTATCTGATTAAAGTCCAGTCTCTTTCTAGTAGGACAGTTTACTAAAACTTTTTTTGAATAACGCAATGATAGTTTCAGTATTAGA
>JAGXLU010000089.1 GCA_018334565.1 Halanaerobiales bacterium | reverse complement strand
CTTCACTACGCTATGCAACCTAAAACCATTTAATCCACATTTTTAAAATTAATATTCTCAACTAGTTTTCACTATATCCACAAATATCTCAACTAACTCAGGGTCAAATTGACTACTAGCACACCTCATTAATTCTTCTAAGGCTTCTTCTTTGCTCATGGTGTAATCTTTCAAAATACAATATCCTATTTTAATATATATTTTTCAAGATATTTTCGTATTTAATACTTCCCTTTCCTAAAATAATGTGCTAAAATATTTTTACATTATTATGGTATGGGAGGCTTTTTAATGCAGATTATCCATGACTTTAAGATGAGAATTAAAGATTACTGTAATAATAGTATGGATAATGATTATCCAGTTTTAACTGACTGTCCTGTCTGCCATGATGTTTTGATTAAAAACGGTTTCTACAAAAGATATGTGATTGTCTCTAATTTAAGCTATATAATTTTTATCAGAAGATACCGCTGCAAACATTGCGGACTTACCGTTTCAATCCTGCCCTCCTTTTTGCTGCCACACTTTCAGAGGAGTCTAAAGGATATCTTTAATATCATCTATCAATATCTTAAAAACCGGCGACTCCTTATCTACAGGAGAGCGGTCTTTTTTTATGTCAAAAGGTTTAACAAAAATTTAAACGCTCTCATCATCTATTTTAGAGAAACTGCGAATGGTCATCCTTGCTTTGATAACAAAAAAGCCATAAAACTTCTTGAAATGATCAAAGAATGCAAGGTCCCCACCTTCGCTAAGAGCTTCCACAATCACTTCAATAAATGTTTTATGGCACTTTAATTTTACCATAGAAGTGATTATTTGGGAAGTGTTTTTTAAAACACATTTTCTTTCACTAGATTAGGGCTTAATTTCTAAAGTATAATGTTATTATCAAAAATATACCCTTTTTAGCCTTTAACTTTAAGGCTAAACTTAAAAAGGAGGTACAAACTAATGACTGATAATGACAGAGAAAAGATAGCCCTGTTTCGTTTTGCCATCATATCTCCTATCCTTAACGGCCAGGTTCAAAACCAAAAGGAATATTTAGAAGAAATCACAGCCAAAACTCATAATGTCCCCTATTACGGTCCTAAAGAATATGTACCCAAGACCATCCAATGCTGGCTTCGTGATTACCGCCGGGGCGGATTTAATGCCCTTAAGCCTAAAAGACGCTCTGATTACGGCCGCAGCCGTAAGGTCTATCCCGAACTCAAGGAGAAACTGGTCAAGTTAAGAAAAGCAAAGCCCGATATTTCAGTTTCTCTTTTCTACGACCAACTGATTGCTCAAAAAGAAATCAAACCTTCTGATGTCTCCTACTCCACTATCTATCGCATATTCAAAAGAGAAGGTCTACTGACCAATACTCCTCGTAAAGAAGCACATCGGCTTCGCTTTGCCCATCCCGATGTCAATGCGATGTGGCAGGGCGATTTTATGGTCGGCCCTTATCTTAAGATCGGCAAAAAGAAGGTTAAAACCCATCTTTTTGCTTTTATCGATGACTGCTCCCGAATAATTCCCTACGCTATGTTTCTACCAACCGAAAGATTCTCCTCGATAAGCAAAGTGTTTTCGGAAGCTATCCTTAGAAGAGGTATCCCACAGCTGCTTTATGTTGATAATGGTAAAATTTATCGCTCAGGTATGCTTCAGTTTGCCTGTGGTTCCCTAGGTATTACCTTAGTTCACACTAAGCCCTATGATCCGGCCAGCAAGGGCAAGATTGAAAGGGTCTTCCTTACCGTCAGGAAGAGGTTTATTCCCCTTCTTACTGAAAAAGATCTTACTTCTTTTGAGAACCTAAACGAGTGTTTTTTTGACTGGCTGGAAAAAGATTACCACCGTAAAGTACATTCCGCCCTCGGTATTACTCCAATTGAGAAGTATATGTCTCAAATCGATAAGGTGAAAATGGTTGATAACCCAGAAACCCTCAAAACTATCTTTTTTAAAAGGGTTAAAAGAAAGGTAAAACATGATAGAACTATTTCCCTTAACAAGATGCTCTTTGAAGTTCCACCAACTTTAATCGGTAAAAGGATTGAAGTTCGTTTTAACCCTGAAACCTTTGACCAAGTTCTCCTCTATGAAGAAGGACAACTTATTGGTCAGGCTAAAAAGGTTATCTTTGCTGATAATGCCCGGATTAAAAGAAAGGGCAATATCTCTTTTAAAAATATCATAAAAGAAGGTGACAACTGATGTTTAAGGCCTTTTATTCGCTTTCAAAGCGTCCTTTTGTTAAAGAAATTGAGACCAAAGATCTTTTTATGTCCGATAATTTTAAGGAAGTTAAAGCTAGACTCGATTATTTAAAAAACACTCGCGGTATTGGGGTCGTCGTGGGAGAACCAGGTAGTGGTAAAACCACAGCTTTAAGGCTTTTTGCTGATTCCCTTAACCCAGCCCTTTTTAAAATCATCTATTTCCCACTATCTACAGGAACTGTTATGGACTTCTACAAAGGTTTAGCCTCCGGTCTTGGTGAAAAGCCTAAATCCAGGAAGGTTGATCTCTTCCAGCAGATCCAGCAGGCCGTAACAAGCTTCTATCAAGACCAGAAGATCACTCCGGTCTTTATCTTAGATGAGATGCAGCTGGCTGCTAATCGCTTTTTAAATGACCTCAGCATTTTATTTAATTTTTCTATGGATTCACAAAATCCCTTTCTATTAATTATGTCAGGACTGCCTTATTTTATGGATAAGCTTTCTTTAAATCAAAACCAGTCCCTTACCCAAAGAATCGTAATGAGATACTATCTTGAATCTTTAAGCAAGGAAGAAATCTCTGATTACATCAACCATCAGCTTAAGTTAGCCGGTTCTAATCATCCCATTTTTACACCTCAGGCCATCGAAGCTATCTCACTTCGTTCCCGTGGACTGCCTCGGCTGGTTAACAATCTAGCCTTAAATTCACTTCTGATGGGTTATCAGCTTAAGGCTGATAACATCAATGAAGAAATCGTCTTTAAGGCCTGTGAGGAGGCCGGCTTATGAGAGATCAAAAAGCAGTTCTCCGTTATTACCTTGATAATGGCTGGATGGTGGTCAACCAGGATATATTTATCAAGTTAATCCATGAAAACATCAGGGATTTTGATATATTGTTAAATGATGATTATCAAACCTCCAAATATTATTTTAATATATATGGTGAACTCTGTGTTATTGTTGCAGGCCAGGAATTTTCTTTAAGTAAATCCACTGGCTATGATATTGAGTTCTAATTCTCAGGGCGTCTCTAACTTTAGAGATGCCTCTTTGCTAATTTATTTTGAAAAATATCTTAGTTTTACCATTTTATTTTGATTAGTTTTCACTTTACAGGGTAATTTTTGTCCTATTTTAAAGTGATAAATTTGGGAATTTTAATCTGCTAATTTACAATAAAGTACATTGATAAAAACATTTACATAATAATTAATAAACAAACCAATATAATAATATTGATGTTTTATCAATAATCAACTTTTGTATAATAATTTACATACTTCTGTAATCAAGTAAAAATCAATAATTGTAGTTAAGTATTAG
>JAGXLU010000048.1 GCA_018334565.1 Halanaerobiales bacterium | reverse complement strand
ACCTGTCTGCCATCCGAAGTGTACATCGGCACCGACAAAGGTAGCATTACCATAAATTTGTCCACCATTATAATCATTATCAGGTCTACCAATAGCTTCTCCATAATCCCTATAATCTGTACCAACTAAAGTTAGACCATTTCTGCCCTGTTCTGATACAACATTAACGGTACCATTTACAGTTAGAGTAGCCTTATCATAGTTAATACCCCACCAAACCATACCATCTTTATCAGTAAGTACATCTGCATTGGTTAGGGTTGGCTTGGCTTTTCTATACGCTTTATCTGGATAATCTAAATACATATTTTCAGTTAGATTCCACTTGAGTGATTTACCTACATACATACCTGTGAAGTTATCAGCCCAGGTAATATCGTTAAGTTCGGCATCTCCCGCTACATATAAGATACCATATCTTTCATTACCTTCAACTAAATCGTAATAACCAGAACCCGGATGTTTTATAAAGCTAACTTCGTTTAATACAGCGTCATCATTGTCTATTCCTAAACGATAAGCAACTGTTGAGTCTTCAATAGTTACGTCGCTGACAAAAATTGCATAGTATCCAAATAGTGTATCGGTAAAGGTGACTCCACTAGCGGGAGCTCCTTCTTGATCTTGATACCAGTCAAAGACCTTTGTTTCAAAATAGATACCGTCAAAGTGGATATCTCTTCCATCCATCAGTACAGAAGCACTGAATTCAATTGAACCCTGGAAGGGCCACTCTTCATCAGCAAGATAATTTTCCCAACTACCAATTACATCTTCACCGTAAATTGTACCATTACTTACAACAGTTCCATTGCCTCTAAAGACAAGAGGATTTCCTTCTGTCATGGTAATTGTATTACCGTTGAGATCTAAGTATTCTAAGTTATAATCTACTACTACTCTGCTATTAAACATAATACCAGCAGAAAGTGTAATACCTTCAGCCTTGTTCCCCAGTGCATCCATAAATTCACTTTCTGATGCAACTGTTACAGCAGCTGATTCAGGTGGTGTACCTTCATCTACTGCTTCCATAGTTACATCTACACTGACCTCTGCACCGTCAACAGTCACGTCGCCAGCAGCATTTTCAAAGTCATCAGCAGTTACTGTGAAGCTATATGTGCCGTCTACCTTATCAAAGGAAACAACACCACTTGAATCTGTTGTTTTTGTAGTGCCGTTCAATGTTACCTCGGCACCTTGAACTGCTGCATCTTCTTCATCAACAACTGTAAAGTTAACAGCATATTCAGTAACTGTTGGTGTATCGTCTTCTGTTGCTGTGTCATTCGAACATGCAGCTAGAGCGAATATCATGATAAATACTAGTGCTAATACGCTAAGCTTTTTAAATAAGTTTTTTGACTTCATATTCTTCCTCCTTATAAATTTTTTACCTTTTTATACAATTCTATATTTAGCAATATTAAATTTCCGTTTATAATTAAGAAAAACTGTATAGATTAATTTTTTAAATATTAAGTCCGGATAATCTAAATTTGATTATTGCTGTATTTATATATTTCTATTTAATCACATTCAAACTAAACCTATGATTAAATAAAATTGTTACTTATTAAATTATCTCGACTTCTATAGTTATCATTTAATTTCTTAATCTAAACGAAAAGTTTAAATCTACTTGACTACCACCTCCTTGAAATGATTAATTAAATATTAAGTTTTTTAAAGTCTTCCTAACATAACTAAAAATACTCTATAAGTGAGGTCTGCTCACCCTTATAATTTTATTACCACAAGTTTTCAAAATATCGAGCGGATATACGGTCTTGCAGCAATAAAAATTATAACTTATTTAGATAACTTCAATAAAACAAAGAAATCTCCTTCATAATATAACTTTTTTTTAAAATATTTTTTCGATTTTTCTATTAAATAGCTTATGTAAAACTTCTTATTGAGTAATAATCCCATTTACTGGAATGTGGATTCAAATTTTCCATATCTTATTATATCTGAATATCTACGCAATTTCAAGCTTATTAACCATAATTATTTGGATTTATAATAATATACAAATCATTATTAATTCAACTATTATAATTAATATATGAATCTGACAATGTAATTTAATCTTACCTTAATAAAATAACTATACTGACAGATCAAATTCTGCATTCTTAAATTTTTAATTTTTTATTATTACGGCTTAAAAGTATCTTGTATTTATCTTTTTATATGGTTTTTCACTTCCAAGCCCTTTTAATGAAAAATACCATTATATCAACCCTGTGCGTCCTCGATTGCTCTCTACGCGACATCAACAGGTCTCAGGATTATCAGTAGCATATATTCTGCATTCAATAATTTCTTAAAAAAATATTATTGATATTTTAATCCCCGTTATATAATGTAATCAAATGCAAAACCTCCTTTTTAAACTTATTTATGTAATTAGATCAAAATTGTAATTTATATTATTACTCTTTAAATAATGAAGTTCTTTATTTGCCTCACAATAATCAAAGCAAGAAAACCAAGCTTATAGGCTTAATAAACAACCTTTATTATCTAAATCTAGAAAAACAATTAAATTACATCCAATAATACTTTACATGTTTTTTATAAACTGGTCTGCGTAAAATATTTAATGAACTTTTCTAGCTTATTTTTTTACATACTTTATTTGAGTTTTTTTATAGAAAGGTGGGTTCGCTTTTTTTATCAATTATTGATTCTTTTTCTGAGCATTTTTACTACAAGATCACTGTGGCTTAAATAATCACTTCCTTATATTAATCTTTAAAACAAATAATTATTTAAACATTTTAATTCACCTTGCTTGTTTTTTTACAGTTTTAGATGTTTTAGTAAAGTAACCGCAGACTGGTTCTCTACTGTAAACTTTACTATAAAATCTAAAACCTGTCTAAATATATACCCAGATCTGCGAACTAGAAGGATAAGATGGAATGATTTTTCCTAGTAAGACAGTAATCTGATAGCTTTTTTGAGAGAATAAACACTTTTATAAGAATGACTTATTTTCAAATATTAATTATAACTTATTTTTAGATGTATTTCAAATGATTATTAGAGATAATTATCATTTATTTCAGCAGTGCCTTGTTATTAATCATATTCTACATTATAGGGATAATACCTTTTTTTAAAAAATAATTTTATTGTAAAATTTACTTGCTTTTTTTAAAAAAAAATAAATCTTTTAATTGTTTTGTCTATAGAGGTACTTAAAAATTATCAATAAAGTTAAAATTATAGCTAAAATAACTCCGAAAATACTGCTGTATCTTTGATAAAATGTAGGTTTATTATCGGCTCTAATTTCAATCTCAAGTTGTTTTTGCGGTTGATCTTTAATATTAAGCCCTTCCCCACTTGGATAGACCAAACCGGCATGGGTATAGTTACCAGCTCTTAATATTGTAGTTCTGCTCTCAATCGCCCTAAAGATACCAGCAGACCACATTTCAGCTTTTATAGTAGGATTATTACCAAACCAGGCTTCATTGGATTGATTAATGATAAAATCAAATTCTTTAGGTTTTTTTATACTATATTCCGGATATAAGATCTCCGAACAGATCAACACCTTCCAGGTAGCAAAGGGACTTTTAAAGATAGTAACATCATTACCTTCATTAAGAGAACTAAAACTGGAATTAGTATACCTGGCCAGAAGATCTTTAAATACAACTTTCTCACCGAATAAAACCAATTTGTTTTTATCATACCTTGCAATGATTTCTTTTTGAGGATCAATTAAAAAACTGCTGTTAAACTTACCCTGATAATCAGCTCGCTTAGCTAATGAGCCAACCTGATAATATGTATCCTGATTAGTTTTTATACCCGCTAAAAAATCATTACGGTATTTACTATCCTTGCTGAAGTCAAATGTAAGAGCTGATTCCGGTGTTATAATAAGATCTGAATCACCCAAAAGTTCAATTGATTTGATAATCAGATCAATATTATTTTCTATATTACTGGACAGCCATTTTTCATTTTGATTTAGATTGGTCTGAAT
This sequence comes from Halanaerobiales bacterium, assembly GCA_018334565.1. Classification (GTDB taxonomy): domain Bacteria; phylum Bacillota; class Halanaerobiia; order Halanaerobiales; family M55B127; genus M55B127. Next base: position 8,637 of record JAGXLU010000048.1, on the reverse strand, counting down.
AATCCCTACCTTAATATATGATGAATTATTTGTCTTTGAATTATCAAAATAATTTATGCGATATGTACCATAACCAAATACAAGAGCAAACAGTAATATTATAGTTATAAAATGGTAGTACTTTTTATCATAAATTAGTTTAAAAATAAAACTATTCAATAACACAACTGCAAAGGAAACTAAAAACACGCCCCCCAGATCAGCAATCTGAATAAATTGAATAAATCTGGTCTGGGTGTATCCTAAAAAGCCGAGTGGATAAAAACCTAAAAATATATATCTAAAGTATTCTAATAAAACCCATGAAAATGAAAATATAAAAGGATTAAAAGTGTTGTTTAGCTCTAAAAACTGATAGAACTTAATCCATAACCCATAAACAAAGGCAAAAACAATAAATATTAATGATATAATTAATATAATAACAAAAGGATTAAAATCGGTCGATAACTTCAGTGGATTATACAGAGAATATCCAACACCTGCCATTATCATAGTACCCAGTAACCAACCTTTAATAAAGGCATTTTTAAAATCTGTACTGTATAGGCTGTATAAGAAAGGTATAAAGGCAATCCAGCTTATAAAAAATAAATCAGGCAGAAAAAAAGGTAAAACTATTAAACTGCCCGATACTATAACTAAAAATATAGACATAAAATTTGCTCCTCAACTATTGAGTTCGATGACGTAAGTAGATTACTATTGAACTAAACACAATCAGTATGATACTAATCAACTGGGCAACTCGCATACTGCCCAACATTAAACTATCAGTTCTAAGCCCCTCGATAAAAAACCTACCTACAGAGTAGCCAATCAGATACATAAAAAGAATATCTCCTTTTTTTAAAAAGCTTTTGTTTCTAATGAAAATCAAAAATAAAAAAACAAAAAGGTTCCAAAGCGATTCATATAAAAAGGCGGGATGATGATAATTACCCCTGATATACATCTGCTTTTGGATGAACTCGGGAAAGTTGCTGATATAAGATTTACTTACAATACCCCCATATGCTTCCTGATTGATGAAGTTACCCCATCGTCCAATAGCCTGACCCAAAATGAGGGCAGGAGCAGTTAAATCTGCCATCTTAAGAAAGGAAATCTCTCTTTTTTTACACAATAATAATAAAGCCAATATACCCCCTATAACGACTCCGTGGATAGCCATTCCACCTTCGCGCATGGCAAATATCTTAATGGGATATTTAAGATAATAATCAAGCTTGAATATCACATAATAGAGTCTACCTCCAATTATACCGGACGGTATACCCCAGATAAAGAAGTCTAAGATAAATTCCTCTTTGATTCCCACCTGCCTGGCCCGTTTCAACATGAGGAATAAACTTATTATTAAAGCCAAAGCAATTAATAATGCGTACCATCTAATCGATAAGGAAAATATTCGAAAAGCAACTGGATCAATCATAAAAAATCTCTCCTTTTTTTAAAATATAGCTACTCCATTTTTATTAATAAAAAGATAGCAAGCATTATTCCCCCAATAACAACCATAGAATCAGCCAAATTAAAGGTGGGCCAGAAACTCAAATCAAGGTAATCCACAATGAATCCTCTGTTTATCCTATCAATTAAATTACCCAAAGCCCCTCCTATAATAAAGCCTGCAGATAGTTTAAAAAATATATTATCAAAGTCCATACTATATAACAGAACGGTTATTATAATTATAATAACTATATTTAATATTATCATTATTAAATTATTGCCTTTGAATATCCCAAAGGCAATTCCTGTATTTTTTACATAGGTAATATTAAATATGTTCTCAATAATCGGGTGAGGCAAACCTAAGGGAAAATTATTGATAATCAATAATTTGATAATTTGATCTAAAGCTGCTATTAGTATTACTATAACAAAAATCATATAGTACTCCTCTTTTTCTTTAAGGTTAATCAATCCAGATTGATCTTTATCTCAACGTTACCATCAGCAGTATAACCCTTCTCGTCTGAACCTAAGAAAAATTTAGCTTCATCACTTTTAACCCAGTCTTCCCCTTCTTCAATCAAGACATTACCGGTCAAATATAGGATCTCTTCATCCCCATTATAATCAGCATTATCTCCTTTAAAAATTTTATTATCATAATCAATCACAACATTATTTTTAGCATTAAAGGAATTATTATCTCCAAAGATCTTTAAATAATCACTGTTTAAGACCATGTCATTTTCTTCTTCTTCTAATAAGTATTTTAATACTACCGAGTTTTCAAAGACATATTCTTCTGCATCAAGTAAGGCACTCATTCTCTTTGCTTTAACATTACCATCAGGATAATCTACATTGATCTCTTCTTCTAATTCCATCCTGTTTTCTTCCCTGAATAGTTCTCCCCGGGCCGCTTGAATTACAGTTTCATTTTTTTTAATATTGATCTTACCGGACAGAATAGTCTTTTCATCTTCATATTCTAAGTGTTCAGCGTTTATATAGACTGTATTGGACTCTTCTTGTTCTTCCTGTGCTAAAACAATAATATTGCCTACCATTAAAATAATAGTTAATAAAACAATTGTTGTTAACCAACAACATTTTTTTATCATCTTAATTCCTCCATTTTTAGTCATTGTCTCGATTATCATCTTCTTTTAATCTTTCCTCTATACCTATATCAAATGTTAAATCATCTTCTGTTTTTATAAACTCTATACCCTGAGAGGGAAAGAGATTGATTGAATATTCTAAAGTATATTCATCTTTAACATAATCATAACTAAATATTATTTCACGACAGTGCAGCTTCTTTTTTATTTGAAGATTGGCCTCCCGGATAGGATCACGCCTCTGTGTATTTATACTTATGTTGTTTTCTATATACCAGCCCCAGTCACCAGCCAGTTCATAAATTATTTGATTATCAAGTTTTTCTAAGGTACCATCGTTTATATTGTATTCTATACCTAATTTATGCTGCCATCTGCTGTTATAGAAATTGCTCTTTAAGATTAAATTATCATTAAATAGATCTCTGTTTAAATCATAAACAAGACCAAAATCTATCTCCCAATTTTCCATGACTTTTAGATTGGTTAATGCCTCTAAAAGTAAATATTCATCATTTTTAAAATCATATCCACCTTCCAGACGGAAATCAAGTCTTCTATTTAAATCATATCTCAATTCATTTTCCAATAAATTCTCTGGTTCTACCCGATCAAAAGTAAAATAGGAATCTCCGAACTGTTTTATATAACTGTATGAATTTGTCAATTTTAAATTATCAGTTAAATAACTATCAAATTCAAATTGACTATTAGTAGTTACCTGATAATCAAGCTGATCAAAGTTAAAATCCTCATTTCCATAAACACTACCCTGCACAGACTGTTCTGTCCTTAATATACTATTTTCTAATATATTCCATCTATTATCATAACTGACCTGAGCCTGTGCTCTAGGCCCCTTCAAGTTCCTATCTCTTTCATTGTAATTACCTATTACGAACTTATAATCAAAATTATTGCGGGGACGATATTCGATAATGAATTCCGGTAGTTTGTAAAAGTTAACCTCATCTTCCTCAGAAAATTGCGGATCGTATCTTTCCAATAACAGTTTGAATCTTAAGTTCTTATAATACTTTGAAATATAACTGTTTGCACTCCAGCGTGTCCTTATATCGCGCTCAGATGATTGTCTTTGACCCGATTGATAACTTAAGCCTGTCTCCCAGCCTTCTCCCCATCTATATTGCAGATCTATACTTCTCTGTAGGCTCTCTTCTAAGCCCTGTTGGGCAGTTTGTGAGTAATCGTTCACATAATTAATTCCTAAATCAAAATTATCAAAGATCTCTTCCCGATAGGATAAATCTATCCCATATTCTTTTGAATTCCGACTTGGATTTGTAAAATAATCCCTTTGTTCATACTCGGATGCCAAATTGATTCTCCTGGTATTATAACTATAATCTAAGTTAAATTTAGAATTTATATTTAAAGAATCTGAATATTCTTTTGCTTGAAGTAAAAAATTCTCCCGCCAATTATCGGATTGATACTGATGGGCTATTTCTCCTTCCCATACGAACAAATTATTGATATCTGTTTTATTCTCCTGTTGATAGAAGTAAACATGACCCTGCTGCTTAGGATTATTTATAAAATATTGTTTAAATCCACCCGCAAAACCTGACTTAGTGTAGTAATCCATATATAAGCGGCCCGGTAAATCGAATATACTATAATAATAAGTTAGCTTTAAAAACCAGCCACGCTCTCTATTATAACCGACTTTGGGTATTAAATCTCTTTCTTCATCTTTAAGAGAAATATAGAGATAAGGCCAGTAAAATAAGGGCAATTTCCCGTTCAACTCTCTAAAAACTACATGATATGCCTCTAGATAATCATTGGGATAAATATTTACCTTCTGGGCATCAAAGAAGTAATGAGGTACTTCATAATCACAACCTGAAAAATCACCGGGTATTAATTCGACCTTCTCCGGATCAGTAAGTAACTTTTCTTCTCCTTCTTTAGACATAATGTTTATATTTTCCGATCTAATGTAATACTTGCCATAATTACCGCTGATATTACCGGTTATTTCAACTATTTTCTCCTGAGCATTATATTTAACTGAATCACTACTAATATTTAGATCCTGACGCGCCTGTACAGAATTTAAAGGTACAGCAATCAACAAAAAAGTAAAGATTATAACAAACATACCAGGCAGCAGCTTATAAACAAACCTCTCCCATGATTCCCTCCAGACGAGAATTAAAAGACCTACAACAAAAAATATTATATTGGGCAGCCAGGCTGCCATTAATGGTGAAAGCAGAAAATTCCTGCCTAATGACCTGCTTACCGACAATATCAGATAATAAAGAAATATTATGACTATAGTCATAATTATATTCAAAGTCTTACTTTCTTTATTGACCAAACTTAATGGAACACCTATCAAGACAAAAATGAAAGCTGTCAGGGGTTCTGATAACTTCAAATGGTAATCAACTAAAAGAGAATTTACATTTATTCCGCTCTTTTGAAATAGATTTATCTGTCTGCTTAGTTCTTCTCTACTCATTTCCTTGGTTGTTCTTTGATTACTATAAATATCGCGCATCTCTTCTGTAATTTGTATTTCCATGTTTTGAAAACGACTCTCCATAATTATATTTCCATCTTCATTATATCTATGTATAAGTCCTTCTTTAAGCCTCCACTGATCCTCCTCAATTATACCCTGGCTGGCAGTAATAACCTCGGGATAATTAATATCATCACTTCCCTTGGTATCATAGATAACAATGTTTTCGATAATACCCTGTTCTTCATCATAGCTCTTAATATAAAAGAGCCTGCCTTTCGGCCCTTTGAAAAAGACCTCTTCTTCTAAACTGGGCATGGCATCTTTTAAAATGGTCTGCCTGATGATATTTTGAGCCTCATGATTAGACCAGGGCACGATTTCTTCATTTAATACAAAGGTAAAAGCACTCACTATAATTCCCACGATTAAAACAGGTATAATGAGGCGGTAAAGACTAACTCCTCCCATTCGAAAGGCGGTAATTTCACTTTCTCTGCTTAATCTTCCTATACCGGTCATCGTTGCAAACAAAATAGCAATGGGAAAGGTTTCTACAACAACATCAGGTAATTTATAAAATAGCAATTCAGCCACTAATGCAATAGGTACATTTTTTACTATTATTAAGTCGGTCAATTGAAATAAATAGTTCCCCAATAAAATTATTGTTATGGTAAAAACACCCATAATAAAAGGTTTGCTAACCTCTTTTATTAAATATTTATCTAAAATTTTTATGAAATTCAAACTCATAATTTAATACCTCGCGATTAATATTCTTTGTTCTGTAATATGTTTTGATCATATCTTGATTTCAAAGTATATATAAAGCTTTTTTTAAGAAATTTACTAAAATTATGATTTAAAGAAAAATCTAAAATTTTTAAATAGACTTATTAATACAAAAAAATAGAAAATTTTTATATTATTTTTAAAATATTGTAAAAAGACTGCAAATTAATTTCTTCTATTTCTTAAGTATTATAACATAAATAAGGGCAAAGAAAAAGGGAATAACATTTTACATCTTCTATTAAAATCATGATTAAAATGCTATTTAGTATACAAGTTCATCATAGGCCAATAGTTTGTTTTACGAATGATTTTACTAATTAAAATATATTTTATAAATACTAAATCACTTATTTGTTTCAATTTATTATCTACTTGATAAAAATAATAATTGCTGCTCCCAATTAAAAAATATGGTCCACTGCAAACTAACAAGTTAAAATCTGTTAATATTTATCAACTTAAATCAGTATGTTAATTAAAATTCCTTGTTTTATAACAAGGCTTTTCTATATATCATAATAATTGATAAAATTTTAATTAACAATCTATCTTGCACCTATATTAATCTTGATAAATAAAAATTTTTCAAATTTTTGATCCTCAACATCTTTTTATATTTCAAAAAAATTTATAACGATGTATGCTTTCTTAATATATTAAGTATTTAATATAATTTACCTGCTATTTATAAAATAATATTTTACTTATATCTTTAGCTTTTTTGTTATATATTGTAGTATATTTAACTTTTTTATATACCCCCTATTGGTATAATAATATTAAGTTAGAAAAGGAGGAAAATCTATGTATTCACTCTATATAATTTCTATAATTTTCTTATCTATATCTTATTTTTTTAGTAAAGAAAAGACAATTAAAGCACTTAAAACTGCCTGGAAAAAATTTAGTAAGATATTACCAACATATTTAAAATTGTTAATAATACTATCATTTGTTCTTTTAATTTCAGATGATATTATTATTCAATACCTGGGAGGTAATAGTACTTTGTTAGGTCTTATCATGGGTCTAATAACTGGTTCTATAACAATGATGCCCGGGTTTATTGCTTATCCACTTTCTGGTATCTTATTAGAAAAAGGTGTTAGTTACATGGTCATCGCTGCTTTTATAACAACTCTTATGATGGTAGGAGTAATAACCTATCCTGTTGAGAAAGAATATATGGGTAAAAAAGCTACTATTGTCAGAAATATATCCAGTTTTATCATTGCTGCTGTCATAGCAATAGCTGCTGGTTTATTATATGGGGAGGTTCTTTAAATGAAAAATAATACTAAAATAGATATAAATATAATAATTTTTATAGTTTTTATTTTTTTAATTATATTTTCTTATCTTTTTAAATATAGGTTGGGTATACAAATAGGAGAAAACTTTATGATCTTTGCCCGTGATATGGTTAAAATTCTTCCGCCTGCCTTTATCTTAATCGGATTATTTGATGTCTGGGTTAAAAAAGAAACAATTGAAAAGAATTTTGGAGATAGTTCCGGCTTTAAAAAGTATCTTTATTCAATATTACTTGCAGCTACAACAGTTGGTGGAACCTTTGTAGCTTTTCCTGTTGCTAACTCGTTGTATCATAAAGGGGCCCAATACAGTTCTATATTCACATATATAACAGCAGCTTCCTTAGTTATGATCCCTATGAGTATTATGGAGGCTTCGATTCTAGGATTTAAATTTACTGCAATTAGAATAGGGGTCTCACTTCCCTTGGTTGTATTAAGCTCTATATTTCTGGAGAAATATTTTAAAAAAGATGAATATAAGCTACCTAAAGCTGCCGCTTAAATGACTATCATTGCAACTCTACACCTTGCTTTTTATTATTTTATATGTTAATATATTTTATGTGCCGAAGTGGCGGAATTGGCAGACGCGCCGGATTCAAAATCCGGTGGGGTTAGACTCGTATGGGTTCGAGTCCCATCTTCGGCACCACCTAAATAACAACGATTAAAACCCCTCAAGTGAGAGGGGCTTTTTAGTATTTATATAGAAAAACTGCAAAATAATTTTTATTTGGGTTTTTTGGAGAGTTAATTTTTCAAGAAGATATAAATCTAAGAACTAAAGCTGATATGATAGGACAAATGTCCTTAATGTAAATATTTTAATCAAATTTTAAATATTTGTTTAAACTTATTCCATTATTAGATAATAGCATAAAAACAAATTATTCAAAATTCATTAGTACAAACTCGTATAGATTTGAATTACACCTTTATCACCACTTAAATAACAACTGTTAAAACTCCTCAATTAAAAGGCGCCTTTAGTAATTATTAATAAATCCAGGAATTTTATTTTGTTTAAAAATAGTTTAAATTGTAAGATCATTAATATTTTATTTTTGCGGCCTTGAAAGATTTTTATATATCTATGGTTAGTACAAAAATAAACTGTGACCTATTAAATTAACAAAGTAGAAAAAGTTAATATATTTAAAAATTTTATAAAAAAAGTACCCCTCATTTTGGGGGGTGAGGGGCTTTAAAAATAGAAATAATATTAAAAATGTCTAAAAGCTCTTAGCTAAAATATTTATATTAAATACAGAATACAATATTTTAACTAATTTATCAAATTTAATAAAAGTGCTCAGCTTAAAAGAAGTTTGCTTGGATAGTTGTGACTTGCTTATATTGCTATATCCTTCATCTCATACCTTTTTTAATATCTGTTTTTTTTATTAGTTATTATTATCGCATCTTATATCGATATTTTTCAATCTTT